>JBILBQ010000001.1:0-86703 GCA_044353615.1 Algoriphagus sp. | reverse complement strand
GATACTTTCGCCCATCTTGGGCATGAGCATTTCTACACTTGCCATGTTGATCTTTGTAATTTAATTGGGTTTATTTTCAAGTTTTAAAATTAAATTTTATTGAACTGCTACCCAAGTCCTTTTGGTAAAATTTTATTTGTGATTTGGGAGAAAGCAGATTCTGAATAAATTCAGTACCGCCACTCCTGTCAATTGAATGTTGAGCATTCGGTCCTGAGTCAACTGTAATTTTCTCGTTTCCACTCTTTCCGGACCTGCACAGGCAATCCATACGGTCCCAACGGGTTTGTCCTCCGTGCCCCCATCGGGTCCAGCGATCCCAGAGCTCGCAAGCCCGTAGTCTGCATGGAATAGCGCGCGAACTCCCTTGGCCATAGCTGCAACCGTCTCCTCACTCACTGCTCCATGGGTACTTAGGGTTTCGGGGCTTACTCCTAGGAGTTGCTCCTTGAAGGCATTGTGGTAGGGAACTACCGCCCCTTGAAAGTAAGCAGAGCTGCCAGGCACGGTGGTGATGAGGTGGGAGACGTATCCTCCCGAGCAACTTTCAGCTAAAGCTAAAGTTTTCCCTGCGTTCTTCAAAAGTTTGCCGATGGCAGTTTCCAAGGTTTCTTCGTCGTAGCCGTAGACATACTTTTCGATCAGTGGAAATACGGCTTGAATCTGTGCGGCCACTTCCTGTTGAAGCTCTTCTTTGTTGGTGCCAAAGGCAGTAAGGCGCAGTTTGACATGTCCCAGGGAGGGCAAATAGGCCAATCGAATGTGTGGACGCAATGCATTTTCCCAGTCTTTGATCAGGTCGGCCAACCAAGATTCGCCGATGCCGGCGGTTTTGACCAGCTTGTGGTAGATCACCGGAAGGTCAAACACCTGCGCCAGCTTGGGAAGCACAAAGTCCTTGACCAGCTTCTTCATCTCGTGAGGCACTCCGGGCATGGACATCCAGTAGCATCCTTTCTGCTCAAACCACATCCCTGGAGCGGTACCGACTGGGTTAGGTACGTAGGTGCAGCAGGAAGGGAGGTGCCCTTGTAGAATATTGAGGGGAGTCATCTCCCGACCTCGACGCAAGAAATAGGAGGATACCGCCGCTACTGCTTCGGGGACTTCGACGATGTCGCAACCAAAATACTCGGCAAGCAGAGGCTTGGTGAGGTCGTCTTGGGTGGGGCCAAGGCCTCCGGTAATAAGTATCAGATCAGCTCGCTTGGATGCCTCTTCAAAAGCGGTTAGGATGTCTGTCCGATTGTCTCCGACGGTGGTTTTTCGGACCACCCGTACGCCTACGGCATCCAATTCCTGGCTGATCCAATGGGAATTGGTGTCCATAATTTGCCCATACAGGAGTTCGTCTCCGATGGCAATGATTTCTGCTTTAACTGATTGCATTTGGGTTTATCTAACTTTTGCTGTTCGTAGGATTCGGGAAAATAAGCCGGGAAGGAAGCGCTTGAGGTAGACGGCTAAGGTTTCCTTGCCGCCAATATAGACTTCTTCCTTTTTGCCTTTCATAGCTCGGTATATCTGTTTTGCGCAGGCTTCTGGAGACATGCCTTGGTCTTGAGCCTGGTCCATCTCGCCGAGAGGTGTCCCATCACCTGTGACAGCATTGATGGAAACCTGCGTGCGTATAAATCCTGGGCAGATCAAGATCACAGAAATTCCGTCCTGGTGGTGCTCGGCCCGTAGCGTGTCAAAGAATCCATGCAAAGCATGCTTTGATCCTGCGTAGGAGGAGCGAAAAGGCGAACCAAATTTTCCTACTAGGGAGGTAACTACACCAAATTGCCCTTGTTTTCTTTGGATAAAGTGGGGAAGAATGGCCTTGGTTAAGGCGACTGTGCCGAAGTAATTGACTTCCATGAGCTTGCGATCTACCTCTAGTTGTGTATCCTTGATGAGGGATCTCTGGCTTATACCTCCGTTGTGAAGGACCATGTCCACTTGTCCAAAAAAGGAGATGGCTGTCGCTACTTTTTCTGGAAAGTCAGCTGAGGAGGCGAGATCCAAGGGAAGAATCCGACAATCCTCTGGAAAGGCACAGGAGCGTTTCACGCGCTCAAGCTCTTGCGTATTTCGAGCAGAAAGGATAAGGGCAAATCCTTCGGTTGAAAATTTTCGTGCTGCGGCTTCTCCAATGCCAGAGGAGGCGCCTGTGATCCAGATGACGGGTTTGGCCATGGTTTATCTTTTTTCGTAGGTCACAAAAGCGTAAGGATACTCATTGGTCTCATCGGCAGAAAATTCTTCTCGTTCTTTTTCCTTCCAAATTGAGAAATCGAGTTCGGGGAAGAAGGTGTCTCCTTCCGGGCTAGCGGCTACTTCGGTGATTTCTAGGATATCGCAGAGCGGTAAGGCCTCTTTGTAGATTTCCCCACCCCCTATGACAAATACCTTGTCCAACTGAAGCTTAGTGCAAAAAATAATGGCTTCTTCGACCGAATGGAAGGCATGATGCCCTTCGGGAGCTACAAAGGCAGGGTTACGCGTGATGATCAGGTGGGTGCGGTTGGGTAGGGGTCTACCTAGGGATTCAAAGGTTTTTCTTCCCATCAGGAGGTAATGGCCTGTGGTGAGGTGTTTGAATCGCCTCAAGTCAGCGGACAACTTCCAGATGAGCTGGTTGTCTTTGCCGATGACTCGATTGCTTGCCTTTGCTACAAGAAGTATAATTTTCACGAGAATGGATTTGAGGAGTAAGTTACCTGCTTTGCAGTAGTTCTTCTTTGTGAAACTCGAAAAACAGCCTGGTGTTTTACGAGAATAAATTCATAATTAGAGTGATCAAGGGAATTGGTACGGTTATCCCTTCCATCCTCGAAGCAGTTCATCCACTTTCATGCGCTTTTTTCCTTCCAATTGTAAATCGAGGATCGTGAGGTGCCCTTCTCCACATTGAAAATTTAGGTAGGTTTTGAAATCGCTCTCCCAATCTCCCGGAGCTTTTCCCGGCAGATTCTTATCGTTTGGATGGGAAGAGAAAAGCTTACAGGTTTTGCCTTGCAGTTCCGTCCATGCACCTGGGTAGGGCGAAAGACCCCGAATCAGGTTGTGAATCGCAGTGGCCGAATTAGTCCAGTCGATCTTGCCGGTTTCCTTAAAGATTTTTGGTGCGGTACGGAGGGCCTGACTTTCGTCTTGAGGCTGGGGTTGAATGGTTTGTGAGGCAATGGCATCCACCGTCTTCACGACTAAATCGGCGCCAAGCGACATCAATTTTTCGTAGAGGCTGCCAAGGTTGTCTTCGGGAAGGATGGCTACTTTCTCTTGGAAAAGGATATTTCCAGTATCGATTTCATGCTGCAGGAAAAATGTGGTCACCCCCGTTTCTTTTTCTCCGTGGATGAGTGCCCAGTTGATCGGAGCAGCACCTCGGTAATTGGGCAGGAGGGAAGCATGGAGGTTGAAGGTACCGAGGGGAGGCATGTTCCAAACGGCTTCGGGAAGCATTCGGAAGGCTACTACAATTTGGAGGTCAGCGGCAAGTGCCTTCAATTCCTCTTGGAAAGTTGCATCCTTGAGGTTGGTCGGTTGCAACACCGGGATACCTAAGGTTTCGGCAGCTTCTTTGACCGGAGAGCCTACCAGCTTCTGTCCTCGACCTTGGGGCTTGTCAGGAGCAGTGATGACGGCCACTACATTCCAGCCCTCGGCAACCAAGTTTTCCAAGGCAGGCACCGCAAATTCTGGGGTGCCCATGTAAATGATGCGTAAAGAGCGGTTTATAGGAGGTAGTTGCATGAAAAGCGATTTGGGGTCATCTAGAATTTTAGGGGTAGAGCTGGTATTTTTTTCGCAGTTGGGCATAGTCTGTGAGCCCCTGCTGCCAGGTTTCACGAATTTCTGTCTCTGTTTTTCCTGCTAAGATTTGCTTTTTGAGTTCGTCCGTACCCACTAAGGTATTGAAATAGGAATTGAAGAATTTCTCCTTCATCCCGGAGCGACCGTAGGCTTCCAGGAGGTAGCTCAAGGTAAAAGGCTGTGCTGGGGATTCCATGCGAAGGTCTCTGCCATAACATACCTTGTCCTGATGCGGAGGGGTTTTGGACATGCCGTCAATGGATACAGGGGTAAAGCTGAAGTCTCCAAAGCTTGCATCTGGGTAGCCATACACTTGGAAAGGAAAGTAGGTGCCGCGGCCTAGGGATACGACTGTCCCTTCAAAAAGACAGGTGCTGGGATAGAGACGGATTGAAAGTGCATTGGGCAAGTTGGGGGACGGCTTTACGGGAAGTTCGTAAGGAGTAGCATGGTTCCAATTTGCCACCGGAACAACTGTGAGCTTGGCTTTTCGGCCTCCCTTTAGCCATTTTTCTCCGTTGATCATCTGCGCGAGTTCACCAATACTGAGTCCATGAACGATGGGGATGGGATGCATGCCCACAAAGGACTCGAAGCCTTTTTTCAGCATGGGGCCATCCAGATAGTTGCCATTGGGGTTGGGCCGGTCAAGTACAATCAGGGACTTCCCTTGTTCTGCGCTGGCTTCCATCACGTAGTGTAGCGTGCTGATGTAGGTAAAAAACCGTACGCCCACATCTTGCAAGTCAAAGACAAGCACATCTAGGTCTTTGAGCTGCTCTGGACTTGGCTTTTTGTTGGCGCCATACAAGGAGACGATGGGCAGTCCTGTTTTGGAGTCGATGGAGTTGTTGACTTTTTCACCTGCATCGGCAGTACCCCGGAATCCATGTTCGGGTACGAATACTTTCACTACCTCAATTTTATTTTCCAAGAGAAAATCTACCAGGTGCTGCTGCTTGGAATTGGGAAGGATGCTGGTTTGGTTGCCTACTACCCCTACTTTTTTTCCTTGGAGGAGGGGCAAGTAGATTTGGGCTTGCTCGGCACCAACTCGGATTTCTTGCGCATATCCTGCTATGCTGCTGGCCAATATTAGGCAAAAGGTCAAAATGTGGATCAAGGGTGAATTTTTCGCTTGCTTCATGCTAATTTGCGGGGAGTTGCAAACAAATTTAACCCAGTCCGTTGAACCTTTCCTATTTCCTAGCCAAAAGAATCAGTTTTCAGCATGCCGGTGGCTTTTCTGGAATCATCCACCGCATTGCGGTAGCGAGCTTGGCGGTGGGCTTGGGTGTAGCCATCCTTTCGATTATGGTGCTGGGCGGATTTCAAAAAACGGTTTCTAGCCGGGTATATGGGTTTACCGGGCACTTTCAGGTGCAAAAATTCCAAATGAGTACTGCATTTGAGGAGCAACCTTTTTCGTTGAAGGCTGAATTTTTTGAAAAACGAGATCAATTTCCTTTTCTGACCAAAATCCAATCCTATGCACACAAGGCGGCCTTGCTGAAAGGGTCAGCCGAAGTAGAGGGTGTCCTACTGAAGGGAGTTGGAAAAGATTTTGACAGCGTGGGCTTTGCGAAGTACCTGGTGGAGGGAAGGATGATGCATCTTCCTGACTCAGGGGTGAGTAACGAAATCCTGCTCTCCAAGCTGGTTGCCAATAAGTTGCAAATTAAAGTAGGGGATAAGGTGACCTTGTATTTTGTACAGCAGCCTCCTCGTTTCCGTCGGGTGGAGGTAGTGGGTATTTTTGAAACCTACCTTGAAAACTTTGACGAGCAGATGGTCCTTGGGGAGTTGCAAACCATTCGGAATTTGAATGGATGGACTTCGGATCAAGTAGGTGGATTAGAATTGCATGTAGCCGACCCCGAGCAATTGGATGTTTATGCGCCCTTACTGGAAGATGAATTGGACTATGATCTTCGCTTACTGGATAGCAGGGATCGCTTTTTGGATATTTTTGATTGGCTGAAATTGCTCGACACCAACGTGATCGTGTTTATCTCCCTAATTGGATTTGTTGCAATTTTCAACATGGGAGCGATTCTGTTTCTCCTGATCATGGAACGAACCCAAATGATTGGCTTGCTCAAGGCTATGGGTGCTAAAAACTCTCAGATTCGATCCCTGTTTTTCTGGAATGGCATCCATATTTTGGGCAAGGGACTTTTGTATGGCAACGCTTTTGCCTTGGTGCTGGGAGGATTGCAGGATTACTTCCACTTGATTCCGCTGGATCCAATAAGTTATTACATGAGCTATGTGCCCATTGATTGGAATTGGACGGCATTTTTCTTGCTCAATCTTGGTGTCACGGTGTTGACTGTCTTGGTATTGTGGATTCCCGTTCGGATTATTTCAAGGGTGGACCCGATCAAATCAATTCGATTTGACTAATCGGTAAGGAGAAAAAATACTTTTCAGCTTCATCCAAATCACACCCAAAACCGCTTCTCTAAAAATTTTCGGGCTCATCTTGGATTGTCCTCTGGTGCGCTCGGTAAAGATGATGGGTACCTCTATCAATTTAAAGCCAAGTTTCCAGGAGGTGAACTTCATCTCGATTTGGAAGGCATAACCGATAAATTTGATATTGTCTAGCGCTATTCCTTCCAGCACGCTGCGGTGGTAGCATTTAAACCCAGCAGTCGCATCGTGAATCGGAAGACCAGTAATGAAATTCACGTATTTGCTTGCAAAATAGGACATGAGCACCCTGCCCATAGGCCAGTTGACCACGTTGACTCCCGTGATGTACCTGGAGCCAATGGCCAAATCAAAATCTCGGCTTTTGATGGCTTCGTAAAGTCGGATCAGGTCCTTGGGATCGTGGGAAAAATCACAATCCATCTCAAAAATAAAGTCGTAGTCAGCTGCTAGTGCCCAGCGAAAGCCGGTGATGTAAGCGGTTCCCAAACCCTGCTTGCCTGCTCTTTCCATCAGGTGCAAACGGCCTTCATAGGTGCTTTGCAGGGATTTGACTATCGAGGCAGTGCCATCTGGAGATCCATCGTCAATCACCAAGAGCTCAAAATTTCCTTCCAGCTCCATCACGGTACGCACCATGTCGCTGATGTTCTCTAGCTCATTGAAGGTGGGAATAATGACGAGTTTGCGGTGGCTCATAATAGGTTCAATCTCCAAAAATAAGGTTTCACTTGGATTTTACACAAACAGCCTTCTTTAAAAAAAGGAAATGTTAGTTTTGCACAAAAAAAGTATGCCGCTACACGTCGTCATTGCCACTTATGTATCTACTGGAGCCTACGATACCAATACGGTAGATGAGGATGCCTTGCTCTCCAAATTGCTGGAAGAATTGGGTATTTCCTATGAGTTGTTGGCTTGGTCCGACCCCGATGTGGAATGGAGTCGCTTTACCCATGTGTTGATCAAATCTACCTGGGATTATTTTGATTACTATCCCGAATTTTTGACTTGGCTGGAAAAGTTGGAAGCCTTGGGAACTTCCGTGCTAAATCCTTTAGCGACACTGCGTTGGAATTCCTCTAAGAACTATTTGTTGGAATTGAAAGCCAAGGGATACCCTTGCGTGGCAGGTCAAATTCTTCCCAAAGGAACGATAACTACCTTGGAAGCCTTGCACGATTCGCTCGGATTTGAAACCTTGGTGGTCAAGCCTTTGGTCAGTGGAGGTGCAAAAAATACGCTGAAAATTACGCGAGGTGCTGGCAAGGAGTTGGAGGATAAAATTTCAAGTTTGCTCCAAGAAGAAGATTTTTTGGTGCAGCCTTACATTCCGGAAATTGTAGCTGTAGGGGAGTATTCGCTCATTTTTTTCAATGGAGTATTTTCCCATGCCGTGCTCAAGTCCCCTGCTGTAGATGACTTTCGGGTGCAGCATTACTATGGGGGGACCATTCAAGAGATTATGCCAGACTCAAAAATGCTTGCTTCCGCTCAGGTGCTAGTAGCTAGTTTTGCAAAAGACAGCCTGTATGCCCGAGTGGATGGGGTGGTGATTGATGGGGTATTTCACTTGATGGAACTGGAATTGATCGAACCCTACCTCTTTTTGGGACTTTCCGAAAAGGCCATTCCCAATTACAAAGCCGCATTGAAAAAGCGGTTATTGGAATATTCTTAGAAATAGCGATTTTTGTTTCACGCAGATTAACAGAGAAAAATAACGCTGATTTTTATCAATCAATCGGCGGGTCTTTTCCATGACAATCTGCGTTAACCTTTTTGACACGGCTTTTAAATATTTTATAATGTTGATTGAAGGGAAGATTTTTTTGTTTCACGCTCCGCCGCGGCGGAACGGAGAAAAATAACGCGGATTTTTATGAATCAATCCGCGGGTCTTTTCCGTGAAAATCTGCGTGAACATTTATTTAGGCATTATCAATTCAAAGCACCCCTTTGGTGCTGGGCAATTGATTTAAATTTCTCGGATCTCGCTGCACAGCCATTTTGATGGCTCGGGCTAGCCCTTTAAATGTTGCTTCGATCTTGTGGTGCTCGTTATCCCCAGTGATCTGGATATTCAGGTTGCATTTGGCTGCATCCGAGAAGGATTTGAAGAAGTGGAAAAACAATTCTGTAGGCATGTCTCCCACTTTTTCTCGGGTGAATGTTGCCTCCCAAACACACCACGGTCGTCCTCCAAAATCAATCGCCACCTGTGCTAATGCATCGTCCATGGGCAG
Source organism: Algoriphagus sp. (assembly GCA_044353615.1). Taxonomy (GTDB): domain Bacteria; phylum Bacteroidota; class Bacteroidia; order Cytophagales; family Cyclobacteriaceae; genus Algoriphagus. The sequence continues at coordinate 78,220 of JBILBQ010000001.1, read as the reverse complement.
GAGAAATCCATAGCGGTAAATTCCTTTTTTGTCACCTAGGGCCTTGGCATAGGCTTCTCCCAAGGCAAGCGCGGTATCTTCGATCGTGTGGTGCTCGTCGATGTGGAGGTCACCCTTTACTTGAATGGATAGGTCCGTGCTTCCGTGCTTGCCCAATTGCTCCAGCATGTGATCGAAGAAATGCAGTCCTGTAGAAATGGAGCAGGCACCGGAACCATCCAAGTTCAATTCGATTGAAATGTCTGTTTCGGAGGTCTTTCGATGCACAGAAGCCTTTCGCGGGGGAAGTTTGAGAAAATTGTAGATTTCATCCCAGTCTTGGCTGCAAAAGCTTGCCTCGGGATGTGCTTCACCGAAGAAAATGGATTTGGATCCTAGATTTTGTGCGAGTTGCACATCGGTAGCTCGATCACCAATGACAAAGGATAGGCTGAGGTCATAGTCTTCCGAAAAATAGGAAGTGAGCATGCCTGTTCGGGGCTTTCGCGTGGGGGCTTGCTCGTGCTCGAAGCTGCGGTCGATGTGAATGGCCGCAAAGTGCACGTTTTCCTGTTCCAGCGTCTTCAGCATTTTGAATTGAGCTGGCCAAAAATCCTTTTCAGGAAAAGAATCGGTTCCCAATCCATCTTGGTTTGTTACTAGAACAAGTTCATAGTCACATTCTTCCGCGATTTTACGGAGGTTGGAGATGGCTTTGGGGATAAACTCCAATTTCTCAAGGCTATCGACTTGAAAATCGGTAGGGGGCTCTTTGATGAGGGTACCATCTCGATCTATAAACAATACTTTCTTTTTCATGGAACTAGGAGGATTGGGTTCTATTTCTTGGTTTTTGAACCAAGGTTAATTAGTAGCTATTTTTTTGAAAGCCTGGAGTAAGGCGAGTGTTTCGTCTCGGGTACCTACCGTTATTCGGAGGCATCCTTCGCAGTGCATGACGGTGGATCGGTTGCGAACGATTACCTTTTCCTCTATCAAGCCTTCATAGAATCGATTGGCATCGGGAACTTGGACCAGAAAGAAGTTGGCATCCGAGGGATAGATTTTCAGTACATCTGGAAGCTTTTCAAGTTCTTGCTTCAGGAAGGTACGCTCTTCTTTAATTTTTCGAATCAGCTCATCCACCTTTCCTTTGTTTGGAAGTGCTTCAAGGACAGTTTCCTGTGTCAATCCCGAAATGTTGTAGGGAGGTTTGATTTGATTGAGAATTGCGATCAGCTCTGGACTCGCAAAGGCCATTCCTAGCCGAAGGGAGGCCAATCCCCAGGCTTTGGAGAAAGTTTGCATCACCAGCAAGTTGGGGTACTGCTCCAGCACCTGGATCAAACTGGGTTCCGAACTAAAGTCGATGTAGGCCTCGTCTACCACCACAATCCCTGGAAAATTCTCCAGCAGGTAATGAATATCCTCCCGCTTCACTGCATTGCCCGATGGATTATTGGGAGAGCAAATGAATAGAATTTTGGATTGGGCATCTGCCGCAGCGAGGATTTTTTCGGGCTGCAACTGAAAGTCAGGTGTAAGGGCTACGTTTCGTATCTCCACATTATTGATGGAGGCGCTCACCCCGTACATGCCGTAGGTGGGAGGAAGTAGGATCACGTTGTCCTTGCCTGGGTTGCAAAAGGCTCGAAACAGCAGGTCAATGGCCTCATCAGACCCATTTCCCAAGAAAATCTGAGTGGGTGCACAACCCTTGATTTTTGCGATTTCTGATTTTAGTTCACTTTGGTAAGGGTCTGGGTAGCGGTTGTAATCTGCCTGGGTGATGGACCCAAATGGATTTTCGTTCGCATCCAAAAATACTCCTTCCGAACCACTGTATTCGTCTCGGGCTGAGGTATAGGGCTTCAGGGTTAGTAGGTGCGGACGTAGGAGGGATGCTAGGTCAACCTTCATTTTTTCTTGGTTTTGAGGGAGTTGAGGCGGAGGGTGATTGCATTTTTGTGGGCCTGCAACTGCTCGTTTTCAGCCATAATTTCTACCGCAGGGCCTAGGGCTTGGAGCCCTTTGGGCGTGATCTTTTGGTAGGTTATCTTTTTCACAAAGCTATCAAGGGACACGCCACTGTAATTGCGGGCATAGCCGTAGGTGGGGAGCGTATGATTGGTGCCAGAGGCATAGTCGCCTGCGGCTTCTGGGGTGAAGTTGCCAATAAAGACCGAACCCGCATTGTAGATCTGGCTTAGAACCTCTTCCTCTTTGGCTACAGCAAGGATCAGGTGCTCCGGAGCATAATCGTTGATCAGCGCAATGGTTGTGGCCTGATCTTCCAGAATGACTGCGCAGGAGTTGGCTAGGGCTTTTGAAGCGATATCCTTGCGGGGAAGACTTTCCAGTTGAAGGGTGATTTCGGCTAATACTTTTTTGGCAAAATCCTCCGAAGGGCTTACCAGCACCACTTGGGAGTCGATCCCATGCTCTGCTTGAGAGAGAAGATCGGCAGCTACGAAGGCCGGGATGGCTGTTTCATCTGCATAAACCAGCACTTCCGAAGGGCCAGCAGGCATGTCGATGGCTAGACCGAACTTGGTCGCCATTTGCTTGGCTGCGGTCACGTACTGGTTGCCAGGACCAAATATCTTATCTACCTGAGGGACAGACTCCGTTCCAAAGGTGAGCGCTGCGATGGCTTGTGCACCTCCTACTTTGATTATTTTGGTAATTCCGATCAACTGGGCAGTGTAGAGAATGGCTGGGTGAATGGCTCCTTCCCGGTTTGTAGGGGTGCAGAGTACAATTTCCTTGCATCCCGCGAGTTGGGCAGGTACACCGAGCATCAGCACGGTACTGAATAGGGGGGCAGTTCCTCCAGGAATGTACAACCCTACGCGTTGGATAGGTACGCTTTTTCTGCTGCAGGTGACTCCAGGCATCACCTCGACGATTAGCTCTGGACTTGCCTGAGCGGCGTGAAATTTTTCAATGTTAGCCTTGGCGAGGGCAATGGCTTTCTTCAAGTCATCGGGCACTAAAAGGATTGCAGCCTGAATTTCCTCAGCGCTCACTAGAAGGCTATCCAAGCGAACCTGATCAAATTCCTTTGCAAATTTTTTCAAGGCCTTGTCTCCACTTTTCTTTACTTTCTCGAAGATCGGCTTGACGATTTGATTTATTTTTTGCGTTTGCATAGCTGGACGAGCCAGGTGCTTTTGCCATTTTTCGGGGCTGGGGTTGACGAGCAGTTTCATAGGTAAAGTCTAGCTTTTGGTTAAATCACCATTTTTTCAATAGGTACTACAAGGATTCCCTCTGCACCAGCGGCGCGGAGTTCGTCCATGTTTTCCCAAAACTGATCTTCGTTCAGTACCGAATGTACTGAGGACCAACCCTCTTCTGCTAGTGGCAAAATGGTAGGGCTGCGCATGCCTGGAATCAGGGAGATGATCTTGGGCAGTGCAGCATTGGGAACATTCATAAGCACGTACTTGTTGCTTTTGCCCGTTTGTACGGCATTGATGCGGAAAAGAAGCTTGTCTACTATGCTTTTTTTCCAGTCGCTCAACTGGGGGTGTGCAATAAGTACCGCTTCGGAGTTGAAAATTCCCTCGACTTCCTTCAATCCGTTCATCATTAGTGTGGAGCCAGAGCTGACGATGTCACAGATGCCCTCAGCCAAGCCAATGCTAGGGGCGATCTCCACAGAGCCACTGATTTCGTGAATATCCGCCTTGATCTGTTGGGTGTCGAGGAAGTTCTTCAGGATTTTTGGGTAGGAAGTAGCGATGCTTTTTCCCTCAAAATACCCGAGGCCTTCGTAGGGAGTACCTTTTGGGATGGCGAGTGCGAGTCTGCATTTGGAGAAGCCCAATTTCTTGAGTAGCACTACTTCTTTGTCTTTTTCTGCGACTTCATTTTGGCCCACGATACCTAAGTCAGCCACTCCGTCGGCTACATAGCCTGGGATGTCGTCGTCACGGAGAAAAAGGAATTCAACAGGGAAATTGGTGGAAGTGGACTTGAGTTTCCCCGTTCCATTGTAAAATTTGATGCCACACTCTTTGATGAGGCTTAATGAATCATCGGAAAGGCGACCACTTTTTTGAACGGCAATGCGAACAATCTGTTCCATAAGGAGATTTGAATGAATTCGAAACTAATTGAATGAAGGAGTGGTGACTGGCCGAATCCCTATCATCTGCCGCACCGGGGTGGGTGTAATTATCTTCCTCTCAAGAGGAATGATGGAAACGATGCAACAGGTGGTGCACCTGTGCTGGCAGAGAAAAAGTAAAAGTTGCTGCGTTTGATTTCATTTCAATGCAAATATAGGGGTTGTACGGGAAAATCCAAGAAGCGAGAGCCAAGAGACAAGAAGCAAGAGGATTAAGTCTCGTTTCTTGATTCTCGCATCTTGCTTCTACATTTCAAACTCCATACTCACCGAATTGATGCAGTACCGGATGCCGCCTTTGTCCGATGGTCCATCGGGGAAGCGGTGGCCCAGGTGACCTCCACAGGAAGCACAAAGAATCTCTTCTCGGATCATCAAGTGGCTGTAGTCCATGTGTACGTCAATGGCCTCTGGACGGATGGGATGGGTAAAACTCGGCCATCCACAGCCGCTGTCGTATTTGAAGTCCGAGTGAAAAATTGGGCTTCCACAGCCTTTGCAGGAATACACACCCGTTTCTTTGTTTAGTGTGTGGGCACCGGTGAAGGGCCTTTCAGTTCCTTTTTGCCGCAAGACTTGGTAGGACAAGGGATCTAGTTGTTCCTGCCATTCTTCTTCGGTTTTTTGGATAGAGTAGGATTTTTTGGACATGGGTATTGGAGAAAAAAGAGACAAGAAGCAAGAGCCGAGATACAAGAAGCGAGATACAAGTGAGAGACGAGATGCAAGAGCCAAGATAAACATTGCCTAATTAAGACAATCAACTCCCAATTACTAGGATATTAAGTCTAATTTCTTGGTTCTTGTTTCTTGCTTCTTTGTAAAAAACTCTTCTCCCAACCAATTGTTTACCTGCTTGCTTTTTCGATCCATTCGGGGGCATGGTCGATGTGTTGCCTGAGCAGGAGGTTGAATTGCCCTACATGGTGCTGCACGTGCCGCAGGTTGTAGAGAAGGATTTCGAAAAGGGAGTAATCCATGGTTTTGGATTCATTGATCCAGCGCTGGGAGGCGAGCTGCTCATCCAAACCTAAAATTAGCATTTGGGCCTTTTGGCTGCAGGCCTCCAAGTAGGTAAGCAGCATTTCTTGTGGAAAAATGGCGATTATAGGTTCTTCGTCAAACTCGGAATATGAAAATTCGGAGGGAGGAGCAAAACCAACCGGATTTGTACTTAGGTAGTAGTCCAGAAAAAATAGGGTATGGTAAGTCTGAAAGGAAAATACTTGGTTAGTCTGCCAAACATCCATTGGGCAGGTCTGAATACTTTCTGCAAGCATCTCCAATGCAGCACCAAACTGGCTCCAGAGGGATTGGTTAAGTTCGTGTTGGGACATAGGGAATTAGTTAGAAGCAAGAGCCAAGAAGCAAGAGGCGAGAGGCGAGAGGCAAGAAACAAGAGGCAAGAGCCTAGATTCCAGAGATTAGAGACAGGAAATATCACAATTTGTGTCTTTTAAAGCAGAAATTACCAATTACTAGGATTTTAAGTCTAATTTCTTGGCTCTTGTTTCTTGCTTCTAATCCCTAGGTATCAACTTTAGCGTTCCCTTCGCGTCATTCAGAATATCTTCCTTATTCATCAGCTGAGGGCGGTACTTTCCTTCCACAAATAGTTCTTTTTGATCAGCATAGTGCTTGCTGAAGCGATTCCCAGAGTTGCCGGTAGGCAAAACAGAGACGGATTTCTCTACGTTTTCAAAATCCAATAGGATACGCATCGCAGGGCCTGAAGTTACTTTGTAGTTGCCCGTTCCGTTGAGATCAAAGGCCAATTTATTCACAGCTTCCTCGTTGGCTTCCACAGCGGCAGTGCGTACGTTGAAGAGTTTATCTAAGGGCTTTTGAGCACCTAAAGGGTGGGGATGTTCTATGGTAATTGATTTTTCCCATTCCCAATCATCGGTATCGTCTCCCAGCTGCTTGCTAAGCTCATCCAAACTCAGTGTCAAGGCTTCTGCAATCACCTGCGCCTTCGTCTCTTTGGTAGGGGTGTTTTTCTTATCCCACCACTTGTTTTCTTCTTGTTCAAGAAAATGAGCGGTGCTACCGATCATGATGAAGGTTTGTAGGTAGGTTTCAAAGCCTTCTTTCCCGAGCTCATCCTCCATGGCCAAGCGCAAGGTATGGTAAAGCCATTTGTAGTAGAGGGTAGGTGATGTTTGATTTAGCTTGTGAGTTCCTTCCCAGTTCCCAAAGTCAGCCAAGATGTCCTGGTATTTTTCATACTTGCCTTGGTCCACTTGGGAAAGTAGGTAGGCTGCAGTTTCCCCTGAGTGCGCGTTGACGGTTTCCAGCTGCAGGTCTTGCATGGATTCTTGGTCCCAGTCCTTTTTGGCGGTGATGGTCTTGGCGATGCGGTTCCAGCGCTCCCCAGGGTAGTAGTATCCTGGGAAGAAGATTCCGGATTGGGTGGAGTCCGGCTGATTGTTGGCTGAGGCCACAAATCCAGATTCAGGATTGATGCTTTGTGGGTTTTCGGTAAATGGATACCAACCTTGAGGTTGTGCCGCAGGATCGGATCCATCTGCAAAAATGGTTGCATGCACAGCTGCTCCGCGGATGGGAAGCTTTGCTGCTGCCCACCAGGCAATGTTTCCTAGACTATCCCCGTACATGATGTTGAGTCCAGGGGCATGGATGAGGGATGCTGCATTGGCTACATCCTGCATGTTGGAGGCGTGATTGATCTGGTAAACGGCCTCAAGGGCGCGGGTTGGCTCCATGAGGTACACCCACCAGGAAGACACTGGATTGGAGGTAAGCGCAGCAATTTCCTTGACCACGGGATTTAGTATTGGCCCATGAACCGTTTCCTGAACCACATGTCCCAGGGAAGGTTTCCCTTTAATCTGAATTACTTCGGTTCGCGTGGTGATGGGGTAAATGGAGTCACCAACCAGGATTTCATTTGGATTGGCAGGATTCAGTTTTTCTTCAAAAAAGTCCTGGTCATCGTTTTCAAACATGGTCAAACCCACGCTGTGGTGGCGACTATGGCCCACTAGGCCAAAGGGAATACCTGCGAGGTGATTGCCATAAAAGCTATAGCCAGGGTACTCGATATGGGCTTCAAACCAAACAGAGGGAGAGGAAAAACCGATGTGCGTATCGTTGGCAAAAAGGACCTTGCCTGACTTGGTGCGGGTCCCGGAGATTACCCAGGCATTGGAACCTTCTAGCATTGGCGTTGGTAGTTTATCCAATAGCGCGCTGAGCTTCGAATTTACAATGCTCCCGTTAGCGATTAGAGAGTCTGGATAATTGACTGGAATGACATGGTGGGAAGGGAGGGTTTGTACTGCAAGTGAGGCTAGGTGGCTGGGTCCCCAGCTTCGTGCAATCTTGGTGACCAAGGGGTCGGTCTTTAAGGCCATGCCAAATGTAAAGGACATATAGCCCAGTATAGAATGCATGTCGTCTAGGGTATAAGGACGTGGTTTGCTTCCCAAAAGCAGGTATTCCACTGGGAGTTTGCCTTGCTCGATAAACTGGTTGACCCCTGCGATGTAGGCTTCGGTAGCACTTTTCCAAGGGCTATTGCCTTGGGCGACTAGGGCCTTGGTACTTTCTTTGGCATGCTTGGGAATGCCTAGCGTATGGAAAAATTGATCGATCTCCACTACATCTGGACCTAGAAGTTCCGCAAGGGTGCCTGATCCGACGCGGCGCATCATTTCCAACTGAAATAAGCGCTCCTGCGCATGGATGTAGCCCAAAGCATGGTAGGCATCTGCCTCATTTTGTGCATAGATGTGGGGCACTCCATAGTCGTCGAAGTGTATGTCCACTTCTTCAGTCAACCCGGTCAGTTGCACTTCTCCATCGTATTGGGGACTATTCCAGAAAATAAAACCGAGAAGGGCTGCCAGAACTACAAATAGGAAGATGCCGAAAATGCGTAGCGTAGTTTTCATAAGTTGAAATTCGTCTTGGAAAGGGTGGAAATTAGGATAAAAAATGGAAAGGTGGATGGTCTATTTTTTGGTTGGTTGGGTCAATCTCCATCAATGGCTTGGAGGATCAATGCGCAGGCTTCCTTAATTTGATCAGTGGTAATGGTCAGTGGAGGCGCGATGCGCATGCTGTCGTCACAGAATAGAAACCAATCCGTGATTACACCCAAATTTATAGCTCGGTCGATGATGGGTTTGAGTACGTCAAAGGATTCAAATTCTAGAGCCATCATCAACCCTTGGTTTCGGATGGCTTTGATTTGCGGATGGTTGAGGAGGGACTTGAAGAGTTTGGCTTTTGCAGGCACCTGTTCGATCAGGTTTTCTTCTTGAAGTACCTTCAAGGTGGCTAGTGAGGCAGCTGCAGATACAGGATGTCCTCCAAAGGTGGTGATGTGACCGAGGAGAGGATTGTTTTTAAAAACTCCCATGAGGTCTTTGTTGGCAATGAAAGCGCCAATCGGCATGCCGCCACCCATTCCTTTGGCGCAGACGAGAATATCTGGAACGATGTCAAACTGTTCAAATGCCCAGAACGTGCCTGTTCTCCCAAATCCTGCTTGAATTTCATCCAGAATCAACAAAGTGCCCGTTTGGGTACATCGTGCTCGTAGTGCTTGAAAATAATTGGTACAGGTCACGCGAATGCCTGCTTCGCCTTGGATCGTCTCGATAACCACCGCTGCAGTGGCTTCGGTGATTTTCTCCAAATCCGAAAAGCTCCCGTAAAAAATCTGTGAAGTGCCTGGGAGTAGGGGGCGGTAGCCGCGCTTGAATTCTTCGTTGCCGCCGATGCTGAGCGCACCCTGTGTGCTGCCATGGTAGGCATTGGTACAAGAGACTATATTGTGCCGGTTGGTGTAGCGCTTGGCCAACTTCATGGCGCCTTCGATGGCTTCCGAACCGCTATTGACTAAATAGACATTATCTAGAGCAGGAGGTAGGGTGTCCACCAAGGCTTTTGCCAATAGCGTCTGGGGGGATTGGATGTATTCCCCATAAACCATGACGTGGAGGTAGGCATCTACTTGCTGGTGAATTGCTGCGGTCACTTTGGGGTGGCGGTGGCCTACGTTGCTGACACCTATTCCCGAGATGAGGTCTAGGTAGCGCTCTCCATTAGGACCGTAAAGGTAAACTCCTTCCGCTTTGAACACCTCGATTGCGAGGGGGAAATCCGTAGTTTGCGCCAAATGAGCTAAAAATAGGTTGCGGTTATTCATTTTTGAATCAAGGTCAGAAACTTGAAAACCGAAAGAAAATTCCGAGAGGAAGTTTCTTTCCTTGCGTTTCTTGCAGGTAAAGTTCCCCTTGTTCGGCATGCTTCACGTCTCCAAAATTGGATTGGATCAAGTTGGAAGCGATAAGTGAGGAAAAGCTCAAGGAATACATGTTGAGCAGGAGGAGGTGGTCTTTGGGGTCCAGAATTTCCTTACAGGTCTTGAGGAACTCATTAATTTGCTCTTCAAGGATCCATTTTTCCCCTTCAGGACCTCTTCCGTAGGCAGGAGGATCCAAAATGATGGCCTGGTACACATTTCCTCTACGTGCTTCGCGTTTGATGAATTTCATGGCGTCGTCCACGATCCAGCGGATGCCATCTAGGCCAGAGGACTCCATGTTGTGCTTGGTCCAGGTGACCACCTGCTTCACCGAATCGAGGTGCGATACCTCTGCACCGGCAGCTCTTGCCGCCACACTTGATGCTCCGGTGTAGCCAAAGAGGTTGAGGACTTTGGGTTTGGGCTGAGGAAATGCCTTCAGCTTGCGGTATAGGTAATCCCAATTGACAGCCTGCTCAGGAAATACGCCTATGTGTTTGAAGGAGGTTTGGGATAGATTGAGGGTCATTTTTAGCCCTTCCGCATTTTCGTAGTGGAGTTGCCAGTGATCCGGCATAGCCTTAAGCTGCTGCCATTGCCCTTTTTCTGGGTTGTTTTTTTCTTTGGCAAAGTGGGCATGAGCCAGCTTCTTCCAATCCGAATCGGGGAGAGACTTGTCCCAAATCGCCTGTGGCTCAGGTCTGCTGAGTATAAATTTGCCAAAACGTTCCAATTTTTCGAAGCCACCCGTGTCGATCAGTTCGTAGTCAGTCCAAGGGCCTGGGCAAAGGGAGAGGATCAAGTCTTTCATTGCTGCAAAACTACAGAATTTAGTCGTTTTCTTCTTTCTTATCGGGATTTGCATTGCCCAAGACTCTACCTATTTCTTTCATACTGAAATCCCAGAGCGCTTTTCCAAGTTGGCCATCTAGCGCAAGGGTAGAAGGGATACTTAACTTTTTGTTTTTGTAGTAGCCCCCATTTTTAAGACTTTCCTTTGGTGCGGTAGCCAAGAAGATAGAGGTGGCAGCCCCGGCTTTCGGGGAGATAAAAAATAGCTTGGTAAAGGCAATCAAACCCTTGGCCCAAGCCGAAGCCTCCGAGCCAAATGCCGTGCGTACTGCTCCAGGATGTAGGGCATAGGAAGTTAATCCTTCACTTGAATAGTTATTTACTAGTTCTTTAGTAAATAGAATATTGTATAATTTAACTATGGCATAAGCAGAAACAGTATTGCTTGATTTTTTCAGTGAAAAATCTTTGCTTGGGTTTTGGGCAATGCGGTGTGCCTCGGAGCTTACTTGGATAACTCTTGCTTTTCCTTTGAGCAAAGCGGGCAGGAGCTCTTGAACCAGTAGGAAGTGTCCCAGGTGGTTGGTTGCGAAGCTCAGGTCAATTCCCTCTTCACTGCGCTTGCCTCCAGGGTACATGCCACCGGCGTTGTTGATTAGGACGTGGATCTCGTCTGTTTGGCTTAGTAGGAATGCCGCCCCTTTTTTTACTTCCGCCATCAGACTTAGGTCCATGGGGATCAAAACAATTTTTTCTTTTCCCTGCAGGGACTGAATGAGTTTCTCTGCTTTGGGTTGATTCCGTACGGGAAGAAATACGCGGTCGAAGTGGGGGAGCAGGGCGAGAAGGGTTTCCCATCCGATACCGGAGGTACTGCCTGTAAGTACTAGGTTCATGGCTTTTTTGGAGTATTCCTACCAACTAAGGTACTTGGTTTTCAGGAAGCTAGAAAACCTATTTTTAAGAACAGCTTTGGAAGCTAGATTTTTTCTATTTTTGACTTGTTACCTCAGTTTGTCACCCACAAGGGGGTAATCAATTGTTCGCTCTTTTGTACCTGTATGTCTCAGAAATTTATCGATATAGAAAAGGCCATTGCCCTAAAAAATCCAGCCCTTTTGAAGTGGATGCCTGGATTTTTGCTTCGCTATGTGAAGCGGGTGACCCACGAAGAATGGCTGAATTCAGTCTTAAATAAGCACCTCAACAAAAAGGGTTGGGACTTTGCAAACGCCTTGATCCAGGAATTTGAAATGGATGTCACGGTGAGTGGAGCAGAAAATATCCCGAAAACTGGGGGAGTGATCTTGGCTTCCAACCATCCACTTGGAGGAATGGATGGGATCGCTTTTGTGCAGGCAATTGGAAAAATTCGTCCAGATGTGCGCATTCTAGTGAATGACTTGTTGATGACCTTCAATAACTTCGAACCCCTCTTTGTGCCCGTCAATAAGTTTGGAAAAAATTCAGCTGCTGCCAACCAGCGCATTGAGGAAGTTTACTCTCAGGGCTATGTGGTGTTGATTTTCCCTGCGGGCCTTGTTTCTCGCAAGCAAGAGGAGGGAATAAAGGATTTGCTCTGGAAAAAAAGCTTTGTTGCAAAGGCCAAACAATACAATTTGGATGTCATTCCAACTCATATCTCTGGAAGAAATTCTGCTTTTTTTTACAATCTGAGCAACTTTAGAAAAAAAATAGGACTGAAGGTCAACCTAGAAATGTTCTGGCTGGTGGATGAAATGTACAAGCAGCGCAAAGGCAAAATTCACTTCACGCTTGGAAAGCCAATTTCCTACACCTATTTTGACAGCAGCAAATCTGACGCCCAATGGGCCGATGATATGAAATCAAAAGTTTATGAACTTGGAAAATCGAATGACTAAGGCTGTTGAACTTATTCCGCCAGTAGATCGGGAGCTTCTCAAGGCTGAACTTACACCTGAACGTTTTCTTCGTTACACCAACAATGGAGATAATGTTGTTTACCTAGTCAATTACCACAATGCACCGAATGTGGTGCGGGAAATTGGGAGACTCCGGGAGTTGACCTTTCGAGCCGCTGGAGGGGGGACAGGGATGGAGATGGACCTAGATGAGAACGATACGAGCGAAACTTGCTACGAGCAGCTGGTCACTTGGAATGAGGAGGATGAACAAATTGTGGCTGGGTATCGCCTCATTTGTTGCAAGGATGCACTAGGGTGCGATGGGGAAATTCAACTTTCGACTTCCCATTTGTTTGACTTTTCTCAAAAGTTCATTCAAGACTACTTGCCCTATACCCTAGAGTTGGGGAGATCTTTCGTTCAACCTAGCTACCAACCTAGTATGGACAATCGCAAGGGCATGTTTAGTCTGGACAACCTTTGGGATGGTTTGGGAGCTGTGGTGCTACTAAATCCCAACATCAAATACTTGTTTGGGAAGGTAACCATGTATCCGCATTACAATCGAGAAGGGCGAGATTTGTTGCTCTATTTTATAAACTATTATTTTCCTGATAATCAGGGTTTAGTAATTCCTAAAGAAAAGTTAAAGTTGAGCTATGAAACGGACATTCTTTCCCAAGCCAACCCCTTTGAAGCCTTGGACTATAAGGAGGGATACAAGGTGCTTAATGGGAAGATCCGAGCCTTGGGAGAGAATATTCCCCCGCTAATAAACGCCTACATGAACTTGTCACCAAGCATGAAAAATTTTGGAACCGCCTTAAATGACGAGTTTGGGGAGGTGGAGGAGACCGGAATCCTACTTACCCTCGACGACATTTACGAGAGTAAAAAGCACCGGCACATGGATACCTTTGAGCGGGATCGAAATTATGGACAGCGTCCCAAATAAGTCCAAGATAACCTTGGTTGTCGGCGCCACCGATAATCCCGAGCGCTATGCTTACCGTGCAGCAGACTTGTTGCAAGCCAAAGGAATTCCAATGATACCCATCGGGATCAAGAAGGGGGTTGTTTTTGGGGAGGAGATCCTAGACTTGCGACAAAAGCCAGTTTTAGCTGGAATCCACACCATTACTTTGTATTTGGGCCCCCAGAATCAACCGGAATGGATCGATTACCTGATTGGTCTTGAGCCTAAAAGGATTATTTTTAATCCTGGAACCGAGAATCCCTTATTTTTTCAAAAAGCCAAAGCTTCAGGTATTGAGCAGCTAGAAGCCTGTACCTTGGTGATGTTAACTACGGGTCAATTCTGAAATTTTTCCTTCAAAAAAGTATCCATGTACAGGATATGTGGAAGGGAAATCAGAGAAATCATTACAAAAAAGAGGAGATAGAGTTGGCTTGAGTCGAGGAATTTCATCCCAATAATCAAGATTGCAGTAATTCCAACCAGGCTAATCCCTGAAAAGGGAAGGAGCTGCTTTCCGAATTTCAGAGGAGAGTTGAAGGATGGATGTTGACTCAAATACTTGTATTCTGCGAGCATACTCGGTAGGGAATGCCAAAAGCCAAAGTACACCGCAAAGCTGATTAGGAGCGGGCTGAAATACAATATGGGAACCAAAATCAAATAGTCCAGGGCATCTCCCAAGGTGAGCGAACGATTTTTCCAGCCGTGCCCTAGCAAGGAGCAGGCCATCAATAGGCCCATACTTAACAATCGGTAATTTTCTGGAAGCGAAATAGTGAGTATTGGACTTAAAATCTCTTGAGTCATTTTCCAGTCCCCAAACAGGATTACAGAAAGGAAGAAGGACCCTTTGAGCAGGTATAGCAGCCCTTCTTTTGGTTGAAGTTTCCCTTGTTCCAAGAAATGGGATTGTCCAAAATGATAGGCTGACATTCCCAAAAAGGCAATTAAAGCGGCTACAGGGAGTAACCACCACAGCAATCCATAAGAAAGCATCAGAAGCAGGTAGCGGATGATGAAGTGAACTAACCCCTTTGGTCGAATTTCAGGATTGTGAATGAGGTGGTCTATCCCGCCATGCGGAATACCAACTAGAACTAAAATCACGCTAAAAACACCAAATTGAACCGCTATAGGCAGATTAGGAATTAGGATAAATAGGAGTGCAATTCCAATTCCTAGTATTTTGGAGAACTTTTCAATACGATCCATATCGAAATAATCCTTTGAGAAAAATCCCAAATTTCAGCCCTGACAAGAGCCGAATTTCTTCACTGAAGGTTGTTTTTTCGGACAGAAATCGAAAAACCAATTCGGGTCTAGAAGAGGAAAACAGATTTAGAAAAAGACCTGGTAGCCTTTTTGGCCATCTGTGGGCGATGGTGAGCAGTATGTTGTCGTAAAAAACAAAACGGGTTTTTCTTGGGAAATGTAGACTATTAAGTTCATCTCTTTCCAGACTGGCAACTATTGCTGCACAATTTTCTTGAATAGGAGCAAAAGTATAGCCTGTAGAAGGCTTGGTCCAACCAGCGGCGGTTCCAATAGGGATATGGCGTGAGCTTACCGAGCTAAAAAAATTTCGTGTACTCATCGGGATTTTTCCAGATTCCTGAAACTGAATGTCGTAGGCTATTGAGCCATATTTCTGGTTAAGAAACTCTTGAAGTTCTTTTAACAGTTCCTCCTCTGTTCGCTCTTCCGTGGTGTAGGCGGTGTATTCGATGAGTGCCTCATGGGTAGAGAAGGGGAGCGTATAGATGAAATCAAATCCATTCGAAGGGCGAGTTTCAAAGTCCATCAATCCCCATTTTTTAGGATCAAAAAGCGGTTCTGAAACTTTAATTCGAATTCCTATAAAGACTTGTTTTAAAATAGATTGATCTGAATCTGTTGATTTTACGCGTGAATCAAATATAAAGGGAGCATTGAAAGTGTCAGCTGTATGGGTAGTTACCTGTATTCCGGTACCTGTTGGGGTAAGTGCTACTACCTCCTCTTTTAAAAAATGAACATTGGGAAACTGTCTAATTTTCTCAAGCACATGGGTGTAAAAGTCATGCGAGTTGAGGTGATGATAGGACAGATCTTCTAAAGGCTTGGTAAGCTGCTGGGCTGCATCCTTGAGGTAAAACGAGTTCCAGGAGAAGCGTGCAGATTGGGGATGAATTGGAAGTGCCTCCTTGCTCCAATAACACCAGGTTTTGTTGGGAATTTCCCCCTGGTTTGGATCTATGATGAGGATTTGGGAATCTTTCAAACTACTTTCTAGTAGATGATAGACCAGGCTCAAACCTGCGCATCCTCCTCCAGCTAGTATGTAGTCGTATTTTTTCATATGTACAAAAAAGCTGCCTGCACTTTCGTACAGGCAGCTCCTAGTTTAATTATTTCTTGCTGCTTTCAGCAACTGCTACTGAGTATACTACCAAACCGAAACCGATTTTGTTAATCGCATCAGCCAAGTTGTAGAACAAGTCAATAGAGCTTACTTCAAACATACCAGAAAGTAGGTTTCCTGGAAGAACCATGTAACCGATAGGGTAGATTGACCAACCCAAAGTGATGAAGATTTTCAACAAGAACATTGCTCTTCCAAGCGCTGCACTGTTAGAGCTGCTAGCCAATTTGGCGATGTCTCCAGCAAATACTTCGTACACAATGTACAAGTAACCAAGAGTTGAAAGGATACCCCACATGATGTTGCTATCAAGTCCGGAAGTTTCTCCGATGTAACCTGTCACTAGCATCACAATAGAAGCTAGGATCAACTTGAATAGGGTACTACCTTTTGCACCAAAAGGCTTTGTTAATAGGTAAAACTCAACGCACATCAAAGGTACAGTCAAGGTCCAGTCTACGTAACGGAAAGCCGTAGGGCTAGCTCCTGTTTGTAGATAGAAATCTCTCATGTAGTAGTAATGTACTGCTGCGATACCGGTGATAAGTCCGGATACCAACAGGGAAAGCTTCCACTTTCCATCTACTGAGGAACGCTCTGCAAAGAAGAATACTGCAGAAGCGAACATAGCCATGTACCCAATGAAGAAGGTAATCGCTACGGGATCTGAATTGATGATCTTGTCAAGTCCGACTAGATCCGCCAATAAGGTGTAATTCATAGTTTTTTTGTTTTGGTTGATGTTAACTAACTTTTACAATAGCATAAGTTTACAGAAAAAAATTTGTTTAAAAAAAAAATAAAAAAAATAAACAAAAATTTTCGAACCCTGATAATTAGGTATATACAAAAGATTCTGAAAAATATTTTTTTTTGAGATTTTGAAAAACCTCAAAAAAACAGAATAATATTTTGTGGAATTATTGAACTTTTTTACCGATTTCTGATCAATAAAGTCTTTCAAGTATCCTCTTCAGAACTCACTTTTTTTTTCTAAATTGCAGCATCTATTTCAAGTAAGCTCACCCTAAGCTATATCCTCCCTTTCAAGGGATTTATTCAAAACCATGAGTGAAGAAACATTAAGCAATCCAGAAGACTATGGCGCTGGTAATATTCAAGTATTAGAAGGCCTAGAAGCAGTTAGAAAACGTCCAGCCATGTATA
Source organism: Algoriphagus sp. (assembly GCA_044353615.1). Taxonomy (GTDB): domain Bacteria; phylum Bacteroidota; class Bacteroidia; order Cytophagales; family Cyclobacteriaceae; genus Algoriphagus. The sequence continues at coordinate 61,603 of JBILBQ010000001.1, read as the reverse complement.
TTGGTGATGTTGGCGTAAAAGGCCTACACCACCTGATATGGGAAGTAGTGGATAACTCCATTGATGAAGCCTTAGCAGGGCACTGCGACACCATCAAGGTGACTGTACACGAAGACAACTCCATTACAGTTGAAGATAATGGCCGTGGAATCCCGACGGACATGCACCATAAGGAAAAAAAATCAGCCCTCGAGGTGGTACTTACTGTGCTTCATGCTGGAGGTAAGTTTGATAAGGATACCTACAAAGTTTCCGGTGGTCTCCACGGAGTAGGTGTTTCCTGCGTTAATGCCCTTTCTTCAGATCTCAAGGCAACAGTTTACCGAAACGGGGTAATCACTGAACAAGAATTTAAAATTGGCGCACCTCAATACTCCGCTCGCGAGGTGGGGAAAACAGATAAGCGAGGTACTACGATCCATTTCAAGCCAGACGATAGCATTTTCGCCATCACCGAGTACAAATACGAAACCATTGCCAACCGTCTTCGAGAAATGTCTTTCTTGAATGCGGGTATTCGCATTCACTTGCAGGACCTTCGCGAGATGGATGAGGGAGTCGCCAAGTCGGATGAATTTTTCTCCGAGGGTGGCCTTGTGGAATTTGTTCAATACCTGGACGAAACCCGCGAAAAAATAATCGAACATCCGATTTATATCGAATCTCTCAACCAGGAGGTACCGGTACAGGTGGCGATGAACTACAACAATTCTTACACCGAAAATGTAGTTTCCTACGTCAATACCATCAATACCTACGAAGGAGGAAGCCACGTAACGGGATTTCGAAGAGCGCTAACCCGCACATTGAAGGCTTATGCGGATAAGTCCGGTCTACTGGATAAGTTAAAATTGGAAGTGTCCGGTGACGACTTTAGAGAAGGTCTCACTGCAGTCATCTCGATTAAGGTGGCAGAACCGCAGTTTGAGGGGCAAACCAAAACCAAGCTAGGCAACTCAGATGTGGTGGGATTTGTCGATTCGGCGGTTTCTGAAGTACTACAAGCCTGGCTAGAGGAGCATCCTAGAGAGGCAAAGACTATTGTAGGAAAGGTCATTCTTGCTGCTCAAGCTCGCCATGCAGCCCGCAAAGCACGTGAAATGGTGCAGCGTAAGAACATCCTCGGTGGAGGAGGTCTTCCTGGAAAGTTGGCCGACTGCGCCAACTCTGATCCTGCAGTCTGTGAATTGTATCTGGTCGAAGGAGACTCCGCAGGTGGATCTGCTAAGCAGGGTAGAGATCGGGATTTCCAAGCCATCCTACCACTGAAAGGAAAGATTTTGAACGTTGAAAAAGCGCACGAGCATAAAATTTACGACAACGACGAGATCAAAAACATCCTTACTGCCCTCGGTGTGAAATTTGGTACAGTAAACGATGACAAGGAGTTGGACGTATCTCATCTTCGCTACCACAAGATCATCATCATGACGGATGCGGACATCGACGGTTCGCACATTCGAACCCTGATTTTAACGCTTTTCTTCCGATACATGCGCCCGCTCATCGAGCAAGGGTATGTCTACATCGCCTTGCCACCGCTTTATTTATTGAAGAAGGGAAAGGATGAGCGTTATTGCTGGACAGAAGAAGAGCGCAAGCGCTTGATTTCAGAGATGGCCAAAGAAGGAAAAGAGGATAGTGTGGGTATTCAACGTTACAAAGGTCTTGGAGAAATGAACCCTGAGCAGCTTTGGTCTACTACTATGGATCCCAATACCCGAACACTAAAGCAGGTAACTATCGAATCTGCCATAGAAGCAGATCACCTCTTTAGCATGCTGATGGGCGATGAAGTAGCTCCTCGAAGAGACTTTATTGAGAAGAATGCGAAATACGCCAAAATTGACAGTTAATCTTTTGGGGGCTTTAGGCCCCCTTTTTTTAACAAAAATTTAATTTTTAAAACCCTGAAATTCTTGAGATTAACGTAACATCGCGTTTAAATTCTATTACTATGAAACTTTCAGTAGGAGATAAGTACGAGTCAATCATCCAAAAAAGTGACCTGATCAGTAGAGACTTGAGCTGGGTAAAATTTAACGAGCGGGTTTTGGACCAATCCAAAAAATCCATCCGGTCAATCTTCGAAAAGCTCAAGTTCCTAGCCATTACGGCATCCAACATGGATGAATTTTTTATGATTCGGGTAGGTTCCCTTTACAACTATTTGGATTACGAAAAAGAGCGTGTGGACTATTCAGGACTTCGAGAGGAGCCTTTCAAGGAAAAGTTGATGAAGGAATGCCAACGCTTTCACGGTGAGCAGGAGCAGCATTTTATCCAAACGATCCTTCCTGAATTGCACCAAGAAGGAATCTCTTTGATCAATGTTTCCAAGCTTACACCTGAGGAGCAAGAAAAAGTAAGACAATACTTCCTCAAGGCTATTTATCCCATGCTTACGCCCATGGTATACGATGGCTACCGAACCTTTCCAATCTTGATGAACAAGCTGCTCGTATTTGGGGTAGTGACCACGAGTCCCGGAGAGCGTAAGGATATGCGTAAGATGAGTTTTGTGCAAATTCCTGCCAACATTCCTCGATTTTTTGAAATTGAGCGGGAAAATTCCTTGACGCTTATTCCGATTGAAGAGGTGATTCGCGAGAATTTAATTTCGCTTTTTAGAAATGTGGAAATCGAATCAGTTAGCCTTTTCCGAATCACCAGAAATGGAGATTTTACGCTTGAAGAAAGTGACGACATGGATGCCAACTTCCTCGAGGAGGTAAAGCGCAAACTCATGGAGCGCAAAACTGGGCGAGTGGTCCGAATTGACATTGAGGAGGGTAATTCCAAATGGATGCTCAGCTCCCTGTTGGAGCGTTGGAACCTGCGACCTGATTCTGTTTTTCTAGTCAAAAGAGCAAGTATGCTTGATTTTACTGGCCTTTGGCAAATCGTAGGGAATAAGCGCTTCAAGGAAAGATTGCCTCAGATACCAGATCCAGTAAAGCCACTTTCCTATCCTGAAGAGGGGAGAGCAGATATTTTTGAGGTACTGAAGGAACGAGATATTCTACTGCACCATCCTTACAATAACATTGATGCGATCCTTGATTTGATCGAAAATGCGGCAGAAGACCCCAATGTGATGGCCATCAAAATGACCATCTACCGTTTGGCGAAGGATAGCCGCATCACCAAAGCCCTGCTTCGTGCCGCTGAAAATGGGAAACACGTATCTGTTTTGTTTGAGGTAAAAGCTCGCTTTGACGAGGAAAATAACATTTTGGAAGCTAAGAAACTCCAAAAAGCAGGTTGCTTCGTAATCTATGGCATCTCCAACTTGAAGACGCATACCAAGCTACTTCTCATCGTTAAAAAGGACGATCAGGAGATCACTCGCTATGTGCATCTAGGTTCGGGTAACTACAACGAAGACACGGCCCGACTCTACACAGATATTGGTTTACTTACAACGAATGAGGTATTGGCCAATGATGTATCTGAATTCTTCAATGTAATCACAGGCCATTCCGTACCAAGTGACTACCGCAACTTGATTACTGCTCCTAGAGACATGCGACACCAGCTCATCTCTTTTATTGAGCAGGAGGCAATCCATGCCAAAAATGGACTACCAAGTGGAATTTTCATCAAGGTGAATTCCCTAGAAGATTCTGAAATTATTTATGCGCTCTACAGTGCCTCACAACAGGGAGTTCCAATCAAACTTATAATTCGTGGTATTTGCTGCCTCCGACCTGGAAGAAAGGGCCTGAGCGAAAATATTGAGGTACTTTCCATTGTAGGAGACTTTTTAGAGCATAGCCGCATCTACCATTTCCATAACAATGGGGATACGCGTACCTATTCGGGAAGTGCGGACATGATGGTGCGAAGTTTTGACAAGCGCCTCGAATCTTTATTTAAAGTTGAAGCTCCACTGTTGGAAAAACAGCTGATGAATATTCTTTCCTACAACTTGAGGGACAACTCCAATTCTTACATCATGCAAGAGGACGGAACCTATTTGGCTAAAGCCCCAGTTGCTGGAGAAACCAGGTTTAACATTCACCAAGAGTTTTTTAAGGTGCAGGTTAATGAGGTGTTAAAAGTAAAATTAGTAGAAGAAAAGCAGGAAGAGCCATCTACCGAAGGGTAAGTTTTTTACATTTTCAAAAGATTTAAGCCCCTTTGTTAAATGAACAGAATTATTTAGGGGACGAACTGCATAATTTCACTTTTTTGTACTGAATTGGAATTATCGAGGGTTGATTGGTTTAGAAAAAATAAAAAAATTCAATTTTTTCTATTGAATTTTGATTTATTGATAATTGTGGTATTTTTGAATCTATTGTGGTAGTTAAATAATAGTTGGTTTAGTTTTCAAATAAAGGGCAGGAGATTTTCTCCTGCTTTTTTAGTTTAATCCCGTCCCGCAAATTTTTTAGAATACCTCACCGCGATAGGCATAAAAAAAAGCCCAAACTTTCGTTTGAGCTTTGAAGTACAGACGGAAGGATTCGAACCCTCAACCCTCGGAGCCGAAATCCGATATTCTATCCAGTTGAACTACGTCTGCGTACTTATTTTTACAAAGCGGCTTTCACACGCTCAGCTGCTTCCTTGAGTGTAATGGCAGAAAATACTTTCAAACCAGAATCATCGATGATTTTTGCTCCTTCTGCAGCATTGGTACCCTGAAGGCGTACAATAATCGGAATCCGAATGTCTCCGATAGACTTGTAGGCTTCTACCACGCCATTGGCGATTCTGTCGCAACGAACAATTCCACCAAAGACGTTGATTAGGATTGCTTTTACGTTAGGATCTTTCAAGATGATTCGGAAACCAGCCTCTACGGTAGTAGCATTGGCTCCTCCTCCTACATCTAGGAAGTTGGCAGGCTCTCCGCCAGAAAGCTTGATCATATCCATGGTTGCCATGGCAAGACCTGCTCCGTTGACCATGCAGCCTACATTGCCATCCAATTTTACGTAGTTGAGTCCTGACTCACCCGCTTCCACTTCCAATGGATCTTCTTCTGCCAAGTCTCTCAATTCAGCAAGCTTAGGCTGACGGTAGAGGGCATTGTCATCCACATTTACTTTGGCATCTACTGCCAAAATTTTATCGTCGGAAGTTTTAAGAACTGGGTTGATTTCAAATTGAGAAGAGTCTGTGGCAACATAAGCAGCATAAAGCGCTCCAATAAACTTGACCATCTCTTTGTGAGCAGTTCCGCTTAAGCCCAGTTTGAAGGCTACTTTTCGAGCTTGGAAGCCCTGAAGTCCTACTTTAGGATCGATCCACTCTTTAATGATTTTTTCAGGATGATGTTCAGCAACTTCTTCAATATCCATTCCTCCTTCAGTAGAGGCCATGATCACATTTGAACCAGTAGCTCTGTCTAGAAGAATAGACATGTAATATTCTTTCGGTTCGGATGCTCCGGGATAATATACGTCCTCTGCGATCAACACCTTATTTACTTTCTTTCCTTCAGCACCGGTTTGGATGGTTACCAAAGTACCTCCCAAGATGGCTGCTGACTTTTCTTTTACATCTTCTAATTTTTTGGCAAGCACAACACCTCTAGAGCCAGTTTCTTTAACTTCTCCTTTGCCTCTACCTCCTGCGTGGATCTGTGCTTTGATCACGAACCAAGAAGTGCCGGTTTGTGCGTTGAGCTTCACTGCTGCTTCATGAGCCTCCTCCGGAGTGCTGGCTACAATACCCTCTTGGATACGAACGCCATATCCTTTTAATACTTCTTTCGCTTGATATTCGTGAATATTCATCTATATGAAATTTTGCCCGAATATAAGCTTGCACAGGCAATATAGCAAACTGGAATCCGTGAATTTTAGCAAAATAGCCTGTTAATTCCTGGATTAGAAGGATTTGTTTTACATTTAAAAAATCAAAAATTCTTAGCATGCTGATTGCCAAAGGTATTCATAAATCTTACGGTTCGTTGGAGGTTTTGAAGGGGGTAGATTTGGAAATTTCCAAAGGAGAAATTGTTTCCATTGTTGGTGCTTCTGGTGCTGGTAAAAGCACGCTGCTCCACCTTTTAGGAACCTTGGATCGCCCGGATCGTGGAGAACTATTGTTGTACGATCAAAACCTGCTCCAACTTCAAGGTGATGCCCTTGCCGAATTTCGAAATTCTCGAATTGGATTTATCTTCCAGTTTCACAACCTGCTTCCCGAATTTACAGCCTTGGAGAATATTTGTATTCCAGGATTTATTCAGGGTAGGGAAGAGAAAGAGTTGACCAATCGTGCTGAAAAACTTGCGGAAATTCTTGGAATTCGCCACCGCTTGGAGCACAAGCCCTCTGAACTGTCGGGAGGAGAGCAGCAACGGGTAGCAGTGGCTCGTGCACTCATCAATAGTCCCGACTTGGTGTTTGCGGATGAGCCGAGTGGCAACCTCGATACAAGTAATGCGAGATCACTTCACGATTTATTTTTCAAGTTGAGGGATACCTTTCAACTTTCTTTTGTGATCGTCACACACAATGAAGAGTTGGCCACCAAGGCTGACCGGAAGGTGGTGATGAAGGATGGCCGGATTGAAGGGGCTTGATTACTTTTTAAGCTGTTTGAGCATGGCCGACACATGGGCCTTGTTTTCAAATAATCCTTGAAAAACTCCAGCGATGCGGTGGTTGCTATCCAATAGGTACGTGACACGCGTTGGCATTTTGATCAAGGGGAGGAGCGCATCGTAAGCTTTGCAAACTTTTCCTGATTCGTCTGCAAGTAGTTCGAAGGGCAGTCGATGCGTCTTTTTGAACTTTTCATGAGTAGCCAAATTGTCCCGGCTAATTCCAAAAACAGGGATATCTAGCTCACGAAATGCAGCAAACTGGTCACGAAATTCGCAGGCCTCTGTTGTACAACCCGGAGTGAAATCCTTGGGATAAAAATAAAGGATTACTGATTTCCCAACCAAGTCTTTGGAAAGAGTGATGCTGCCCAAGTTAGTTGCGGCAAGAGTAAAATCGGGTGCTTGAGTTCCTACAGGTAAGGCCATGATTTTTTAAAAGGAAACAGTTTAAGGAAAAGGAAGGTTTTGAAACTGTGCCCTAATCCTAGTCTAAGCTAGGTAGAATCTTTTAGCTTTGTAAATCAATTTTGTCACTAAGCGTTTTTTCCTTGAAAATCAGTCCAGTACAATCCATGCTTTTGGCAAGTGTATTTTTTGCACTGATGAATGTGTCGGTCAAATTCATTCCCCATATTCCGGCCATTGAAATTGTTTGGTTTCGGTCTGTTTTTAGTGCTGTTTTTACGGTGATAGTTTTGACCAAAAAAGGAATCCCGCTTTTTGGCAATAATAAGTTGAGCTTGGTAGCTAGAGGAGTGGTAGGCTCTATCAGTTTGATCCTGTTTTTCTACACCCTGCAGCGCATTCCCTTGGCAAGTGCAGTGACGATGCAGTACCTATCGCCCATATTTACCACCATCTTGGGTATTTTTATCCTGAAGGAAAAAGTTAGGGCAAGGCAGTTTGTCTACTTTGGCCTGGCCTTTTCAGGGGTGCTTTTGATCCAAGGGGTGGATCCACGTGTAGACGGATTAAGTGCTGCGATGGGATTGATTTCTGCCTTGGCTTCTGGTGTTGCCTACAATCTGATTCGAAAGTTGAAAGGCATCGAACATCCTATGGTGATTATTTTCTACTTTCCATTGGTGACTTTACCCATTGCTTCTGTGTTGATGTATTTTGACTGGGTAACTCCCATGGGATGGGATTGGCTGATTTTGCTTTGGATTGGGTTCTGTACCCAAAATGCGCAGTATTTTATGACTTTGGCCTATCAGTCAGGCAATGTGTCCCGAATTTCGAGTTTGAGTTACTTGGGAGTTGTCTATGCCTTGATTTTTGGATTTTTGCTATTCGGAGAAACCTTCCCCATACCCGCTTACCTTGGAATGGCTTTGGTTTTCATTGGCATCCTTTTGAATTTACGGGTAAAATAGTTTGTAATTTCACAGTCTCTAATCCTTCTTAGTTAATGAAGATTACCAAAGATTTATACCAAAGTAACCTTGCGCTGCTGACAGATTTTTACCAGCTGACAATGGCCTATGCCTATTGGAAGGCAGGAAAAGGAGAACAAGAGGCGGTGTTCAATTTATTTTTCAGAAAGAACCCTTTCGAGGGAGGCTTCACCCTAGCAGCAGGTTTGGACTATGTGGTGGACTACTGCAAAAATCTACAGTTTGAGTCAGGGGAGTTGGAGTATTTGAGAAAGATGAAGCAAAAAGATGGCTCTGCGATGTTTGAAGCTGCATTTTTGAATTACCTGAAGGAGTTGCGATTTACCTGTGATATCGATGCGGTGGAGGAGGGAACCGTGGTGTTTCCCAATGCGCCGATGGTGCAGGTGAAGGGGAGTTTGATTCAGTGTCAACTCTTGGAAACCCCCTTGTTGAATATTCTTAATTTTCAAACCCTGATTGCCACGAAGGCTGCACGAATCAATTTGGCGGCGCAAGGGGCTCCCGTTTTGGAGTTTGGCTTGCGTAGGGCTCAAGGCATCGATGGAGCACTCGCGGCCAGTAGGGCTTCCTACATTGGAGGCTGTACTTCCACTAGCAATGTGATGGCGGGCAAACTTTTTGATATTCCTGTTTCAGGAACGCATGCACACAGCTGGATACTTTCCTTTGATTCTGAATTGGAGGCCTTTTATGCCTATGCGGAGGCTTTCCCTGATCATTGTGTATTTCTTGTAGACACCTACGATACCTTGGCAGGTGTAAAAAACGCGATTCAGGTAGGATTAAGTTTGCGTGAAAAAGGCAAGGAGATGCTAGGCATCCGCATTGATTCCGGGGATTTGGCATATTTCTCCATACAAGCAAGACAGCTGTTGGATGAGGCAGGATTTCCGAATGCCAAAGTGTATGCTTCCAATGATTTGGATGAGTACATCATCACTTCTTTGAAGTCTCAGGATGCGGCTATTGATGTATGGGGTGTGGGAACTAAGTTGGTGACAGCCTTTGATCAGCCTGCATTGGGGGCGGTATATAAACTTTCAGCCATCAAAAATGAAGCTGGAAATTGGGTGCCAAAGGTGAAGGTGTCTCAGCAATCCTTAAAAATCAATGTTCCTGGCATTCATAAAGTACGCCGCTACTTTAGCAAAGGCAAGGCCGTTGCAGATATGATCTATTTGGAGGGTCAGGCTATTGATCCCCAGGGAATCATGATTATTGACCCCAACGATGCCACGCAACGAAAGCGATTGATGCCTTCATTTTATGTGGAAGAGGAGTTGCTCAAGCCTATTTTCCGAAAAGGAGAGCTGGTCTATTCCTTGCCAAGCTTGCAGCAAATTCGGGAGCGTGCTGGAATCCAATTGGAAGCATTTGATAAAACGCACAAGCGATTGATTAATCCTCATGTCTATCCGGTAGGCTTGGAGGAGAAGTTACATCAGCTGCGCATGGAATTGGTTATTGCTGCAAAAACGAATCAACATGATAAAGATGAGATCTGATACTGCATTACTTCTGGTAGATGTTCAACATGATTTTCTGCCAGGTGGGGCGCTTGCTGTGCCAAAGGGTGATGAGATCCTGCCAGTTATTGCAGCCTTGCAACCTCAATTTGAGCATTTGTTGGCTACACAAGATTACCATCCTTCCGATCACGGCAGTTTTGCTGCCAATCATGCGGGTAAAAATCCTGGGGAATGGATTGAACTGGAGGGAGTACCTCAAATACTATGGCCTACCCATTGCGTAGAAGGTACTTTTGGGACTGATTTTCCAGCCTCTCTTGATCGAAGTGCATGGGAAGCAATTTTTCAAAAGGGAAGAAATTCAAGTGTAGATTCCTACTCGGGATTTTTTGACAATGCGCGCCGTGGAGATACGGGTTTGGCAGACTATTTGAAAAATAAGGGGATAACTCGTGTTTTTGTGTGTGGTTTGGCGCTGGATTACTGTGTGAAATTCACCGCTCTAGATGCGCAGAGTTTGGGTTTTGAAACTTTTGTTTTGACCGATGCTACGCGTGCAGTCAATCTCCATCCCGAAGATGGAATCAAAGCATTGGAAGCGTTGCAAGCAGAAGGGATTACCTGTTTGGAAAGTAAAGATCTGAGCTCCTATGTTTAACTATGACCCTCAAAAGCAGTACCCCAAGGAAACGGAAAGCCGTGTAGTGATCCGTTTTCAAGACTGCGATCCCCTTCGCCACCTCAACAATGCGAAGTATTTTGATTACTTTTTTAATGCCCGTGAGGACCAAGTTCCCAAGTTGTATGGCTTGGAAATCATAGACTTAATTCGGGTGTACAAAGCTGCTTGGGTTGTGTACAACCACAACATTAGCTATGTCAAGCCGGCCATGGTTGGAGAGTGGGTACGGATTTTTAGCCGAATTCTCTGGTACAATACCAATACCATTTTGGTGGAATACTATATGACCGATGATTCCAAAACGCAATTGAAGACCGTCCTTTGGTCAACCATGCGTTATGTGACTATGGAAGAAGGCAAATCCTGCGATCACACAGGGGCAGTAGTCGACTTTTTGAAGGCCACTTCGCTACACCTTGATCTGAGCAGCCTCGATATTCGGGATCGGGTCAAGCAGCTCAAGCGTGAGTTGGAACAAGGGGGCTGACTGTTGCCTTAGAGAATCATTTCATAATCTCGTTCCACGATGGCAATCCGAGTTTTGTAGGAGGTATACCACTTTTCGCGTCCCTGTTTTTGGGCGATTTGGTGGTCGGATTGTGCTTTCCATGCCTTGATAGCCTCCAAACTCTCCCAATAGGAGATCGTAATTCCAAGGTCATTTCGTGCGCTCTCGTGGCCTAGGTAGCCAGGTTGTAAGGCTGCAAGTCGAACCATTTCTTCAGCCATTTCTTCATAGCCGGATTCGATATCTGTTCGAATGCTGGTGAAAATAACAGCGTAGTAGGGAGGTGCGGGGGTGTTAGCGTGCATGTTGATCGAGGTAGGGAAGGTATTCCATGTAGGTAGCGGTGGCAAGTGCTAGTTCTATTCCAAAGGTGAGTTCGGTCAGATGTAGGGCTAGGTCTATGCCTGCAGAAATGCCAGCTGCCGTCCAGAGTCGGGCGTCGGTTTGTATGTAGCGAAGTGTGGGCTGTGGTAGGGCAGAAGGGACCATTTCTTGAATGCTATCATACACTTCGTGGTGGGTGCAATAGGGCTTTTGTTCTAGCAAACCGGCTTTACCGAGTATTCTAGATCCAGAGCAGACGGTCATGGTCCATTCAGAGCAGAGTACGCGTGGAGTTATCGCTTCGATGAATGAGCCGTTTTGAACCACTTTTTTGGTGCCATCACCTCCTGGCAGCACGAGGTAGTCCAGTGTGGGGAGGGAACTGATGGAATGATCTGGTACCACCTGAAGGCCATTTCTGGCGTGTATGGGTAGGGTGTCGTAGGAGAAGGTGTGCACCTCAAGTAGGTTGTATCCCGAAAGCTGGTTGGCCACCGAAAAAACCTCAAAAGGGCCTGCGAAATCCAAAACTTCCACGTCGTCAAATAGGAGAATACCAAGTTGTTTCATCGAAATTAGTTTAAGGACGAAAATGGAGAAAATAAAAAGAAAAAATAGAAAGGGATACGGTTTTTGTTCATCCTTTCTGATGGTTCAACCCGCGGTGGAAGTTCAACCCGCGGTGGCGGGTTGGGGATTCCCTATCCTTTGGTATATCTGTCTCTCCGAGGTTCACCTGTCTTCGGTAGGCTTCACCTACCTTCCCTAGGTTTCACCTGGGGTTATTCAAGGTTTGACCCGCGGTGGCGGGTCTTACAGTAAAAATGGATAACATGGGTAGATAGAATTGAGAACTCTTCCCCAAAGCGGTAATTTCAATTTTGATTATGCAGGATCAGCTGCGGAGGATCCAACTTATGAATAACGATGCTTGAAGCCGTGGTGGCGGGTCTTTTCGATAGGAGGGATTTGATTATGCATGATCAGCCGCGGCTGATCGAACTTATGAATAACCATGGGTGAAACCCATGGAAAAGGACTACTAATGGTGCTCAGGACCCGCCCAGCGGGTCCAACCTTGAATCGCCCCGGGTTGATCAGCCACGGCGGATCAACCCGGGGACTATGGACTACTAACAGATATCCCGACCCGCCTGGCGGGTCGGGATATCTGTATCTGATTATTCCTCAATAATGGATTAACTAATCATTTTATTTTTGAATTTGCATCAAACCGTATTCAACAGATTTTCACCAATATTATAAATAACCTAAAAAACCGATACCTATTTTAAAAATTAACTCTAGCTTGCATTTGTTTTTTACGATATCATGATTTTAATAACCAGTTTGTTCACCCTTCTCCTTCGCCTGTCCCTATTGGTTCAGGGGCCAGCAGAAGAAGTGTCACTTGACTGGTCTTCACTTTTAGCCGTAGAATCTCCCGCTTCCTCCTCTTTAACCGGAGAGCACCTAGCACCTGTTCATGGATCGTTCAATGGAATTGGCACTCTGGTTCCTAGTATTGAAGTAGAGGAAAAAGTAGAAGTAGAATCCGAGAGTACCACAGCTGTTTTACTGCTTCATTCTTCCAAGTTTGTTCGAAAAGATCTCTTATCTGGGTTTTTTTCCATTTTTGGAAATAAAGCCATTCGAGGCAGTCTTTTGCCTCTTTACGATTTTTTTCATAGCTGGAAAATTCATCTGAGCTAATTTTTTTGCCCAATAAGGCTATTCCTGATTCCAGGGATAAAACTACCGTTGTCTAGACGGAAGTTCTCACTCAGAAATTTTATACCATGCATCATCATTCCACGCATCAGGGGATGGGTGTGGAGGATATACTTCCTTTGTTGAAGCATTTCCTTCCTGCTCAGGCTCCTTTGAAGGACTTTATCCATCACAATACGCTACATGCTTTTCAGCATCTTCCTTTCTTCCAGGCACTTAAACAAGCGAGCGCACAGTTTGGATACAGAGGATTCTTGCCTCTGGAGCAGTACAGAAACTTGTACCGCGAAGGAAAAATTAAAGGCCAAGTCCTCCAACGGATTTTGGAAGAGCAATTCGGAGACCAAGCCAATGGCTGGCTGGTCAAACTCTTAGACGAATGCCAAGAAAGTCCTACCCCTTCTAAAATAGGTCAATTTAGAGGGCTTTGGAAGCAGGAATACCATTTCAATCTCGATAAAGTCACCCATCCATTTTTATTTCGCTTGCTGGCGGCCTATTTGGACCAAGGGATCTCTATTTGGTCCTTTCCTCTTGAATCCAAGGGGTTTTTGGAGTCGATACGTGGGCTTCAGCGAGACAGCTTTTCGGCTATTTTCACCTCGAAAAGAGCCATCTCCTTACTTCAGAAGCATGACCTTGGCTTGGAAGATGTCTTGCAGGTGCTGGTTGGTCATTCGGACAGCTATGCCTGGTATCTTTTGGATCAGCAGTTTGCACATCCAGGTTGGTCGGGAATGGTGTCTGTGCTGGAAACCCAGCCTGAATCCTTATTGGATACCAAGCCTATTGCATTGGAGGACTTCATTCTTGTGGAGTGCTTGTTGGAAATTGATGCCCTAGACAAAAAGTTTGGAGATTCGTGGAAGCCATTGGGAATGCAATTTCCTTTTTCAAGTAAGGAATGGTTGGAAATTGGCTTGTTTAATAGCTCAGATTTGGTCCTGCAAACCTGGCAAGAGGCCTACGAATGGAGTTACTACGACGAGGTATTGGCAGGTATCAAATCGGTGGAACCCTCGCCATCTTCGGGTTCGATTCCCAGCTTTCAGGCTCTCTTTTGTATTGATGACCGAGAATGTAGCACGCGCAGGCATTTGGAGTACATCGATCCTCATTGTGCAACGTATGGGACACCAGGGTTTTTCAATGTGGAATTTTACTTTCAGCCAGAGTATGGAAAGTTTCATACCAAATCTTGTCCCGCACCGGTTACCCCAAAATTTCTAATCAAGGAGACAGCAAAGCATAAAAAGCTGGCTTCGGATGTTCATTTTAACCAGCGCAGCCATTCGCTGGTTCGCGGATGGTTGAGTGCCCAAACGCTTGGATTTTGGTCTGCCTTACGTCTTATCGGCAATGTACTCCGACCTAGTTCCTCCGCCTTGGAAGTGTCGAGCATGCACCACATGGACCCGAAGGGAAGCCTCTCCATCCTGTATCAAGGCGAAGAAAATGGCTTAAAGGTAGGTTTTAAGGTGGAAGAAATGGCAGATCGTATCGAAGGATTGCTGCGAAGCATTGGCTTGATGGACGGATTTTCTCCGCTTGTCTACCTGATTGGGCACGGCGCTTCAAGTATCAACAATACGCACTATGCAGGATACGATTGTGGAGCTTGCTGTGGTCGACCTGGTTCTGTCAATGCGAGAGTGGCTGCCTTTATGGCCAATCAACCTGAAGTGAGGCAACTTCTTCTGAAAAGAGGAATTGACATTCCATCCTCCACTCAATTTCTGGGAGGCCTACACGACACCACAAAGGATGAGTTGTTGTTTTATGATGAAGACATCCTTTATGCAGAAAATCTGAAGTTGCATCGCGAAAACCAAGAGAAGTTTGTTCGTGTCTTGGATATTAACTCGCTAGAGCGATCGCGTCGATTCGACACTTTAGATAAAAACAAGTCCATTGGTGGACTCCATGAAGCGGTTAAAAAACGAGCATTTTCCCTGTTTGAACCGCGTCCCGAATACAATCATGCTACAAATGCACTTTGTATTGTGTCTCGAAAATCAACGATCAAAGGGTTGTTTTTTGATCGGAGGGCTTTTCTCAACTCCTATGACTACCGCCAAGATCCAGACGGTGTATCCTTGACTAAAATTCTATCTGCCGCCGTCCCGGTTTGTGGTGGGATCAACCTGGAGTATTATTTCTCCCGAATGGACCCAGATAAGTTAGGTGCAGGAACCAAGCTTCCTCACAACGTGATGGGCCTCATTGGTGTAGCGAATGGAGCAGATGGGGATTTGCGAACAGGGCTTCCGTATCAGATGGTAGAAATTCACGACCCTATTCGCTTGCTGATGGTGGTAGAGCAGGATCCGGCTTTGGTGGCAAAGGTGCTCGAATCGAACCCTGGCATTCATGAGTGGGTGAAAAATACTTGGATTCATTTTGTGGTCATTGATCCTCGGACAGGGGAATTGCTTCGAAGGGTAGATGAAAAATTCATTTCCTATGCCCCAGTCACCGAAGTGGAGCATTTGGATCATCTCCAAGACAAGCTCCTAAGTACGCAACAGAACCTTCCTGTATACCTAATCGATTCGCTCTGATGGAACTATCTTATTGGATTCAGCTGATGATTGGGATACCTCTCCTCGGCTTTTTGATTAGTTTGGCTATCCCTGAAAGTAAGGAAACTTGGCTTTCACGGGTTGCATTTTACACCTCAGGGATAAACCTCCTGAGTACCTTGGTTTTTCTTTGGTTCTGGGTTTTGCAAGGAGGAAAGGACCTCAATCTCAAAGAAATTGTGCTTTTAAAAAACGAGCATTTTGAGTTTTTGGTAGACTTTTTCTTTGACAGAGTTAGTGCAGTATACCTCATTGTTGGGGCAATGCTCACCTTTCTGATCACCTTTTACAGTAGGTATTACTTGCACCGAGAGCCTGGATACAAGCGGTTTTTCAATACGGTCCTTTTCTTTTATTTGGGTTTCAACCTGACCATCCTGGCAGGAAATTTTGAAACGCTCTTTATCGGATGGGAAGTATTGGGACTATCCTCCTTTTTGTTGGTGGCCTTTTACCGTAAAAATCTCCTTCCGTCTCGTAATGCTATCAAAGTATTTTCTATTTACCGAATTGGGGATGTGGGATTGATTTTGGCCATGTGGGCAAGTCATCACCTTTGGCATGCGAATGTTACCTTTTTGGATTTGACAGATGCACAGCGGGTTGTCGATCAGCAGCTCGGTCATTCAGGTATTACGCTCTTTATTGGATTGATGCTGCTTCTGGCGGCGGCTGCCAAATCTGCGCAATTTCCTTTTTCTTCCTGGTTGCCAAGGGCGATGGAGGGTCCTACACCTTCATCTGCGATCTTCTATGGATCGCTTTCGGTGCATTTAGGAGTTTTCTTGCTCCTACGAACCTATCCTTTCTGGGAAAATCAATTGCTTGTACGTATCCTGATTGGGGCTATAGGACTGATTACGGCTGTAGTGTCCACGACGATTGCTCGGGTGCAAACCTCTGTAAAAACTCAAATTGGTTATGCTTCGCTAACTCAAATTGGGATCATGTTTATTGAAGTTGCGGCAGGTTTGGAGTTGTTGGTCTTGATCCATTTTGCTGGGAATGCCTTCCTCCGAACCTATCAATTGCTTGTTTCCCCTTCGGTAGTCAGCTACTTGATTCGGGAACAGTTTTATGGTTTTGTTCCCAAACAAAAGAAGGTAGTGCGCACTTGGTGGAACCGACTCTACCTTTCCATTTATGTTTGGAGTTTGAAAGAGTGGAACCTAGACCGGTTTATTCAAGGATGGGTTTTTGGGCCCTTAAAGAAGTTGGGACATCGGCTTGATTTTCTGAGGTATCGGACCTTGCTCTTGTATTTCATCCCCAGCTATGCAGTTGGGGTATACTTACTCGTTGAAGGCTACGAACTTCCTACTTGGCTCCATCAACTACTACCGGTCGGGTTTGCATTTCTAGCCCTATTGATGGTATTGAAATCGTTTACCGAGCGTAGGTCCATTCGTTTGGCATGGACCATGTTGTGGATGAACCATTTTTGGATGGTACTTGCTATTGCCGAGAATGAAAATTTTGCAGCCACTGAAATTGCAATTTACCTCAGTGGTGTGGTGTTCTTCGGAACACTGGGCTGGGGGTTGATTCTTTGGATGACCAAGCAACACGGAGATCTTGGCTTATATGGCTACCAAGGCTATGTCCGACAACATCCATTGGTTGCATTTCTATTTCTATTGGCAGTATTGGGACTCATTGGGTTCCCGATATCCCCTACGTTCATCGGGGAAGATTTGCTATTCAGCCACATTCATGAAGATCAGTTTGTACTTGCTTTTCTTGCGGCTTTGGCCTTCGTGATGGAGGGTGTAGCTGCGGTACGTATCTATGCACGCCTCTTTTTGGGGACTGTGCCAGAATCCACTATCGATTTACATGCTACCACTTTGCCAGCGGCAAACACAAAAAAGATTGCCTAACTAACTAATTACAGACTTTAGACGAGGGCGTAAGTCCTTAAATTATATGAAAACAACAACAAAAACACAGGTGCCCAAAGACGGATGGGCTGGTTTAAAGGAAAATTTTGCTGCGGATGCCACTGCAGGATTTGCGGTATTCTTGTTGGCCATGCCCCTGAGTTTGGGGATTGCCAAAGCCTCAGATTTTCCACCCATCATGGGATTGGTTACTGCCATCATTGGCGGTATTCTAGTTAGTGTCATTTCTGGTTCACGCTTGACGATCAAGGGTCCCGCTGCGGGACTCATTGTGGTCGTTGCTGGAGCAGTAGCTGCTTTTGGAGGTGGAGAGACCGGTTGGAAGCTCGCCTTGGGAGCCATGATCGTTGCTGGATTAGTTCAGGTGTTATTCGGCCTGTTCAAGTTTGGGAAGTTGGTGGATGTGTTTCCTCTATCTGCCATCCATGGGATGCTAGCAGCCATAGGGATCATCATCATTGTCAAGCAGATCCCGGTGTTTTTGGATGTCAATCCAGAGTTATATAAGGGAATGAGTACAGTGGCTATGATCACGGCTATCCCGACCTTTTTCGCCAATTTTGATCCAAGGGCAACCATGATTGGAGTCTACAGCTTGGCCATCATGCTCGGCTGGCCTTACCTCAAAAACTTCACGTTAGGTAAGATTCCAGCGCCTTTGATGGTTTTGCTGGTTGCAATTCCTTCGGAATTGGCTATGGATTTTGCGCATACCGAGCCTCCCTATGCCTTGTTGCATATTGGTAATTTGATGGACAGTATTTCGTTGCACACTGATTTTTCTGGAGTTTTTCAGACCGGAATCTTTGTGAAGTATGTCATCATGTTTGCCCTCGTGGGTTCGCTTGAGTCCTTATTGACCGTGAAAGCCATTGACCTTGCGGATCCTTACCGAAGAAAGTCTGATTCGAACAAGGACCTGATTGCTGTGGGTTTGGGAAATACGGTAATTGCATTTTTGGGTGGCTTGCCGATGATTTCTGAGGTCGCTCGTAGTTCTGCGAATGTCACCCAAGGTGCCAAAACCCGCTGGGCAAATTTCTACCATGGAATATTCTTGCTTGTTTTTGTTCTAGTCGCTACACCCGTCATCGAGATGATCCCGAATGCTGCCCTTGCGGCCATGCTTATTTCTGTGGGCATCAAATTGGCACACCCCAAAGAATTCATCCATACGTTCCAGATTGGGAAGGAACAGTTGGCTATTTTCTTGGTCACCATCTTTTTTACCCTCGTCGAGGATTTGCTCATCGGTATTGCTGCAGGGGTCCTATTGAAAATGATACTGCACCTAGCCAAAGGCACTCCGATTTCCTCCTTCTTCAAGGCACCTACTGTGGTGTCCTTCAATAATAATCAGTATTTGGTTGAAATCGATAAGGCAGCAATTTTCTCCAACTATTTGGGAATCAAACGAAAATTGGAAGAAATTCCAGCAGGATTTAATGTGACGATTGATTTAAAAAACACCAAATTGGTTGACCATTCGGTTATGGAGAATCTACATCGTTTTCAGGAGGACTATGAAGAAAATGGTGGAACTGTAAAAATCATCGGATTGGAAAAGCACCAACCTGTTTCGGAGCATGCGCTTGCCGCTCGAAAAGCAATCGTGAGTTAAGCCGATCAGGTGAAATTCTAAATCGTACGAACCATGAATGTAAGGCGCTCAATTTTCTGCACGATCGTTGTCCTAGGCCTATTTTTCAACCCAACATTTGGGCAAAACAATCGGCTGAATACGGCCAATCAAATTGGTTGGTATACCTATTTTGGAACCTTCAAGCTATCCAATAAGCTCGGGCTTCATACGGAATACCAATTTCGGCGCGCGAACGTAATCACCGATTGGCAGCAGAGTTTGTTGCGTTTGGGATTGAACTACCAGCTTCATCCTGCTGTCCAGCTGAGGGTAGGCTATGGCTGGATAGAAACCTTTCCCTATGGAGAATTTCCATTGAATGGATTTGGGAAGCAATTTACCGAGCACCGGATTTTCCAGATGGCGCAACTTTCCCAAAAAGTAGGCAAGGTGGACTTTTCGCACCGATTTATGCTTGAACAGCGTTTCGTAGGGAAGTATTCGGATGCACAGGCAACAAAAGAATCCGAGTTTCCATTACTTCACCGAATGCGGTACATGGTACGGATACAGGTTCCTTTGAAAGAAAATGAGATCCAGGACAAAACCCCCTATTTGGCGGTGTACGATGAGGTGTTCGTCGGTTTTGGGGAAAATGTAAACGCCAATGTATTTGACCAAAATAGAATAGGAGTTTTACTAGGATATCGATTTTCGAAAAATTTCAGATTGGAGGGAGGCTATCTCAACCAGACCCTGCAGTACGGAAGGCTGATTAATGGGAAAAATGGTTTTCAACATAATAATGGGTTGATCATCAATTCGAATATCAATCTGAATTTGATGAAAAAGTAGTTGTGAGGTCTGCCGAAGGAAGACATTCTTGCCTGTCGTCGGAGTTCAACCCGCCTTGGCGGGTTGGGATTCCTTATCCTCGGCTTCACCTGTCTTCGGTAGGTTTCACCTACCTTCCCCAGGCTTCACCTGGGGTTATTCAAGGTTTGATCCGCCGTGGCGGATCTTTTCGAGAGAACCGATTTGATTATGCATGACCCGCTCGGCGGGTCCAACCTATGAATAACCATGGGTGCAACCCATGGAATAAGAATAGGATGATGTTCAGCAGGACCCGCAACAGCGGGTCCAACAGAAAAACTCCATCAGTTAACCAATTCACTCTCAAATCCGTTAAGGAGTAGGGATTTCCGAAGTAATCCATTTTAACTAAATCTTAAGAATTCACTAAGGGGCTGCAAAGAGTGCCCACTCTATTTTTGAATTGTATTTAAACCAACTACCCTGATGAACGAAAAAATGAACCGCATGGAGTTTCTGAAAAGCCTAGGGCTAAAAGGAGCTTCCCTTTTTGCAGTCTACTGTGCTGCTTCTGGATTGAGCAGCTGCGTCAACGAAAGTATGGACCCTACCAATCCCACAGGAGTTACTGGAAATGAGTTGATCCTGGATCTGAACTCAGCTGCCTATTCCAAACTCAATACCGTAGGAAACTACGTGGTAGTGAGTGGAATCGTGATTGCTCGAGTAAGCGCATCTTCATTTGCTGCGGTGACGCAGGTGTGTTCTCACGAAGGGAGGAGACAAGTAGTATTTAATGCGGGTGAATTTTACTGCGCTGCTCATGGAGCCAGATTCGACACGGCAGGGAAGGGTCTTAACTCCACCGGTTCACGCGGATTGAAAACCTACGCCACCGTACTTGATGGCACAAACTTAAAAGTAACGACATGATGGGGATTAGGGTGAAAAAATTGCGCTTACTAGGAGGGATTTTTTCTCTCGGGCTCTTCCTCGGAACAAGCGCTTGGACCTCAGCTTCCTCACAGGACGATCTCTTAAGCTTACTCGATGCCGAGCAAGCCAAAGAGCCAACCTACACGATAGCGACCTTTAAAGCCTCCCGACTCATCAATGGGCAAACCATCGAAACCATCTCCAAAAACCACCTTAATTTTTGGATTTCACACCGTTTTGGAGCCGTAAATTCTGGGTTTATCGCCAATTTTTTTGGTCTTGACGAAGCCAAAATCCGACTGGGCTTGGAATATGGCCTTACTGACCGCTGGCTCGTAGGAGCGGGGAGGAGTTCCCTTGAAAAAACCTACGACCTGTATACCAAATACAAGGTCTTACGACAATCTAATAGGATTCCTGTTACCGTAACTGCAATGGCGGGCTGGGGAATCAACACCATGCCTACGGGATACATCATGGAGTCGGGTTCCCCTATGAAGTTTAACAACAACATCGAGCGCTATTCCTACTGGAGTCAGGTGCTGGTAGCGCGCAAGTTTACTGAAAAGCTTTCCCTACAGCTCATGCCTACCCTCATCCACGTCAACAAGGTGGAGGATCCAAGTATCCCTAACCAACTGTTTGCACTGGGTGCAGGGGGGCGGTACAAACTCAGCCAGCGGGTAACGCTTTCTGCGGAGTACTACTATACCTTGCGTGAACTGGAGGAGGATGAGGATGACGACGATGGTGGGATTGGGGGCTTTCCCTATCCCTACCGCAATGCACTTTCTTTTGGTGTAGACATTGAGACGGGTGGACACGTGTTCCAATTTCACCTCACCAATGCCCGTGGCATGGTCGAAAAGCAATTTATCGGGCAGAATGTGGGCGCATGGGATAAAGGTGACATCTTTTATGGGTTCAACATCGCTCGAACCTTCAGTTTGGATAAAGCCGCTAGAAACGCACACAAATGAAAAAATCGATCCTATTCTTTTCCTTCTTCCTACTGTTAGGAAGCGGTTTGTCTCTTGGTCAAACCTTGTATCGAACTTCCGTGGGGGAGGTATCCTTTTTTTCCAAGACCCCTGCGCTTGATATCGAGGCACTTAACAAAAAGGCTGGAGCCATTCTCAACGTAGGTACTAGTGACTTGGCGATTCAGATGAAGATCACCGATTTTCAGTTTCCCAACAAACTCATGCAGGAGCACTTCAATGAGAACTACTTGGAGAGCGAACGCTACCCAACGGCGAAATTTGCCGGGAAAATCACGGAAACCATAGACCTCAGTAAGCCGGGTACTTATCCGGTGACTGCAGCTGGCAATCTCACCATTCATGGGGTCACCAAGCCGGTTACCGTCAAGGGTTCGATTGTGGCTTCTGCCACCGAAATGAAAGTGACTTTTGCCTTTACAGTACGCACCGAAGACTACAAGATTGAGGTGCCCACGCTGGTATTCAACAAGATCGCAGAAGTGATTGACGTCAGCGGAAAGCTGAATTTGGTTAAGTAAGGGGGCGCTATGCTCGCTTAGCTATTTTTTTCTTTTTCTCGCAAAGAATAAATGTTTTAAAAAGTAATAATGCGCGCTAAGCCGCAAAGCCGCCAAGGAATTTATTCTTTCCTCCTCCCCACGGAAGGTATGCCGCTAAGGAGTTAGGTTTATTCTTTGCATCTCTGCGCCTTTGCGAGAATACATATTTCAAAAGTTATAATGCTCGCTAAGCCGCCAAGCCGCCGAGGAGTTTATTCTTTGCTCCTCCCCACGGAAAGTAGGCCGCTAAGGAGTTAAGTTTATTCTTTGCGCCTGCCTACCGCAGGCAGGTCTCTGCGCCTTGGCGAGCTAATAAAACAAAAATCCCCTTCAAAATCTCTTCTGAAGGGGTAGTTGGTAGGCCCACTTGAAATCGACCCGAGCACCTACTGCCCCGAAGCATCGGGGGAGTCAGTTGCTCAGTTTTTAGTCTTTTTTTGTGCAAATCGTGATCAAATGAAAAAGGCACTCCGAGAAATAAAACTCGTAAGTGCCTGATCCTGTTGTGGGCCCACTTGGAATCGAACCAAGCACCTACTGATTATGAGTCAGTTGCTCTAACCGAATGAGCTATAGGCCCTAAAAACTAGATTTTCCGTTTTGAAAAGGTGCTCAAATGAGCCGAACACCTTGGTTTTGGGACTGCAATGTTACATATTTGAGTTGAATTAATCAACCTTCATCCCCCATGAAAAATAGGCCTGACGTGGATTTTGTCATCTTTGACCTAGGTAACGTGCTGATAGACATTGACTACCACCGCTCCATGGACTTGATGAAGTCGGTCCTGCCTGCATCACTGCATGACAAGGTGGACAACTGCTATGCAGCAGAATTTCATAAGGACTTCGAAAAAGGAAAGCTGAGTTCAGATGAGTTTCGCCAAGAGTTTCGTACCTACTTCCAAACGAACTGGTCGGATGCCGAGGTGGATTACTACTGGAATAGCCTCCTGGGCACAATTCCTGCCTACCGGCTCGAGCTGGTACGCAAACTCAAAGCACAGTACCAAGTGGGTATACTCAGCAATACAAACGAGATCCATATCGATGCAGTATATGCTCAATTGCAAGCCCAGCACGGGATGGACAATTTTGACCCCCTTTTTGACTGGGTATTTTATAGCCACGAGATGGGTCTCGCCAAACCGAATCAAGACATTTACCAACAGCTCCTCTTGGAACTAGGAACAACAGCAGATCGAGTCCTCTTTTTTGATGATTTAAAAGCCAATGTAGAAGGTGCCACCTCTGTAGGTATAAAAGCAATTCAAGTAATGGGATCTCATACCTTAATCGATTTTTTTGGTGATGTATAAACCAAAGGAATACCTGATTCATGGTGTATTGTTCCTACTTACCCTTGTCACCACCACTCTCGCTGGTGGGGAGTGGGTTTACGGTAAATCTGTTCTTGCCTCAGGGGAAGCTGCATTGACCTGGCCTTTTTTTGTGCGTTCCCTAGAGTTTTCAATACCATTTATAGGCATCCTTCTCGTCCACGAGTTGGGACACCTATTCACTTCCATCTACCACAAAGTCCGCTGTAGCCTACCTTATTTTATTCCCGCTTGGCTGGGATTTTTAGGGAGCCCCTCCCTTGGCACCTTTGGCGCAGTGATCCAGATGAAGGGAAGGGTCAACAGCCGTAAAAAATACTTTGATATCGGAATCGCTGGTCCCTTGGCGGGATTTGTCCTTGCGCTAGGCATTTTGGTGTATGGATTTGTGACTCTGCCTCCGGCAGATTACCTCTATGAAATCCATCCCGAGTATGCTGATCCCAATTTCCAAGGCTATGGGGAAGAGGTGATGGAGTTTGAACTCGGAAAAAACATATTATTCTGGGGTTTGGGTGAACTGCTTGCTGATCCAGAGCGTCTACCCGCCATGTCGGAATTGATCCACTATCCCTATTTATTTGCGGGCTATTTGGCGCTTTTCTTTACCGCACTCAACCTCCTGCCTATCGGGCAACTGGATGGGGGACACGTGCTTTTTGGTTTGTTTCCAAAGAGACATGCACTGATTTCCCAACTTGCTTTTGGAGTATTTCTCGCCTATGCTGGCATGGGGGTGATTCGGCCTTCTTTACCCTTGGAGGAACTCGTAATTCGTATTCCCCTTTACCTTGGGTTTTTGTATCTCTGCTTATCGAAGTCTGACCTATCTCTACTCAACCGAATTACGCTAGTGCTGCTACTTGCTGCAGGGCAATACCTAATTTCCTTCTTTCAGCCAAGCTGGGAAGGGTATCAAGGCTGGTTATTTTTTGCCTTTTTACTTGGCAGGGTCATGGGCATCCGCCATCCTGAAGTGACGGGTAGCATCCCCGTGGATACCAAAAGAAAGGTATTGGGTTGGCTGGCGCTCCTAATTTTTGTGCTCTGCTTCTCGCCTCAGCCATTTCAGACGAGCTAAATTCATAGTACAATGTACCAAGTACAAAGTACGAGGTACAAAGTACCAAGTATGGGGATGTGCTAGCATTGTAATTCTACATTTCATAGTAGAAAGTACCCTTCTTGTGGCAGGCAGGCAAGTATGGATTTTGGAGTTGGATAGTTCAGCCAACCCATTTTACAAGCCAACCTTAATTTTTAAGATACTTTGTACATTGTACTTAGTACATTGACATCATTTCATCATTCATCAATCAGCGTTCAACATTAGTTAGAATGTCGTATCTCGTACTTCGTAGTTCTACTTTGTACATTGTACTTAGTACTTAGTACTTAGTACATTGTACTAATCCGTTAAGGCACGGTAAGCAAGAATGCCACCCAATACATTTCGGACTTTGGTAAAACCTTTAGTCTCCATAAACTTCTTTGCATTCCCACTTCGTGCTCCCGAGCGGCAGTGCACCACAATTTCCTCGTGCTTGATTCCTGCGAGTTGCTCAAGCTGGTGGTCAAGTTCTCCCAAAGGAATGTTGTTTGCTCCAAGGTTATCCTCTTCGTACTCCCATTCCTCTCGCACATCGAAAAAGTGAAATTTTTCTCCTTTCTCTAATCTTTCTTTTAGTTCCTTAACGGTAATGTCTTCCATATTATTTTTTCACTAAGATTCGATACGATTGTGGCCCTGTACTACCCTGAACATAAATCAGGTATAAACCAGGATGTTGATCCTTAAAATTAAGGATTTCTCCTTTAGCGGAGGGTACGCGAGATGGGAATACTTCTCTTCCATAAGAGTCTACTACCTGCAAAGAGGAAAATTCTCCTTCTACCTGAACTTCGTTGACCGTAGGATTGGGGTAGATTCGAAGGGTGTTCGTTGGTTCAATGTTTCCATTGGCCTTCCCGGTCAAGCTGACATGTGGTCGAATTAGAAGAGAACCGGTCACTTCGGTGTTTTTCACCCATCCACCACCGACATTGTAGAATATGCGGCCACTAAAATCATTGCCCTTGTCAAGTCCTACCTGAAGAAAATCGTTGGTGAACTGAGTGAACCCCACAAAAAAGGTTCCTGAAACAGGGATTGCTTCTTCTAGCGGAAAATAGTGGATTGCTTGACCTGGTGCCTTTGCTGGGATAACTACTTCTTTGGAGTAGAGTGGTTTCTTGTCGAGTGCAGACCAGACGACCAAGTCCAGCACCTGATTTACCTGTCTGGTATTGGAAAAGTCAATGGATATTCCTTTCAAAAAGACCGGTTCCGGTGTGGTATATTCAACTGCGATCTGCCCCGACCGCTGATTAATCCCTGCAGTATAGTCTGCTGCTCCCTGATCGTACGCAAAGTAGTCGCGGATTGGGAAGCGGCTACTTACGCGGTCATTGGAACGAAAATCCACCTGGGAATAGCGAACGGTATCGCTGCCATTTATCTCGGTCAAGAGTCCATCACCAGTAATCAAGGCCATTTCAAAAACCACCTCAGTAGGCTTGGCAGGCAAAGGAATTTCTGTGAAGGACCTGCTTGCAATTGTTCTTCTTTCAAGGGCATTTGGAACCGGATTGAATGGAGTAGTGCTATTGATTGGAAGCATACTTACCCCACTACTGTCCCGAAGGGTGACCGAGTACTCCATGGCTTTGAAGCGATTCTCTAGATTTTGAAATTCACTCTTGGCTGTGGACCATTTCCCTTTTTGATTTTTTTGTAAGAGCTCCCATGGATAGGCCCCAAAGTCTCCAAGACGAACAGTAGTTCTTTGTGTAAGGGCTCGATCTGGGTAGGAGAGGTCTGTGCTGCTTCGCTTCGAATTCAAGTAGACGTAATCCAAAAGCCAGGAATCAAAAGGGCCACTTTGTCTACCGTTTGAAAAAAAGCGAAACTGAAAGTTGGCATGCTGCCATTCGGGACGGATGGCAATGGTTTCTTGAATAAAGCGATTCCGATCCACTGCTGTTCCTCCTCTTTTTTCCCAAATGTTTAGCCAGGTGCCGCCGGGAGTCAAAATTTGTAGCGTGAGTCGATCGTTGCTATCGGGAACTTCTGCTTTACCTCCAGCTTGCCAATAAAAGCTGAGGTAGACTGTAGCCTGCTGTGCCGCTGGGATTCCACTTAAATCAAGGGGTATGCTGCTTAGGTAATCCCCTTCACCTTGGTCTTTTTCCTGTAAGGAGTACGATTTTCCTGCTTCGTCGACACCATTGAAGAGCACCATGCCGATGGAAGGGGCTTTGTTCCCGATGGTCTCGGTGTAGGATGCTCCTTTGGAAATCCACCTACTGGATTGAATGCCCTTTGAAAAATCATCCCAAAAAGGCAGGGTAGCTGTATTCGTTTGCCGTGTCCAAGGTTCAGGAATTGGATCTACAGTTTGTGAAGACTGATGAATAGGTCCAAAATTAACAAACTGAGCTAGGCTAGGCGCTCCTTGACTCAATAAAGAGAAGAATAGAAGGGTGGAGAATAACCTGCTTCGTTTCAAAGTATTAATTTTTGGAAATCCAAAGATCAATTACATCGCCTGATTGCAATTCAGAGCCCACAGAAGGACTTTGCAAATAGACTCTTCCAGGAGCTACAGAGTCAGTTTTGTTGTAGATTTTTCTTCCCAAACGCAACCCAGAACCTACTGCCAAAAATTCTGCTTCTTCTTCCTCCAAGCCTACAAAGTTTGGAGCACTAAGCAGTTGATTGCCCATACCATCACCCACCACCAAATCAATTTTCGATCCTTTGGCAATTTCGGCTCCTTCACGGATAGGGGCGCCTTTGTAGCGTTGCTCCAAGACCACATTGATTCCTATATCTGGAACATAGATGATGTCTCCACGCTGAAGTCCAATGTTGGCCAAGATTTCCTGCACATTTTTCAATGGCATATTGAGCAAACTTGGCATCTTTAGAATAGGAGCGTTGCGCGCATTCAATGTTAAAAATATCTTTCGATCCTTTTTGACCAAAGCATTTGCCTCTGGTAGTTGCTTTAAAATAACTAACGGGTCTTCTTCTGCACTGAATCCTGAATCTGGGGAGATTTCATACTGTAAGGAGGCACTTTTTAATAAGGCCTCTGCCTTTTCATTAGTCAATCCTGATAGGTCCGGTACTGAAACTGTTTCGCCATGATTGGTATAGAAAGGAAGATAGACCTTTAAAAAAATAAAGCCGAGGGTAACTGAAACCCCTGCAATCAAGAGCAGGTGTAGCCCAACTTTTTTTAGTTGTGGTAGGAGTGATTGCATGGTATAAAGATAGCGCCTATCAAAGTTTTGATTCTTTATTCGAAGAACAAAATTCAGTAAAACAGCTGAAAGTGGGAAAAAGTAAGCCGAAACGTATCTTTCGGCTTACTCTTTATCACTGGATAATTACGCGCTTAATTTCTTGTAAGCTCGAACTATTTATTTTGAACACATAAAGGCCAGCTGTAAACATCTCTCTACTAAACGTATAGGTCTGGTTCAAAGTATTTGGGAAGGTCAGTTCCCGTACCAAGGCACCAGTAGATGAGATGATCTGAATGGTCACATTTTCTCTTTTTGGAAGATTGAATGCCACATTGACAAATTCAGAGGCTGGGTTTGGATAGATAACCGTATTTCGCTCCGCTGGAATGACAGGATCTGGATTTGCGCTTAAGAAGAGTTCCAAGTTGTCCAAGTAAACAGGCGAATTCTGCGTTCCAACCACATCCAACGCAAAAGCTAAACGAATATCCTTTTTACCTTCACCAGCATATTCGGTAAGGTTGACATACTTCCGTTCGTAATCACCTGCAGTGGATGGGTTGGCATTTCCTGTACTTACTGTTGAAAGAGCGGTTCCTTCTTCTGACCAAACCACTTTGTAAGTTTCTCCTTGATTGGTACTGGCCAGTACATAAAGTGTAGTTCCAGGGTTCATAGATCCTGCGGCGACATCAAAGAAAACGCTGGCTTGACGGCTTACGGACAAGTCGAAGGAAGGTGTTCCCATCCAGTACGAATTTCCATTGGTAGCACCTTCAATTCTAGCCACATTGTTTGGTCCTGTTGCTCCCGTTACCGCGGTTACTTGCCAAGCAGCCTGATCACTTTCTGGATTAATGGTAAGCCATGGACTTAGATCGGTACTGCTGTTGAAGTTTTGTCTCCAAGGCACTTCAAGTCTAGCTGTATTCTCGATATTGTACCAGTTGGTTTGTGCCACTGCAGGTAGGTTTTGATCAAAATTCGGTTCAGATACTCCAAACTTCAAGTTGTTCTTTCCAGCAGTAGTGGATTTGGCCAACGAAATATTGATGGATTCCCCAGGAGGGATGGTTGAACCAGATCCTACGAAAACTCGATTTCCTGAATTGTTCGTATTTCTTGAAAACAAGAATTTAGATACTGGTAGGTTCCCTGTATTCGTAATTCGTACAATTTCTTGTGCATTTGTTCCAGCACTGATAGGACTTGGAGCAATTACATCTTCAATCTTCAAATCATACTTGAATTCTTCAGTAGGTACCACTCGTATATTCCGAAGGAAAATATTGTTTCCAAAAGCATTTTTAGTAGCAATTGCCACTCGAATTTTACCTAAATCCTTGAATTTATTGAGGTTGACTAGCTCTGTCCTAAACTGTGTAGCACTAGTCGGGATAAACTCTTCCACAGTAGCATCGGAAGTTTGAAGTCGAGTCCCACTCTTTTTATATGGAGGAGTGATGATGTCAAAATCTTGGCTACACTCTGGAGCAATTGCGACCAGTAACTCATCTTGGAATCCGGCTTGATTGTAAGGACCATGCGCAACTTCAAATACCAGTTGGGCATTTGGATACTTGGTTAGATCAATTTGCGGAGAAATAAAGTAGTCCAGCTGTCCCTGCGCCTCGTATTCATAATGGCGAATGAATAGGGCTGGTTGAGCACTTCCATCGATGGTAAGATTGGTTTTCTCCCAAGTCAAAGACTGATCAGGATTTCCAACGATCCAGGTAGCAGGGAGGGTTGTCAATGAAACTGAATAAGGAAGCGTAAGCTGTCCTTGTTGAACAGGTTTAGAGATTAACGTATTGTTTGATGTTACCAAGTCGGCTACGTTATTTACCTGAACAATTGTAAATGAAAATTCACTTTCCTGTCCTTTTGTATCAAAGTTTGCAAAGCTTACTGTTGTTTTCTCTGAAGATTTTAGATTGGTGGTGAACTGTTTATTTTCTACTAAGGTTCCGTTCCATCTAAATTCAATATTCACTGATGTGACTAATTCATTACCACTATTCTGAATTTCCAACTGAGGAGAGATGGTAGGTTGGCACAACGCGTCTGAAGGCGTTACTACTCTTAACAACGAAACATCTCTAGTCGTAAGAATCGGGTCTTTAGTTCCACGACTGTTCACCAACGATGCTCTTCGAGGGCTATTTGCTAATACTACATCAAATCGTTCTACTTGGCCCTTGGTAAAAAGGTTCATGCAGGGATCTGGCGTATAATCCATGTAGTTCTGAATCATGTTGTTGGTTCCACAAGAAATCCGAACTGGGTTGTCGTTGCAAATGGAATTGTTGGGATTGTCTTGATTTGGAGTATCTAGGACGAAATCATCTACTTCGCAGCCTCCATCACCCCAAATATGACGCAAGCCAAGGTAGTGCCCTACTTCGTGCGTAGCAGTTCTTCCATTGGTATTGGCAGCTGTGCCAGCACCTGTTCCAAAAAAGAGGTAATCCACGGTTACCCCATCGCGAATTGCCGCCGATGGTGTGAAATTAAGTCCTGGGAGGTTAGAGGTGGGAAAAGTAGCATAACCTAAGTAAGGAGATACCAAGGGAACCACCCACATATTTAAGTATTCTTCTGGATTCCACTGGGAGGTCTGACCGATTATGGTTGCATCTTCTGGCCCATAAATGGTTTTGGGTCCCTGTTTTCGTATAATTCCATTGGTTGGTAGTCCATTTGGATCCTGTTTGGCAAGCACAAATTCAATATTTGCATCTGCTGCTACTGGAAGAAATTCCGCGGGGGTGCGGATGGCATCTGCATTTTTTCTTCGAAAATCCTCATTTAGTACTCGAATTTGCGAGAGAACCTGCGCATCCGAAATATTGGCTTCGACGCCTATGGATGTCCCATTGTGTAGGATATGAACTACCACTGGAATCACTCTTGGTTCAGCCTGAACCTTCATGATCTGTGGCATGCTTTTTCTCTCAACGATTTTTTTGGTGATCCAATCTTCAAAGAAAACTTTCGATCCAAATACCCCTAGTTCTTTTTCTTGCTGGGATTCTAAAAAGGTATGTCCGCATTTTTCATTGTGACCGGTGCCTTGATGACTCGTGCCTCCCGAAGAAAATCCTTGAAGTGTAATCCCCTGCCCAAAAACAGTGAACGAACACATAAAAAATAAGCCTGCAAGAAATTGTGATTTCAAGGTATGTTGGATAGGTTTTTTCATTCTTAAGATGGTTAAGCTACGGTTAGGTTTACTGCTTCCACTCTTTTGATTTCGGGGATTGATCTCAAAATAGCTTCTTCTACTCCAGCTTTTAGAGTCATGGATGACATAGGGCATGAACCACAGTTACCCAACATTTCAATTTTTAAAACAAAATCTTCTGTCAGCTCTACTACGCGCACGTTTCCTCCATCTGCTTCCAAATAAGGGCGGATGGTATCCAATGCGAATTCAATTTTTTCTCTCAATACAGCTTCCATAAGCATTGCTTAAAGTTTAATTTCTACTACTTCTGTTTTCTCGACCGAAGAGTTCCGTATTGCAATTTGCCGTGCGACTTCTTCTGCGAGCTTTAGGTAGGCATCCTGGGTTGGACCCGATTTCAAAACAGCCGGATAGCCAGAATCTCCGCTTTCTCGAATGCTTTGAACAATTGGGATCTCTCCAAGGAAAGGTACCTCATATTTTTCTGCCAACTTTTTCCCTCCATCCTTACCAAACAAATAGTACTTGTGGTCTGGTAGTTCCTCAGGCGAAAAATAAGCCATATTTTCTACAACACCTAAGATGGGAACATTAATTTGAGCTTGTCTAAACATGCTCAATCCCTTGGTAGCATCCGCAAGTGCTATTTTTTGCGGAGTGGTGACGATGACAGCCCCAGTTACTGGAACCGTTTGAACTAGCGTTAAATGGATATCCGAGGTCCCTGGAGGTAGGTCAATAAGCAAGTAATCCAGTTCTCCCCATTCTACATCTGCAATGAATTGGCGTAAAGCAGAACTTGCCATCGGTCCTCTCCATACCACCGCACTGTCTGTGGGTGTCAAAAATCCAATAGACATCATCTTTACGCCATACTGCGTGATGGGCACGATGATATTCTTTTCTCCCTCTTTTTTGACCGCAGGCTGCTCTCCTTCCACATTAAACATGGTGGGGATCGAAGGGCCTGAAATGTCCGCATCAATCAAGCCTACCTTTGCGCCCAGCTCCGCGAGCGCAACCGCTAGGTTCACCGAGGTGGTGGATTTGCCCACGCCGCCCTTTCCAGAAGCGATGGCAATGATGTTTTTTACTTGTGGAAGAATGGGCCCTGCATCACGGACGGTAGTTACCTGAGCACTCATAAAAATATCCCAGCTGTAGTCCTTGCCAAAGTCTGCTTCCAATACCTCTAAGCAATTATTTTTGATGACTTCCTTCAAGGGACAAGCAGGAGTCGTGAGAACCACTGTAAATCGTACCTTATTGCCTTCTATTTCGATCCCTTGAATCATTCCTAAGGAAACCAAGTCCCGCTTGATGTCAGGATCCTGGACTTTGGAAAGGGATTTTTTTAACAATTCTGGAGTCAATTGCATTGCTTTTGTAATTTTTTTGCAAGTTAGGTCAAGAATGCGTCTTAGAAAAACCTGAGCTATCATTTTCACCCCCTCAAACCACTGATTTTCTTCTGCTGTAGGAGGTATCGATTTCCCGTTGGTTCCTTACCTTTGCATCCCTAATCCTTCCTATGTCCATCAGTAAACTCACTACCGACAAAGTAAAAGAACGCGTTGACATCGTCGAGGTGATTGGGGATTACGTGCCCTTGAAGAAAAAAGGGCAAAACATGTGGGCTTGTTGCCCTTTCCATGGGGAAAAAACACCCTCTTTTTCCCTTTCACCAGCCAAACAAATTTACAAGTGCTTTGGCTGCGGGAAAGCAGGTGATCCTATCCAATTCGTCATGGACATTGAAGGCATCGGTTTTCAAGAGGCCATTCGCCAGCTCGCTGGCAAGTACGGAATTGAGGTTGAAGAGGAGGCAAACCTTAGCCCTGAACAAAATCTGGAACAGAATGAACGGGAAAGCCTATTCATTGCGGTAAATTTTGCCAAGGATTTTTTTGTAAAAAACTTAGAAACCGACGAAGGAAAGTCCATCGGCCTGAGTTATTTCAAGGAACGAGGATTCACCCCTCAAATCATTCAGAAATTTGATCTGGGATATGCCTTGGATGGCTGGGAACATTTCTTGAAAGCAGCCAAATCTGCCGGTTACCAAGAAGAAATTCTACTAAAAGCAGGTTTGATTTTGCAGAAGGAGGGGGAGGCCGAACGCCTCTACGATCGCTTTCGAAATCGCGTCACCTTTACCATCCATAATGTAAGCGGTAAGGCCATTGGTTTCGGTGCCCGAATCCTGACTAAAGACAAAAACCAGCCCAAATACATCAACTCACCGGAAACTCCCATCTACCACAAGAGTGATGTGCTCTATGGGATTTTTCAGGCCAAAAAAGCCATACGAGATCAGGACAACTGCTTCTTGGTCGAAGGCTATACCGATGTAGTTTCACTGCATCTATCAGGAATTGAAAATGTGGTGGCCTCGTCAGGTACCTCCCTCACCGATGGGCAGATCAAGTTGATCCGACGATTTACCAATCAGGTAACGGTCCTCTATGACGGAGATTCAGCAGGTATCAAAGCTTCATTGCGAGGAATAGATCTCTTGTTGGAAGGTGGGCTCAATGTAAAAGCAGTGGTATTCCCCGATGGGGAAGATCCGGATAGCTACTCCAGAAAGGTGGGTTCTCAAGCATTCCAGGACTACCTCAAAGAAAATAGTCGCGATTTTATTGGATTCAAAATCAGCCTCTACCAAGATGAAATCGATAAGGATCCCATCCGGAAAGCAGGAATCATCCGGGAGGTGGTGCTAAGCATAAGCAAGATCCCTGATCCAATTATCCGATCGGTGTATGCGAAAGAGGCCTCGGGGCTTTTGAGTATTGAAGAAGAGATTCTGCATGCTGAACTCAATAAAATTCTCCTAAAAACACAGAAGGACCAATTTGAACGAGCGAAGGAGGAAAAGGCGATTGAAGCTAGCATTGACCAACTTTTGCCAGTTCCGGAGGAGGCAACTGCTGAGGATAACCTGCTGTTGCAGGAACGTGAGATGCTTCGGCTTCTGCTGAACTATGGCGGTCAAAAATTGGATGTTCAAGAACTACACTTTTGCCAGTACATCCTTTCTGAAATTGAGGAGGTTAGTTTTCAGACTCCCATTTACCAAAAAATGATTCAACTCTACCGAGACGGTATTGCCTTGGGTCAGGTACCCTCTGATGACTTGTTTCTGAGTCATGTGGATGCTGAGATTCGGCAAGAGGCCATTGCAATGATTACACAGAGGCATGAGGTCTCAGCCAATTGGAAAGATAAATTTCAGATTTTTGTGGTCCTAGAATCCGATGATTTGGCCAATACAGCCTTCAAGTCCATTTTACGATTGAAGCGTAGGCTTCTCCAAAAAATGATGGAAGAGGCAATGGCAAAAATTAAAGAAGCCGAGCAGCTGCAATTGGAAGTAGAAAAGGTGAGCGAATTGTTGGAGTTTTATTTGGAGCTAAAAAAAGTAAAACTCAAGATTGACAAGGAGCTAGGAATTGTCATTGGTTAATTCCAAACTTTCTTTGGCTGCTTCCGGTTTTGTAGACAAAGAGGCTACATTTGTATCCTAAATATTCTTTTTAATACCCCAACTTGTGGAAAATTACACCCTGGATTCCATTGAAGATGCCATTGAGGCGATAAAAAACGGTGATGTCATCATCGTTGTAGATGACGAGGACCGTGAAAATGAAGGTGATTTTGTGTGTGCGGCAGAAAAAGTCACTCCCGAAATCATCAACTTCATGGCTACCCATGGTCGAGGCTTGATCTGTGCACCCTTGATTGAAGATCGCTGCGAGCAGCTAGGTTTAGACTTGATGGTGGGAAGCAATACGGCAGTATTTGAAACTCCCTTCACGGTGTCTGTAGACTTGATTGGTCACGGTTGTACCACGGGAATTTCTGCATCAGACAGAGCAAAAACCATTCAGGCCTTGGTGGATGACCGAATTCATCCCAATGAACTGGGCAAACCAGGACATATTTTTCCTCTGAAAGCCAAAAGAGGTGGTGTGCTGCGAAGAGCAGGGCATACCGAAGCAGCGATTGATTTTTCAAGACTCGCAGGGCTTCAGCCAGCAGGGGTATTGGTGGAGATCATGAATGAAGATGGAACCATGGCACGCTTGGATGACCTGTTCAAGGTGCGCGAAAAGTTCCAATTGAAGTTGGTATCTATCAAGGATTTGATTGCTTACCGTCTCAAAAATGAGTCACTAATTACGAAAGAGATTGGCGTAGACATGCCCACTGTTTGGGGGGATTTTAATTTGGTGGCTTACCGACAAACCAACACCCAAGAGATTCATTTGGCCCTGATCAAAGGAACTTGGGAAAAAGATGAGCCTATTCTAGTTCGTGTCCATTCCTCTTGTGCCACGGGAGATATTTTTGGTTCCTGCAGATGCGACTGTGGCCCGCAACTGCATGCTGCCATGGAGCTTGTCGAGCAGGCAGGCAAAGGCGTGGTTTTGTACATGAATCAAGAAGGAAGAGGCATCGGCTTGATCAATAAGTTGAAAGCCTATAAACTCCAAGAGGAGGGTATGGACACGGTGCAAGCCAATCTGGCTCTTGGATTACCCATGGATGGAAGAGATTATGGGGTAGGCGCTCAAATTCTTCGAGATTTGAATATTTCAAAGATTCGCTTGATTTCGAATAATCCCCAAAAACGTGTAGGTCTGCTGGGCTACGGTCTAGAAATTATAGAACAAGTACCCATTGAGATTCAAGCCAACCCCCACAATGTAAAATACCTGCAAACGAAGCGGGATAAAATGGGGCATACTATTCTGAAATAATCAAGTTTGGCAGGAGCTGTCGTTTTTAAAAACCTGCAGGCCATCCTCCCGTTTGTATACTTTATGCTACGATTGAAAATCTATTTATTCTTGATGTTGGTTGGTTTGAGTGTCCAAAGTTGGGCTCAAACTAAAAATCAATTCCCGTCTCAAATTTGGCACAAGGGCACCTTGTATTTGACGGATGGGAGTTCGGTGAATGGCATGGTAAAATACGATTTGGAAACCAACTTAGTGCAACTACAAGAGGAGACGGTGATCACTTTTACAGCCTCCAATGTGACGAGCTTTGATATTTTTGATGAGACCTACCAGGGTGTTCGGAAGTTTTACAGCCTTCCTTATGCATTGAATGGTAATTACGATACGCCTGTGTTTTTTGAAGTGCTTACCCAAGGGGAGCACATTGCCTTGCTCTGTCGAGAATACATTGCTACGGACACTCGAGGAATTAACAACTGGGCGGGAATGGGCATGAATCCATTTTGGGGACCCCAAAATATAGCCGGGTTTCGATTGGCATTTACCTATTACTTTTTAAAAAATGGGCGAATGGAGCGCTACAGTGGCAAGAAAAAGGAGTTGTTTGACATGCTACCTGGGTACGACGAGGAGCTCGAGCTATACATGCGGAAAAATCGCCTTGAACACGATCAACGTGGGGATCTGCTTCGGATCACTGCCTACTACAACGAATTAAAAAACAACTAAGCATGTCAAGACCCTTGATTCTTGTCTCAAACGACGACGGCATCACCTCCAAAGGAATCCGCGTATTGGTAGCTGTCATGAAAAAATTGGGAGATGTGGTGGTGGTAGCTCCTGATAGTCCCCAATCGGGCATGGGGCATGCCATTACCATTGGCCAAACGTTGCGGTTGTATGAGGATGATATTTTTGATGATGTAAAGGCTTACAAGTCTAGCGGCACACCTGCCGACTGTGTGAAGCTTGCCAAACACCATGTGCTGAAGGACCGCAAGCCCGATTTGGTGGTCAGCGGGATCAATCATGGATCCAATACCTCCATTTCTGTACTTTATTCTGGAACCATGTCCGCAGCCATTGAGGGAGCCTTAGAGGGCTATCCATCGATTGGATTTAGCCTTTGCGATTTTTCATCGAAGGCAGACTTTTCCCATGTGGAGGAATGGGTGGAAAAAATTGCTCGTCAAGTATTGGAAAATGGCATTCCCAAAGGGATCGCCTTGAATGTGAATATTCCCCCCAAGCGGAACGAGGAGATTCGAGGAGTAAAAATCTGCAGACAGGCAGATGCGAAGTGGCAGGAAGAATTTGTGGAGCGCTTTGATCCTACGGGAAGAAAATACTTCTGGCTGGCAGGTAACTTTGTGAATTTTGACAAGGGGGAAGATAACGATGAGTGGGCAATCGCCAACAATTACATCTCCATCGTTCCTTGCCAATACGACCTCACCGCCCACCATGCCATCTCCCACATTAACAAGGAATGGGACTGGACGAAGCTTGGGGATTAACCTTTTGTCTTTCCCAAAAAAAAGCCTTCTCTAGGATGTGATTCCATAGGGAAGGCTTTTTTGATGTAAGACTTGAGTAGCTCCTTCGAGTCCCCTGTCTATGGGAAATGACCCTTTGGAATTTTTATTTATGCCGAAACCAGCAGTCGCTGCGTGCTTCTTCGTAGGCTTTGAAGACGGTATTGACCGGAAAGCCATGGCGCAACCGATCGTTGAATTTGGTTCTGGCCAAGTAGTTGAACGCCCCCATATCTCCCGTGTACGCAGTTCTATTTTTTGAATTGTAGCTTCGATGAATTGCAGCTAGCTGCTGGAGAAAATCGTAGAATATCGGATAGTTCCCACCAAATATCCCACAGTTCAGCAGTGTTTCAGCTGCAAATAGGGCTTCATAGCTTGCAAAATCATCGATTTGGGTTCTTAGGCTTGTGGAATGTGCATTCATCCATTCGTTAGCCAGTAAACAAGGTTCATCTCCACAAAATAGGGTATTTGGAGATTCTGTGAAAAGTGCTGAGGTAAATGGATTGTTGATCAGAGTTACATCCGATACATCTGTCACAAAAATATTGTCAGGTGGATGCGCCAGTTTTTCCAAGTAGTCTAGGTAAACTAGGTAGCGAAAAACGTTGGGATTGAACCGAGGATCAGGAGTGATTTTTACGAAGGAAAGGTAGGTATTCGTGTATTTTTGGCAAGTTTCCTCACTAAAGCCATTGTGAAATAAGATGCCTTTTACTCCTGCTTTAGCCAATGATTCTGCCCAAGCGCGTACCAGTTCGTAATCGTCTTCTTGTAAAGTGGCGCTCCGGTTGACGTCGTAGATGCCCGTAATCAAGCATGCGAGAATCAAGTTGCTACTTGAGGCTGCTGCTGACTGATTTTCAATCACAAGCCTGCAGGAATAAGGTTTTGAAGTTTTACTTGGGAGCAGGTGCTATTTGGGT
The DNA here is from genome assembly GCA_044353615.1 of Algoriphagus sp. Taxonomy (GTDB): domain Bacteria; phylum Bacteroidota; class Bacteroidia; order Cytophagales; family Cyclobacteriaceae; genus Algoriphagus. The sequence goes on along the minus strand of JBILBQ010000001.1, from coordinate 23,527 downwards.
TGTTCCGGTAGTAAATGTAAGTTCGTAGGTCAACTTTTTTTACTCGATACTTTGCCTTTGCACGTTCAAAAAAGTCGGTGTCTGCTGCAAATCCTCCTTTAAATCCTAGCGTTAAAAACACCTCTTTGAGGCCAAAAAGGGTTCCAAAAAGTGTGGCTTCGTCCAAATGAATTTGCTTGCTCAAATCGTTTTTGTCTGGCACAAAATAGTCTTCCTCGCTAGCAACAACTGTTTCTGAGGTGGAGCAAATTAAGTCGGCAGATTCCATCTCGAGGAGACAGGAGCTCAGGTGGTTGGTTTTGTATTCATCGTCACTATCCAAGATGGTGATGTAAGTTCCCACGCTGTTCAGTACACCACGGTTAATCGATTCCGATTGGCCACGATTGCTGTGGCGAATGTAGGAGATCCGGTCTTCATGTGCTACGATGTATCTGATTAAGGCTTCTCTGTTGTTGTTGGTGCTTCCATCATCAATGATGATCAACTCAAACTCCTTGTAATCTTGGTTTAGTACCGAGTCAATTGCTCTTTTTATAACGGTGAAGTCGGTATTGTACACCGCCATCAATACTGATACCTTCACTTGTTTCAACATGATTTTATCGAATTCCTTCGCTCTTGCATTTCTAGCTATTTCCCCTGATTGCTCTACTCCACTTTTCTTGAAGGCTCAAATCAAGTTCAAAGTTAGGTATAAATAGGTTAAGGAGCTGTTAAAAACGCATGATGGATTTGTTTCCTCCGCGAGTTTAACGAAGAAACTTCCTTTTTATCCCCTAAGGTAAGTCTGCCGGATTTTTGATTTTTTAAGTCAGCAACTCAATCGTGTGTGGCCCTTTTGTCTGTAATCAGGAGGTTGGAAAGTCCGGCAAGGATTAGGAGCGTTCCTGCCAGTAGCATGGTGTTGATGACCGCTTCGCCAAAGAGCAACTTGTACAGGAAGTTGACACCGCCCAAGGCAGCAATAATTTGGGGAATCACAATAAACATGTTGAAAATACCCATGTAAACGCCCATTTTATTCGGTTGGACCGAACCGGAAAGCATGGCATAAGGCATGGAAAGGATGCTCGCCCAGGCAATGCCTACTAAAGCAAAGCAGCCGTGCAGCATCCAGGGTTCAGTGACAAAATAGATTGAAATAAACCCTAATCCTCCAGCAATTAAACTAACTAAGTGAAGTAGCTTTCGGTTGATTTTGATTTTTGCGGCAACAAAGGAGAGGATCAAGGCAAAAAACATGGAAACTAGTCCGTAGGTACCGAGGTAATTTCCTACGCTGTCGGCTGCATTATTGTAGGCTTCGGAGCTAGTGTCTGTTGCCCCAAACACGTGCTCTGTGATGGCTGGTGTAGCGAAGCTCCACATGGTAAAAAAAGCGAACCAAGAGAAGAACTGGACCAGACCCAACTGTTTCATCACGGTTGGCATGTTGACAATTAACTGAAAAACCTCTTTCATTCCTGTAAAAAAGCCCTTTTTACTTTCTTTTTCCCGTTCAAAAGCATCCAAGTCTTCGGGAGGGTATTCTTCTGTTTTGAGGATAGTAAATAGGATGGAGGTAAATAAAACGAAGGCGCCGATCCCGAATGCGTACTTGACTGAATCAGGAACCACCCCTGGAGCAGCGGTATTGGAAGCTCCGAGCTCGGTCATCAGCCAGGGGAGGTTGGAGGCCACCCAGGTGCCAATGCCAATGATTAGGGTTTGGACCACAAAGCCAAAGGAGCGCTGTGATTCAGGAAGCTTATCGGCCACTAAAGCTCGGAAGGGCTCCATCGAAACATTGATGGAAGCATCTAAAATCCAAAGGGCACCTGCAGCCATCCAGAGTGCCGAGGAGTAGGGGGCGAAAAATAAGGCAATGGTACTCATCACAGCACCGAAGAAGAAGAAAGGCTTTCTTCTTCCAAATCTAGGATGCCAAGTGCGATCACTCAAATAGCCGACAATGGGCTGAACCAAAAGTCCAGTCAGCGGGGCAGCAATCCAAAGAAATGGGATGGCATCTTTTTCGGCGCCGAGGGTTTGGAAGATACGAGACATGAATCCACCTTGAAGTGCGAATCCAAACTGAATTCCTAGAAATCCAAAACTCATGTTCCAGATCTGCCAGAAACTCAACTTCTTTTTTTCTTGGGTCATTGTTGGGTTGGTAAAAAGGTGGGGGGATCAATTCAGTCCCTTAATTTCCAATTCGTCTGATGAATGCTTGAATTCGATGTAAGGCAACTGTTTGATTTGAAAGTAAGGGTGTGTTTGGTCTGGTAGGGGGTCAAACTCGGTGAGCTTTCCTAAAAAGCCAAAGTCACTTGAGTTAAGTGCTTGGGCTATTCCATTCACTACAGGGCTAAGCGCTTCAAAACCATGGAAATAGAGGCGAATGCTTTGGTATTGACTGGATAATTTGCCTTCTGATTGTTTTATTTTCAAAGCGCTTCCTTCAGGCTGGTACTGAATTTCCCGACTGAAATATTCACCTTCCAAATAGTCTAATCCTTCTCCCGCATCCTCGTAATGCACATAGGTAGATCCTGTTTCTCCTTTGTAGAGATGGAGGCTTAGGATTCCATCGTGCTCCTCGCCTGTATGTTGGATAGGGGATTGCTGCGCAAAAATTTTCCCTGCCTGTACATACACCGGTAGGTAGTTGAGCGGGGAGTCTTGGTAAATCACTTGACTTCCTTGGTGTTTTTGGTCCGAGTACAAATAGTACCATTCTCCTTGCGGGAGATAGACTTTGGTGATTTCGCGGAAGCTTTCCACCGGCGCCACTAGGAAGGTATTGCAAAACAAATATTCGTTTTGAAATGCTGTTTGAAAGATGCTCTCGTCTTGCGGAAAGTGGATCGCTAAGGAAGCAGACAGCGGTAGGCCATTTTGCGTACTTTGGTGAAAAGCACTGTAAATGGTTGGAAGTAGTGAGTATCTAAAATTCAGGTAGTTGCGACTGATTTCTTCCACCTCTTCTCCAAATGCCCAAGGTTCGGCATCCTTGGTGTTGATCATGGAATGCGCTCGGTAAAAGGGGGAAAAAGCAGCGATGCTCATCCATCGGGCAAATAGATTTTTGCTTGCTTCTCCAGCAAATCCACCTACATCGTAGCCTGCAAAAGCAACCCCACTCATGCCAAGACTATTCACTAAGCGAATGCCAGCCAACATGTGTTCCTCGGAGGCTACATTGTCTCCAGTCCAGGCTGCCGCAAAGCGTTGTATCCCTGCAAAACCAGAGCGCGTGAGGACAAAAGGTCGTTTTTCAGGAGCTTGTTTGGAAGCGCCAGCCTGCGTACTTCGTGCCATCTGCATTCCATAGGTATTTCTAGCTTTGCGATGGGAGGCTTTTTCTCCCTCAAAATCAAACTCCAAGAGGTTAGGCGTGCATTGACCCCAAGAGGCAGGCTCGTTCATGTCTGTCCAAAATCCATCCACACCAGCTTCGGTATAAAAGGCCATTTTATCTTCCCACCAGCTGCGGGTAGCGGCTTTAGTGAAATCAGGAAAGGCGCACCATCCTGGCCAAACCTGTGCTTCATAGGTTTGCCCGTCAGGGTAGTTGACAAATAGTCCTTGTTCCTGTCCTTCGCGGTAGGGGGCGTAGCTCGATTCTACTTTTATGCCTGGGTCGAGGATCACCACAACCTTGAATCCTTTTTCTTTCAAGCGAGCAATCATCGCTTTGGGGTTGCTAAATTTTTCGCCATCAAAGGTGAAAACCTTGTAGGCTTCCATGTGGTGGATGTCCAAATAGATGACATCGGCAGGCATTTTTTTATCACGAAAAGCCTGTGCAACAGCATAGACTTCAGATTCTGGGTAGTAGGAGTAGCGGCATTGCTGAAATCCCAAGGCCCACATGGGAGGCATCTGCATGCGACCGGTAAGCCAAGTGTAGGCCGTAATAATTTCGGATATACTCGGGTAATGGAAAAAGTAATAATCCATATCTCCGTCCTCGGCACTAAAAGAAGCAAATCGATTGTTGGAGGCCCCAAAGTTGAATAGCGACTTGTGGGTGTTGTCCATGAATATGCCGTAGTGTCCTTGATTATGCACGCCTAGGTAAAATGGAATACTCAGGTAGAGCGGATCATCGCCAACTCCATACGCAAAGTAGTCAGTATTCCAGTTGGTGTAGGCATTTCCAAAACGGTTGAGATTCCCCGTTTTCTCACCTAAACCGATGAATTTTTCGTTAGGCTGCAGTTTTTTGTAGGCAGTCACTTCAGTTCCAATCCAGGAAACACCAAAGGAATCATCCTGATTGAGGAGCTTTCCATGGGTGTCAAAAAATGTCAAGGAGAAGGAGTCAAGGTTGATTTCTACACGAAGAAGCGGGGTTTTTAAAATCAATCGATCACCCAATTCTTCCAGTTCAAAATTTAAAGCCTGAGGTTGAACGATGACTGAATAGGGGTTGGATTCAAAGGACTCAAATTTGCTCGCTTGCACTCGGACAATTCCCGATTGATACACAGAAAGTTTAAAATTTGCAAAAACACTGTTTCCTGTTAGGCCATCGGAGGTTTTACTCCATTCCAAGACCTTTCCAAAGGGCTGATTTCGAAAAGAATTTCGTGAAAAATTAGGGGCTGTATTGCTTTCGTTCATTCGTAGTAAAAGATTCAATTCCGTTTAGGAACCGTGCTAAGTTAGAAACAATAATCAGGATAAAAATCAGTTCAGGTGAAATAGAAGCCCTTTTTCGAACTAGGTAAAAAGAAAATCTCCTCAAATTTAAATTTCGCCGTATTCAATTGACACAGCCTTGTTAAAAGAGCAATTTTTGCGAAGCTAGAGCAAGGTATCTTAGGCGCTTGGTAAAAATTAAGCCAGTCATTCCTACATAAATTAAGTACATTCAAGTAGTTTTAGCCGGCAATCTTGCACTATTCAGATGCCGGTTAGTTATCCAATTCCATTCTTCATGATTTTCTACTCCAGAATCCTGTTTTTTTTAAGTTTTAGCTTCTTTTTTGGAGTAAATGTAATGGCCCAACTGACTACTGAGCCAGCCATTCCAAATGCAGGGGCTACAGTCAAACTCATTTACGATGCTTCAAAAGGAACCACAGGTTTGAAGGATTGCAATTGCGATGTCTACATTCACATTGGCGCGGTTACAGCAGGACCTACATCTACCACTTGGAACATTGTACCCTTTCAGTGGGGAACAACCGCTGCCGCAGCCAAAATGACCAAAGTAGCGGGTCAGCCAAACATTTATAGCTACGAACTTACGCCCAACTCTTTTTTTACGAATCCCAACAACTTAGTTATCCACCGACTCGGGATGGTTTTTCGTAATGCGGACGGTTCCAAAGAAGGAAAAACTACCGCTAATGGCGACTTTTTTGTAGACCTTGCCCAAGGATTTGATGTAAAATTTACTGCTCCACTGGCTGCAGGATCTATTTCCTTTGAAATTGGACAGCAGTATACCTTCAAGGCATCTGCCACCGAAGCCGCAAATCTGAGCATGGAGTTGGATGGTCTCAAGGTCGCGGAAGCAAGCAATGCCTTGGAACTCACTTATAACTACACTGCCACCAAAGCTGGGAATTATAAATTGACGGTGAAAGCCGTAAAAGGAACCACTACTGATTCACAAACCCTCGATCTGATCGTATTTGCCCCTTCTGAAGTGGCTGCATTGCCTGCAGGCGCGAAGCTGGGAATCAACTACCTTTCTACCACCGAAGTGATCCTAGCGCTTCAAGCCCCTGGGAAAAGCATTGCCCATGTGATCGGAGACTTCAACGACTGGAAAGTGCTGCCCGAGTACCAACTCAAGAAAACTGCTGATGGCACCATTTTTTGGATCAAACTTTCAGGCCTGGTGCCCCAAAAAGAATATATTTTTCAATACCTCGTCGATGGGGACATCCGCATTGGCGATCCCTATGCCGACAAAGTATCCGATCCATTCAATGACCAAGAAATAATCACTCAAAATAGACATCCTGGCTTATTGCCCTACCCAGCAGGAAAGACAGAATTTCAGGCTTCTTTTCTTCAAACAGGACAAGTACCCTATGCCTGGAAAAACACCAGTTTCACAAAGCCTAAGCCAGAGGAACTCGTCGTTTACGAACTTTTGGTACGTGATTTTGACCAGAAAAGAACCTACCAAGCGATTATCGATCGCTTGGATTACCTCAAGGACTTGGGCATCAATGCCATTGAATTGATGCCAGTAGGGGAGTTTGAAGGAAACTTATCCTGGGGATACAATCCCTCCTTTTTCTTTGCTCCCGACAAATACTACGGCACCAAAAATGACTTGAAGCGCCTCATAGATGAAGCGCACGGCAAAGGCATTGCCGTGATTATGGACATGGTCCTAAACCATGCTTTTGGCCAGAATCCCATGGTTCGCCTCTACAACGATGGGGACTATGGAGCTCCTACTGAAGACAACCCATGGTTTAACCGGGTAGCTAAGCATCCCTTCAATGTGGGCTACGACTTCAACCATGAAAGTGCCTACACCAAAGCCTTTGTAGATTCTGTTAACAATTATTGGCTCACCGAAAACAAAGTAGATGGCTTCCGCTTTGACCTTTCCAAAGGATTTACGCAGGTAAATTCTGGTTCAAATGTGACTAGTTGGTCTAATTACGACCCCTCTCGCGTTAAAATTTGGAAGCACATTTACGACCGAATCAAGGCCAACCATCCAAATGCCTACGTGATCTTGGAGCACCTTGCTGTCAATGAAGAGGAAAAAGAGTTGGCCAACTACGGCATGCTTCTCTGGGGAAATATGAATGGGGCTTCTCGGAACCTTGCCAAAGGCAACAACGACAACATGGAATGGGCCTATTTCAAGAATCGGCAATGGACCAAGAATGGGCTAATTTCCTATCAAGAGTCCCACGATGAGGAACGAGTGTTTTGGGAAACCGTAAATTTCGGGGCTACTAGTCCACTCAATCTCAAAAGTGTCGATAATGCCGTGAATCGGCACCAACTCATGACCGCCTTCTTTCTCGCCATTCCTGGACCAAAAATGATCTGGCAGTTTGGGGAGTTTGGCTACGACCTCGAACTCAATAACGATCGATTGGGCATCAAACCTACTCGCTGGGAATACCTCAGCAACTCCGATCGACTGAGATTATCCAAGCTCTACAAGGAGATGCTGAAGCTCCGAACCAAGTATCCTGCATTCAATTTTCCAAGCAATGCAAACATCAACCTAGGCTCTTCGCTAAAGACCATCCACTTAGATCACCCTGAAATGCAGGTGTTTTTGTTTGGCAACTTTGACCTACTGACACAAGGGAATCTATCCATATCCTTCCCTAAGACTGGGAAGTGGTACAATTATTTTACGGGCAAAGAATTGAATGTGACTTCGGCTCAGGTGTCTTTTGGCCTTCGTCCTAATGAATTTTACTTGTTTACTGACAAGCCCTTGCCCTTGCCTGAAAAAGATATTCTACAGACCGATTACATCACGAGCATTCCAGAAGTGGTGGATGAAGAGGGATTTGTAATCTATCCCAATCCTACGACTTCCAATGTAGTGGTGGAATTGCCTAAGGAAATGACTGGAGCCCAGTACCGCGTACTCGATGTGACAGGAAGGGTGATTTTTGAGGGCAAAGGAAGTGCTACACTGCCGATTTTAGAGCTTGAATTAGCGGGAATTCAATCGGGGTTGTATATCTTTGAGGCATTTGATGCCAAGCGCGTACTTCACAAGCGTTTTATCAAACAGTAATCAAACCTAAGCACACTATGAAATTTAAACCTGGAGTAAAGTACGGAAATGAACTTCGTGATTTATTGGCTTATGCCAAGGAAAATGAGTTTGCCTTGCCTGCTGTCAATGTAATTAACAGCAATTCAGTAAATGCTGTTTTGGAAACCGCCAAAAAGGTAAACTCACCTGTGATCATCCAATTTTCAAATGGAGGAGCCCAGTTTTTTGCCGGCAAAGGATTGCCGAATGACAAGCAGCAAGCCAGCATCGCAGGAGGTATTTCTGGAGCACATCATGTGCACCAAATGGCAGAAGCGTATGGCGTTCCTGTAATTCTGCACACGGACCATGCTGCCTTAAAGTTACTCCCTTGGATCGATGGACTTCTAGAGGCAGGTAAAGCTTATTACAATGCCTACAAAAGACCTTTGTATAGCTCGCACATGCTTGACCTTTCTGAGGAGCCTTTACACGAGAACATTGAGATTTCTGCTTCCTATTTCCGGGAGTTTGTGAAATTGGACATGGCGATTGAGATTGAATTGGGCGTAACGGGTGGAGAAGAAGACGGTGTGGATAATTCTGACGTTGATTCTTCGAAGCTTTACACTCAGCCAGAGGAGGTTGCCTACGCCTACGAGCATTTACGAGAAATCGGTGACCTTTTCACCATTGCAGCTGCTTTTGGCAATGTGCATGGTGTTTACAAGCCAGGAAATGTGAGCTTGAAGCCAATCATCCTCAAGAATTCTCAGGATTTCATCAACGCCAAATACGGCACTACTGGCAAGCCGCTTAATTTCGTATTCCACGGAGGATCTGGCTCTTCTGTAGAAGAGATTCGCGAGGCAAATAGCTACGGTTCCATCAAAATGAATATCGATACCGATATGCAATGGGCCATGTGGGAAGGTATTCTCAACTATTACAAGAAAAACGAAGGCTATCTTCAAAGCCAGTTGGGCAACCCAGAAGGTGCAGATAGCCCCAACAAGAAATACTACGACCCGCGCGTTTGGCTTCGCAAAGGGGAGGAGAACTTTGTCAAGCGCCTTGAGTTGGCCTTCGACATGTTGAATGCAGTGAATAGAAACTAAATTGAAATTCCAGTTCTTTTGAATAGAAGGACAGGATAATCCAATAAACTAGTCCCTAAATCTTGAAAAAGTCACTTGAAGCAGGTGACTTTTTCTTTTCCTTACATCACTATGAAAAAACAGTTCGTATTCAGTTTGCTGACGCTTTTGCTAGGTCAGTTTAGCAGTGTCCAAATCCAAGCGCAACAAGCTAAAAACTATTGGCCAAAGGCGGGAGTGACCTATGAAATCTTTGTGCAATCCTTTAGCGATTCGAATGGAGATGGGATTGGGGACTTCAATGGGGTAACTGAGAAATTGGATTACGTCAAGGAGTTGGGCGCCAACGCAATCTGGTTTATGCCCATCATGCCCTCCCCAACCTATCATAAATACGATGTCACGGATTACAAGGCCGTGCATCCAGATTATGGGACAATGGCCGATTTCAAAAGGCTCCTCGACGAAGCGCACAAGCGGGACATCAAGGTGGTCATTGACCTCATTATCAATCATACTGCAAGTGACCATCCTTGGTTTCAATCCTCCAAAACAGGTCGAGAAAATGCTTTCCGAGACTACTACGTTTGGGCGCAAAAGGACACCATTGCTTCCTACTTAAATAAGAAGACGGTCACCTTGGATTCGGATAACATCCGTCAGTGGCATGATCCAGGGAAAGGCCAAGATTACTACTATGGATTTTTCTGGGGTGGTATGCCTGATCTAAACTTTGATTCTCCTGAGGTTCGTAAAGAAATCGTGGATATTGGACGTTTCTGGTTGGAAGAAGTTGGGGTAGATGGATTCCGTTTGGATGCCGCCAAGCATATTTTCCCAGACGATCGTCCGCTAGACAACCATGCCTTCTGGAAGGAATTCCGTCAGGAAATGGAGGCCATCAAGCCAGATGTGTATTTGGTAGGTGAGGTCTACGACAAAAAAGAAGTTGTTGCACCCTACCTCCCAGGCTTAGCAGCCTTATTTAATTTCGACTTCCATTACACGATGATTGAGGCGTTGAACACGGAGAATGGACAGGTTTTGTATCAAAAGCAAAAGGATGTACTCGATTTTTACCAAGGCATTACGACTGATTTTATCGACGCTACCTTTTCGTCTAATCACGACCAGCCTCGCTTGTTGAATGACTTGAAGCAGGATCCTGCGAAGTACAAGCAAGCATTGGCGATCCTGATGACCTTTCCAGGGGCTCCATATTTGTATTATGGGGAAGAGATCGGAATGCTTGGGCTCAAGCCTGACGAGCAAATCCGAGAGCCTTTCCTTTGGGATGCTAAGGAAAAGGATTCGAAAAGAGCGAGATGGATTGAACCCAAGTACAGCACAGATGCGACGGTTACTCCATTGGCACAGCAGCGGGTAGATGGCTCAAGCTATTTTAACCATTACAAAAAAGTGATTGCTTTGCGTCAGTCCAACCCGGCTTTGGCAATAGGAAGCTTGGAGTCGGTCAAGCAAACCTATCCTAAGTCAGTGATGGCCTTTGTTCGTCGTAGTGCAGATCAAGAAGTCTTGGTGCTGCATCATCTAGGAAAAGAAGGCTTGGAATTGCCCATCCCAGAAGGATTTGGATCCCCGATTTATGCATCAGAAGGGGTCACGGTTAAAAAAGGGACGATGTACCTTCCCGCGAATTCAAGTTTGATTTTAAAGAAATAAAAAGAGGGGCTTCGGCCCCTCTTTTATGGGTTAGGTAGACAAGATATTGGCGATGCGCAAATCTTCGTCATCTACTTCCTTGTCGTCGACGATTGCTTTGACAATAGGGGTGTAAACCACCTTGTTGTTGATCATCCCCGCCATCATGTCGTATTTGCCTTGTAGCAGCCCTTCTACAGCGGCAACACCGAGTTTGGAGGCAAGTAGGCGGTCATAAGAAGTGGGGGATCCACCACGCTGCAAATGGCCTAGGATGGTAACCTTGATGTCGTAGTGTGGGAGAAAAGTTTTTACTTCATCCGCGATATGTTGAGCAGAGCCACTCTGTCCTCCTTCAGCCACAATGACGATGTTGGAGGATTTTTTTGCTTTGGATCTAGTTTTTAGCTTATCAATCAGGTCCTCAATTGGGGTTTTTCGCTCTGGAATTAGGATGGCTGCTGCGGCACTTCCAATACCGGCATTGATCGCAATAAAGCCGGCATCTCTACCCATTACTTCCACAAAAAACAGGCGGTCGTGGGAGGTAGCTGTATCCCTGATTTTATCAATGGCTTCAATGGCAGTATTGCAGGCCGTATCAAATCCAATCGTGAGGTCGGTTCCAGAAAGGTCATTGTCGATAGTACCAGGTAGCCCGATGGCGGGTATTCCATACTCTTCAAAGAAAAGGTGTGCTCCAGTCAAGGAACCATCTCCACCAATCACCACCAAGGCATCGATTCCATGACTTTGCAAGTTGTCAAAGGCCTTTTTCCTACCTTCTGGGGTTCTGAATTCAGCACTGCGTGCTGATTTTAAGAAAGTGCCTCCACGTTCCAAAACATGGGTGATGTAGCGTGAGTCTAGTTTTTTGATATCGTCTTGGATCATTCCCTCGTAGCCTCGGTAGATGCCGTACATCTCGATGCCGTAGTAGAATCCAGTACGAACTACGGCACGGATAGCCGCATTCATTCCAGGAGAATCCCCACCAGAGGTGAGCACTCCAATTTTTTTGATTGTTTTAGGTTCCATAGGTTTGTGTCAAGGCTTTAAATAATAGCCCAGCAGATGCTGGATTGGTTGCCAAGGGGATGTTGTGAACATCACAGATTCGCATGAGCATTTGCACATCCGGTTCGTGGGGGTGCTTGTCCAAGGGGTCTCTGAAAAAAATAACGGCAGCTAGTTTTTTTTCCGCAGCGAGCGCTGCAATTTGGGCATCCCCTCCATAAGGTCCAGAAAGTAGTTTTTCTACTTCAAATCCAGCTTTTTCAATGTGAGAACCCGTAGTGCCTGTAGCAACGAGTTCGATATCACTTCGATTGAGGGCATCCCGGAATCCACCCAAAAAATGAACCATGTCGGCTTTTTTACCATCATGGGCGATTAAGGCAATTTTCATGAATTGAAATGGAATAGGTTTGTTTTCAAAGTTAGGGAAATTTCAGTTTTTCTAGGACTACCAGTCTAGGAATATAAGCGGATTTTTTATTCCCTCTTTTATCCTACTGTTGAAGAGGGTTTTCTTCCAACATCAGCAAGAAAGCGTATTCCAAAGCAATCTCTTTCAAGGGATTAAAGCGTCCTGATGCCCCACCATGCCCTGCTTCCATATTGGTAAAGAGCAGTAAGGTATGCTGATCTGTTTTTAGCTCACGCAGCTTAGCCACCCACTTGGTAGGTTCCCAATACTGCACCTGTGAATCATGCAATCCAGAGGTTACTAGAAGATTTGGATAGGCCTGCTCCGTGACATTGTCGTAAGGGGAGTAGGATAGCATGTAGTCGTAGAATTCTTTTTCCTTTGGGTTACCCCACTCTTGAAATTCCCCAGTAGTCAAAGGAATGCTCTCGTCGAGCATGGTGGTGACCACATCCACAAAAGGCACGTTGGCGACTACCCCATGGAATAACTCTGGACGCATGTTGATGACTGCTCCCATCAGTAATCCTCCCGCACTGCCACCCATGGCATAAAGATGAGCGGGAGAGGTGTAGTTTTTCCGAATCAGATGCTCTGCACAAGCAATAAAATCGGTAAACGTATTTTTCTTTTTTAGGAGCTTGCCGTCCTCGTACCAAGCCCTGCCCAGATCCTCTCCACCTCTAATATGGGCGATGGCAAAGACAAAGCCGCGCTGAAGTAAGCTCAGTCGATTCGAAGAAAAGTAGGGATCCATGCTGTACCCATAAGAGCCATAGGCATAGAGCAATAGCGGCTGATTGCCATCTTTTTTGAAGGTGGATTTTTTGTAGACCAAGGAGATGGGCACGAGTACCCCATCCGCCGCTTTGGCCCAGATGCGCTCCGAATGGTAGTCGCTCGGTTCATGACCACCTACCACTTCTTGTTGTTTCAAGAGGGTTTTATGGCGGGTCACCATGTCGTAATCGTAAACCGAGCTTGGAGAAACTAGGGAATTGTATCCAAAGCGAAGCACCGTCGTGTCAAACTCAGGATTCATGCCCACGTAAGCGGTGTAGGTTTCATCGTCAAAAGGAAGGGAATGACCCTCAGTCTCAGCCTTCCAGGGCTGAATGTGAATTTGTGTCAGTCCTTGACTTCGTTCTTGCGTGACCAGGAACTTAGAGAAGAGATCAAAATCTTCCAACAGCACTTCTGGCCGATGGGCGATCACTTCAACCCAATTTTCTTTGCTTGGGGACGTGATGGGGGCTTTGACCAATTTGAAATTTTGTGCTTGGTCATTGGTTCGGATGTAGAAAAATTCTCCAAAATGGTCTGCTGCATATTCAAGATGGGGAATTCGGGCTTGCAAGATTTGGAGAGCTGCCGTGGGTTGATCTGCCGATACAAACCGGACCTCGGAACTGATGGTGCTCTCCGAATGGATGAGAATGTATTTTTCGGATTTGGTTTTGTGTACAACGCAAGAAAATTCTTCATCCAATTCCTCGTAAATAAGTTGATCCGTGGAGCTAGGGCTGCCCAAGATGTGTTTGTAGATTTGATAGGCACGGAGGGTTTCTGGGTCTTGCTTGGAGTAAAAAATACTGCTTTGATCTGCCGCCCAGACAAAATTACCCGTTACCTCAGGAATTTGATCTTCCAACATCTCCTGAGTTTCTAAGTTCTTAAAGTGAAGCGTATAAATCCTTCTCCCCACCTCATCCGCTGCAAAAGCAAGGATTTTTTGGTTGGTACTCGTAGCAGCTTGGCCAACTTGGAAGTAACTCTTTCCTAGGGCAAGCATATTCACATCTAGGATAACTTCTTCTTCCGCTTCAAGACTCCCTAGCTTTCGACAAAAAATTGGGTACTCACTTCCTTTTTCGTATCGGGTGTACCAGAAATAGCCAGATTTAAAGTAGGGGACACTTTCGTCTTGCTCTTTGATCCGGCCTTTCATCTCTTCAAAAAGTTCCTTTTGCAAAACCTCTGTGGGCTTCATGACCTCCTTTAGGTAGTCATTTTCAGCATTCAAGTGATCGATCACTTCTTGATTTTCCCGATCATTCATCCAATAGTAGGGATCTTGGCGTTGGTGGCCATGGATTTCAAGGAGCTGTGGTTTTTTGATTGCAATGGGCGCTGGCATAGTGGATTATTTGAATGCAAGGTTACTGAAAATTCAGTAATCAAATAAAGCATTTGCCTAGATTACTGGAGGAAGTTGAATTCATTTCTGGTCAGCTAGTCCGTATCCTCTCTTTCTTAAGAGAAAGGGTGATTTAAACCAAGAAATCGCGTAATTTAAATGAGCCGATTTTTCTGGTCTAGTTCATGTTTCTCACTTATTTAACTCGAAATCAAATGACTTTTTTCAAACAGTTTAAAGAATTTGCTGTCAAGGGCAATGTGGTTGACTTGGCGGTGGGTGTCATCATCGGTGCTGCCTTTGGTAAGATTGTTTCCTCTTTTATAAGCGATGTGGTGATGCCGCCTTTGGGCTTACTGGTTGGGGGAGTGGATGTCAAACACCTGAATTGGGTTTTGAAGGAGGCCAGTGTGGATGCAAACGGGGCTGTGGTAGAGGCAGTTACCTTGAACTATGGGATGTTTATCCAAAATGTAGTGGACTTTACCTTTATCGCTTTTGTGATTTTTGTGGCAATCAAGGGAATCCATACCCTCAAAAAGAAAGAAGAAGTCCCAGAAGAAAAACCAGAAGCTACACCTACTGAAAAGCTGTTGGAAGAAATTCGGGATTTACTAAAAAAATAACCGCTCCTTCCTAAAAGAGCGGTTATTTCCAGTTGAAATAAATTACTTACCAGGACCTCGTTGTCGGTCGTACAAGTATCGATTGAAATCGCGTGCTATATTTTGAAGCAATAGCAATTGTCTGAATGTTACTATTTTGGAAGCTTCTGCGATAAAGACTTTTTCCTCATCTACGAGTTTCTGCTGGAGCTGTAGTTTTTGGTTCAGTTTGGATTTGGCTTCTTCCTCACCGATGGTTTCTGCGCCTCGACTAAGGTCTCCCATAGTTCGCATCAGGGTTTCCCTAGAGTTGGTGAATGTATTGAACACAGGCCAAAATTTCTCCGCTTGCTCTGGTTTGAGGCTAATTCGTGTGGTGATGTAGGCGATTCGAGCGGTTTGCAGTCGTTCTGGATCTATGGCCTCACGACCACCACCACGCTGCCCCCATACATTTCCTGCAGCAAGCAAGAAAAGCAATAGGAAGTACATGCGGAATTGTTTCCTCGGGCTTAAAACCATGTTTCTTCTTCTGTCCATAGTGGTTCTGATTTAGCTAATTCTTCTTCAATAATTTGATCTAAAAGTTCATTCGGGTTATCTGAAAGACTGAGAACATCCTCAGCATTCCATTGTTCGCTCTCGATGTACAGCAAAGCCTCTTCGTCAGTGGAGATCATTGTGGAGGGATTGGTATTAAATTCACCCGCTTGCCATAGACCAACTCCCAGTAGCACGACTGCTGCGGCTGCCCAAGTCCAGTTTTGGCTTGGTTTTGGGCGACTTGCTCGAGCCATTATTTTTTCAGGGAGCTCCTTAAAGTAGTTTTCAGGAACTTGAAACGGCTGTTGTTTTGGAATCTTTTGCATGCTTTTGTTAGACTTCGTTAGTTGTCAAGGGTTTATTCTTGCGTAAGTTCTTGTTCAATTTTTTTTACAGCATGGTGGTAACTGGCTTTCAATGCCCCCACACTCGTGCCCGTGATTTTTGAAATCTCTTCGTAACTCAGGTCCTCTTCATACTTCAAATGAAATACAAGTCGCTGTTTGTCAGGGAGTTTTAACAAGGATTTTTGAAGTTTGGCTTGAATCTCATCTCCGCTCAATGAAGCACTGGAATCGACGTAAGATTCCAATTTTTCTTGATGGTCGTCCAAGGAAAAGAAGTAGCGTTTTTTCTTTTTTTCGAGAAAAGTTAGGGATTCGTTCGTAGCGATTCGGTAAAGCCAGGTGAAGAGGGAGGAATTTCCTTCAAATCGGTCCAAGGCCTTGTAGGCTTTGATGAAGGTATTTTGGGTAAGGTCATCCGCATCTTCATGAATCAAAACCATGCGCCGGATCACCTGATAAACAGGTTTTTGATAGGTTTCGATCAGCTCTCTAAAGCCTAACTCCTTCGTGAAAGGAGAGCGGATGCGGGCCAAAAGTTCTTGATCGTTTACCTTCATTTCTGGCTTTTAGACCTCGATAAGTGCGAATGGTTTAATGGATTGGACCAATTCCTTCAGTTCTGAGGAAGATTTAGGCAAGGGAGGACATCGCCATTAAGTCAGAGCACTCCAGGAATCCTGCGGCAAGATGCAAATTGAACCCAGTTCAGCAATCAATTATATTTCTACCAAATAGTCTAATACACCTGCATTTTTCCCTTTGGGTCGGCTTACCAGTAACGGAACCTTATTGTTAAATTGAATGAGTCGCTCTGCCATACTCCCAATATGGAGTGCAGTCGATGCTGTTTTTCCTTTTGTGCCAATCAAAATAGCATCTACCTGAAGTTCAACCGCCGCTGCCACAATCTCCTGAACTGGATTGTCGTCTTCATCCGGAGTATAGACAGGCGTAATTTTAATCCCTTTGGTGTCTATTTTTCGAATAAACTTTTTGAAATGTTCTCCGGCATTATTTTTCAGGAGCTGTGTAAACTCCTCAAAACTTTTTCCGGTAAAGTGGTAGCCCGAAGGGACGGTGAATACATTTTGAAAAAATAGTTCGGGGTCCTTCCCGTATTTTTTGGACCATAAAATCCCATCCTCCAACGCATTTTTCGAATGTTCTGAGAAATCGCTCGGAACTAGGAGCTTGGAGAATTTCGGCTTCGCATTTTCAGGGACGATAAGTAAAGAGCAAGTGGATCGTCTCGATAGCCTTTGGGTAGCTACTCCTGTACCTACAAGGGATACTTTTCTTCCCAAAAGGATTAAGTCAGCAGATTTTTCATCTGCTAGCTTCAAGATTTTTTTGGATAGGTTTCCTTCCTTCACCACAAAGCTTAGGTCAAGCCCTTTGATTTTTGGAAAGTTGGCTGCAACCAATCCTTCCATATATGCCCTTCGCTCCTCCATCATCTGATCGATCAGATTTGGAAAGGCTTCCTGCAATTCCTTTGGAAGGGAGAAGTTTTTAATCACGTTCGTGAAGTAAATCTTTTTTACCTGATTCACTTTTGCGATAAATCCAGCAAAGGCAATTAAGGTCTGATCTAACGGACTTTGGTCAAGACAGACAATCAATTTTTTTATTGGATACATGAGGTTTGAAAGTAACTTGGGATAAAGGTAAGCGTTGTCAAATATTCTTTGGATGCCTATAAAAATATTTTTTCTGGTTTTGAATTGAGTCAGCTTTTGCCTTGGACTATAGCGCTAGTTTTGAATCACTTGAGTAAGTAATTAGAAGCAGTGGGTTTAGGATTGGATAAAGGAATGAAACGCGCACAAATTCTTCTGTCTTCCGATTAGCAAGTAATGCGCTGCTCGGTGTATCTTTGATGCATCCGGGCCGTCGACTTGTTCGAACTTCACAAATTAACAACAATACCGAGTAAAGCCCCATTCAAAATCAGGCCTCACCCCGTCCATACGGGGCCTCGCTCAAAAAGCAGGATAACAGTGGAAGGTTGCGATCTAAGGCAGCTCAAATCTTGTCAAACTAGAGGTTTCGTAACACTCTTAGGCCCGGATTACTTTCCTCTATTTTTTAGCCAGGCCCATTCTTCTTTGCCTACACCCAATAGCGCAGAGCTACCCACAAACACTCCAATTACCAGTAGCGAAGTAGTTAGAATGGATAAGAAAGGGTTGGATAAATCAGGACTCAAATATAGCGCGGATACCGTACCTACTCCCACCACTAAGATTTTTAGCGTTTCTACACTGAAGGGATCCAGATTAAGTTTCCACTTTAAGTACCCGTACTTGACCAGGTTGTAGGCAAGCATGACTGCAGCAGAACCCAAAGCAGCACCTTCTATGCCCATGACTGGAATTAAAAAATAGTTGGCGGCAATCAGCAAACCACTCATGCAGACCGTGAGTAGGAGATTAAATCGGTAGTAGGAGGAGAATACCAGAATCTCAGAATTCAGGGAAAAGGCGACATCTACCAATTTCCCAAGGGCAATTATAAATACCACCCATTTACCAGTTTGGTAGATTTCCCGATTAGGAACAAAATGGTAAATCGAATCTATATTGGCCCAAATAAGTGCAAAGAGCAGCAAACAGATGTAAAGCTGCCGATTGGATAGTTGCCGATAAAGGAGATTTATTTCTTGAATTCGCTGCTGCGCAAAATGTTCGGCAATCAAAGGCATGGCAACTTGCGAAATTGCTCTGCGTGGAAGTTCAATCACGAGGGCCATGTAAAATGCTATAGAATAGATGGCATTTGCTTCCAAGCTCAGCATGGAACTGATCATGACCGAGTCTATTTTTAGGATGAGCGTGGAAGCAGCAGTAGCCAAAAAGGTGATCAGGCTATATTTCAGCAAGGAGCTTTTAAATCCTTCTGGAAACTGTCCCCAGGAAAAATCCAGTTTGAATACGCCTAGCCATCCCATGTAAGCACCCACGCCAACCATTGAAGCGCCATACACGAGCACTAATCCCTGCATGACTTGGTCAAAATTAATCCATTTGAGCAAGTAAAGGGCGACCAAAATGGAGGTAAGGAGTCGAAGGAAGACCTCTCTAAAAAAGGTAGGGATGCCCACTTTGACAAAGGACCGTGCAAAGGCATCCAAAACACTACTCCACACTGAAAATAAGGCTACTAGTAAGGCTACGCCAAGAAAATTGATGACCTCTGGGGAATTGGAAGCAAATAAGGAGATCACCTGTTGCTTAAACCCAAAAAAGAGAAGCGATACTACCCCAAATCCAAAGAAAGAGAAGAGTAAGCTAAAGGTCAGTAGGGCAGCATGGTTTCGTTCAAGCTTCGGGAAATAGCGTGTAATGCCATGTCCTAAACCCAATTGCGCAAAGGGAACAAGCAGCAATCCCAAATCTTGAATGGTGCGAAATGTCCCCAGTTGCGTGGTATCCAAGGCATAAGGGTAGAGCCACAAGACATTGATATAGCCTAATACCACCCCGAAATAAGAGAAAATGGTGGTCTGTATGCTTTGGAAGGCTATTTTTCGCATAAGCCAAACTTCACTAAAATAATTGGGAAATCCATACCCCTCAGTTTGTCTTTAGGACTTGGCACATTTGGTGCAGGTAGCCCCGCCCTTTGGTTTTTGAAAAAATTTACGAATGAGGTAGTAGCTAGCCCCAAGCACTGCGATGATGACTAGGAGTTGCTGTACCATGTTAGGAAAAAATTTGGAAGGTGATCCATGCCATGAGGTAGGCCAAAGCACTCATGTAAACCGTTTGAATAATTGGCCATTTCCAGCCTTTGGTCTCTCTTTTGACCACGGCCAAGGTACTCATGCATTGCATGGCAAACACATAAAATACGAGCAGTGAGTAAGAGGTGGCGGGAGTAAATGTTTTCTCGCCCGTGTTGGCATTCACCTGGGCAGCGAGTTTTTCCCGAATAGTCAAGTCGTCTTCTAGGTCCCCACCAATGCTGTAAATGGTAGCAATCGTAGAAATAAATACCTCTCGCGCTGCAAAGGAAGTGATGAGTGCAATTCCAATTTTCCAATCGTATCCCAAGGGTTGAATCGCAGGCTCAATCGCCCTGCCCATGATGCCTATGAATGAATTTTCAAGCAAAAGGGAATTGGTTTCCGCTTCAATCAATGCTACTTGTTCTGGACTTGAAGCCAGCTCCTGTTGCGCGATTCCTTGCTGTCGAATCTCTTCCATGGTAGCAGGAGGCCCATAAGATGCCAATACCCAAAGGACGATGGATATGGCCAAAATAACTTTACCAGCTTCAAAAACGAAGGTTTTTGACTTTTCGAACATGGTGATGCCCACATCTTTCCAGCGTGGAATTCGATAGGAAGGGAGTTCGGTCATCAAGAAACTCTTCTCATCTGTTTTCAGAATTACTTTGAGTAAAAATGCAGTTCCCAAAACACCCAGTACCCCCAACACATAGAGGCTCAGAAGCGCAATTGCTTGCAGGTTGATAAAGCCAAAAACCTGTTCATTGGGGACACTCAACCCGATCAAGATGATGTACACAGGTAGCCTGGCGGAGCAACTCATCAGTGGAGTGACCAAGATGGTAATCATTTTCTCCTTCCAGTTGGAAATGTTTCGAGCGGCCATGACCCCAGGAATAGCGCAGGCAACCCCAGAAACTAAGGGAACGATGCTTTTGCCATGAAGTCCAAATGGGCGCATCCAGCGATCTAGGAGGAAAACTACGCGTGACATGTAGCCTGTATCTTCCAAAATGGCCAAGAAACCAAACAATAAGGCGATCTGTGGGATGAAAATTACAACTCCACCAATCCCCGGAACAACCCCTTCGGCCAGCAAGCGCGTGAGTGGTCCATCCGGAAAAGTGGCTAAAATACCACCACTGACATCGGCAAAGAACCCATCAATCCAATCCATGGGGTAGGAAGCCCAAGAAAAAAGTGTTTGGAAGATTAATAGCAATACCCCAATAAAGACTAAGTAACCAAAGAAGGGGTGCAACACCACCTTGTCAAGGGATGACTTGGCTTTTGGAGATGATTTTTTTGTCAAAGCCTTCGTCAACAAATCGGTAATCTTCTTGTAGCGAATCTTGGTTTCTTCCAGTTGAACTTCTTCCAGGTTGAATTTATTTTCTTCAAGAACCTGGGCCAACCAACTGCGTTTTTCTTCTGAAATAGACTTGTCCTTGGCACCAAAACGAATCATTTGATACGCCTGGTAATGGTTTTCAAGATCGAACTTCTCTTTGACAAGGTCGAGAATGGTAGGGGAAACTACCTTCAAAATATCCACAAACTGGGGAGCTTGCGCAAAATTTCGTTGGTGAATGAGCTCCTTGATTTGCTCGAGACCTTTTTGGTTTCGAGCATCTGTTTGAAGGATTGGTACACCAAGTTGCTTGAACAATTCGTAGCTCCGGATCTCAATATTTTTGGCAGTGGCCAAGTCTGCCATATTTAACAGAATGGTCAGGTTAACGCCCAAATCAATCAATTGAGTTGCTAAAAACAATCCTCTAGAAAGCTGGGTGGAATCAATCACCATCAAGACATAATCCGGTCTTTTTTCGAGCTCGGGATTATTCAATACTCGGTGCGCAATGATCTCGTCTTCGGAGTTGGGAAAAAGGCTGTAGGTGCCTGGGAGATCGAGAATCTCAAACTGCTCTCCATCAATCTGTAAAGTCCCTGTTTTTTTATCTACCGTTACCCCTGGATAATTGCCAATTTTCTGATTCAGGCCCGTGAGGTAATTGAATATGGTAGACTTGCCCACATTGGGGTTGCCAATGATTGCTATCCTTGGGGTGCTTTGCTTGGTAGATTGATCTTTTGCAGCCATGGTCAGGAAAGCAATTCGATTCGAATCAATGCTGCTTCATTTTTCCGCAGTGCGAGCAGCGTTTCCTCCAACTGAAAAGCCAGAGGGCCTCCCGAAGGGGCTCTGTGCTGTAGTGTCAGTTGTTTTCCTGGAAGAAATCCCAATTCCATTAAATTGATTTTTAAGGGAGAGGAGGTGATTTCCACTATTCTTCCAGATTGATTGAGTGTGAGTTGGTCTGCAGTCATGAAGGGGTTCGAACCATTCCTCAAAAGTACGGGTATTTGGAATGAATCTAAAGAAAAATAAGGAAGAAATTTTAGGTGATTATCCGCAAGTATGTCGGCGGGGTATTCAGGAAGTTAACTACTGCGGATAATCGCTAACTGTTAATAGTCCACGGTCCACAGCCCAATAATAGTTCCTCAAACTTTGTTTTTTGTTCCTTGGAAATAAAGCGGATATGCGTAAAATTTAGAATCGGTTACGCGAAATAAAATCTGAATTATAAGCAGTACCTAGAGGCCTTAAAAAGTCCCTTTGACCGATATTTGGAAATTACGTCCGGGGCTGACAATTCCAGAACTATACCCTCGATACTGCAGATCACCTATGTTTTCGATACCTGCATTGATTTGGATGCTTGGGGTGATGGGGATACGCGCGGCAAAATTTAGGATCAACCAGGAGGGTGAATAGGGGTTTCCGTTGGTATCGGTAGCATAAATGGCGGGTTTCCCGATTTCTTCCTGAGGCATTTTTTCAAAAGGCATGGCTGCACTGTATTGAGAACTCAACTCAAGCGTCATTTTTTTGCCTTGATAGCGAAGCTTAGTCGCTCCAAAGTTAGGTGCTGCATGCCGTGAAGGACTTGTGCTCTTGTCTTCCAATTCTTCCACTCCTTTTTGCCAGTTGTAGTTGGAAGTGAATAGGAGCTCTTTGCTTATCGCAACTTCCATTCCTGCTTGGATGCCTTTTACTTCGGCAAACGCAGCATTTTGAATCGAGAAAATCTGGCTGATTTCCCCACCATATTGCAACTCGGTTTGACCATTCCAGCTACTAGGCCTTCTTACCATGGCGCGATCTAGCCAGGTGTAGAAGCCGGTCAGGTCCAGTTTGATTTTCCCAAAGAGTATTTTATTCAGGTTTACCTCTGCATTGTATGCATATTCTGATCGTAATTCTTGGTTGGGAACCAAGACTGTTCCGGGCTGTGAATCGAATATTTTACCCATGTCATCCACATTTGGCGCCCTAAATCCAGTAGCCACCTGCGGAGAGATGCTGAAGCTTGGATTAGCCTGGTACACCAAGCCCAAATTTCCAGTAATGGATTGGTATCGATCGTTAAATTGAAGTACGGGTAGCGGGAAAAATTCCAGGTTATTCCTAAAATCCGCATCTATTCCATTCAAGTTGTACCGCAAAGCAGACTGCATTTTCAATTTGTTGCTGAGTGGGGCAGCATAATTGCCATACACTGCCCAAGAGGTCCAGGTAGCATCAGGGTAGCGGGAGGATGCAGTAGTCCGTTGGTTCGTTAAAATGTTTACTGTCTGACCCTTAGATTCCACAGTGTTTAGTATCGCCTCAACACCATAGTTTAGAAAATGGGATTGAAAAAGGGTTTTAAAAAAGTCGGCATTTAAGGAGTAGGCGTTTACTTTTTCAATTCGATTAAATTGGCTGGCACTGCCGACGCGTCGGTCAATTCGACTTTCTTCAAAAAATTGAGTTGCTCCGGTGATTTTTGCTTGGTCAAACCAGCGGCTGTTGCTATTTAAGTTCCAGTTGAGCTGATGCAACGTCCAGCGTTGTGGACCATAATCCCATCGGGCAAATCGTAGGTTTCCATCCTTTTTTTCGATCAATCGATCGTAACGAGGGACATTTCCTGTGGATGAATAATGAAATGCATAGTCAATAGTTGAATTTTTGGAAGCTTTGAAACTGATTTTTTGCATCAGATTTAGCTGGCTGTAGGCGGATCCTAGTTGTTTTCTTGGGTTGGGGTTTGCCACTTCTTGATCCTGCCCATTGATTCGTTTTACGAATGAGGTTCGGAGGTAGGAATCTTGCCCCTTATTTTCACCCATGACCAAATCCCCGAAGTCAAAGTAGGTGGCACTGCTGACAAAGGCCCATTTCCCTTTTCCGTAGCTGAAATCTCCATGGATTGTTTCTTCCGAGTAGGC
>JBILBQ010000182.1:0-2971 GCA_044353615.1 Algoriphagus sp. | reverse complement strand
ATTCCGAAGCCTTTTATATTCGTGATGAGGAAAACATGCACTACTGGTCTCCTTGCCCTGGACCCGTTGCAGCCCCCACTCCAGTTCAGGTGATCCATGGATTTGGGTATTCACGATTCAATCTCGAGGTCAATGGATTGCAGCAAAACTTGCTACAGTTTGTACATGCTAGCAAAGCGGTGAAATTCTCCACACTTACCTTAAAAAACAGAACCTCATTTAGGCAAAAACTTTCGGTTTTCAGGTACCTAGACCGAGTGCTGGGTGTGGAGCGCTCAGTATCTTCCCGATTTGTCAACCAGGAGGTGACCGCAGACGGCACCAGCCTTTTTGCATGCAATCACTACAACAATGAATTTGCTGGGCGAACTGTTTTTGCTAGCCTCATCAATCCAGTAGCGGGTGCCATGAATCGGTTTACTACAGACCGAAATCGATTCATTGGCCGAAATCGTTCCTTGGGCAAGCCACTTGCACTAGAATCCGAAAGATGGCTGGACAATGCTCTTGTTTATGGAGGAGAAGCCTGTGCTGCATTTCAAACCTACGTTGAACTTGAGCCGAATGAAGGCGTCGACCTCATCTTTTTGGAAGGAGAAGCTGCCGATCGCGAATCGGCCGAACAACTCATTCGTGAATTTTCTGATCTGGCGCAGGTAGAAGCTGAATTCCTCAACATTCGGGAGTTTTGGAAGGGTATCGGCGCGAAAGTCCGTATTTCCACCCCAGATAAATCCTTGGACCTGCTCGTCAACGGTTGGCTGATGTACCAAAATCTATCCAGTCGCATGTGGGCACGCACCGGCTTTTACCAAGCAGGAGGCGCTTTTGGATTCCGAGATCAACTGCAAGATTCCATGGCCGCCTTGTATGCAGACCCGGTCCTTTGCAGAAAGCAACTTTTGCTTCATGCCGAGAACCAGTTTTTGGAAGGGGATGTGCTCCATTGGTGGCATCCACCCACAGGCAGAGGTATCCGCTCCAAAATCAGCGATGACCGGCTTTGGCTACCCTATGTGCTTGATTTTTACCTAAGCTCTACAGGAGATAGGACCATCTTAACAGAAAAAGTACCCTACATCAGTGCTCGCCTGCTAGAGCCTTTCGAGCACGAGGTGTACTTGCAGCCTTTTGCCCTGGAACAAGCCGGTACCCTATACGAACATTGCTGCAAGGCCCTTGATATTTCACTGCAGTTTGGAGCTCATGGACTCCCACTTATTGGCGGTGGGGATTGGAATGACGGCATGAATCGTGTCGGAGAAGAAGGAAAAGGAGAAAGCGTGTGGCTTGGGTTCTTCATGTACGACATCCTCATCAAGTTCGAGAAAATTTGCCGTAGCATGGAGGATCCTGCAAGAGCTGACCACTATGCGTTGACTGCCAAAAAACTAAAGAAAAGGTTAAACGAGAAGGGTTGGGACGGTGCCTGGTTCTTAAGGGCATTTTACGATGACGGCACCCCGATTGGCTCTTCGCTGACTGAAGAATGTAAAATTGACGCCATTTCTCAGGCTTGGTCTATTTTTTCAGGCGTAGCGTCGGAAGAGCGAGGGAAACAAAGCCTGCAAGCAGTAGAACAACACCTGATTTCCGAAGAAGGGGAGTTTATCCGCTTATTAACCCCTCCTTTTGATAAAACGGAGAAAGATCCGGGCTACATCAAAGGGTACATCCCGGGGGTACGGGAGAATGGAGGGCAGTATACCCATGCTGCCTTATGGACAGTGAAAGCCTTTGCTGCACTGGGTATGGGCGAAAAGGCGGTTCATTACCTACACATGATCAACCCCATTAACCATGCACTAGACACCTCCTCGGCAGATCTGTACAAGGTAGAGCCCTATGTGGTCGCAGCGGATGTGTACGCAGAAGATCCACTCACTGGACAGGGAGGCTGGACCTGGTACACCGGCTCTGCTGGCTGGATGTACCGGGTGGCTTTAGAATCCATCCTGGGGGTCCAATTCAGTGGTGATTCACTGCTTTTGAACCCGGCTATTTCCGAAAGCTGGGAAGGGTTTACAGTAGATCTGCTGCTCGATAATCAGGCCACAACCTATCATTTAGAGATTCTGAATCCGAGCAAGCTACAAAGTGGACTGCTTGCAGGAACAGTGGATGGTGAGGTGGTTCGTTTTGAGGTAGCCCCTGCGAAAATCCTGCTGGTCAAAGACAAAAAACCGCATCGTATTCGGTTAACGCTGCAAGCGGTTTTATAACCGGTAGGTGTTTCCATCTAGTGGGGAATGCGCTCTACATCACCGAAACTGATATGGGAAGGGAAATTCGAAAAGCGAATTGCACTTTGACTTTAAAATAAACTTGGGTTTCTTAAAATTTATGGAATTAGACGAAGGGATTTCGTGGTCTATTTTCATTTATGGGCTAGGACTACATTGAAAAAAAGGAGCTGCATCGGTAGTTAACAAAATACCTTTAAATTCATGGTCAATTATCAATAGAATCAGTCGATGCCGTATCTATTTGCCAATCACCTGGTCCTAATTTTGCTGTTTTTTTGGACAATGGTTGCCCCTGCAGAAGCGATTTTCTCGAATGAAGGCACGTCAAAAATTTCCATTGAAAACAGACAACTTATGAAAGACACGATAATCATTCAGGTTGGCACGACTAGTTTCAAAGCAATTCTTGAAACGAACGCTGCAGCTACCTCCTTGAAAGCAATGCTTCCTATGACACTAGAAATGAAGGACCTCAACAGCAATGAGAAGTTCTCCGACCTTAGCCGAAGCCTTCCAACAAATACATTTAATCCAGGCACCATCCACACTGGAGACCTACTACTCTGGGGCTCCAATACCTTGGTGCTGTTTTATAAATCTTTCAATACACCCTATAGCTACACCAAACTTGGAAAAATTGAAAACCCGAACGGCTTAGCACAAGCATTAGGTTCGGGTACGGTCAAGGTCACTATTAAACTGTATAGCAATTAAAAAAACATAAA
>JBILBQ010000181.1:0-2983 GCA_044353615.1 Algoriphagus sp. | reverse complement strand
GGCTTTGACTACGCGCATGCCACCAAGGGTCTCATCCAGAATGCTGACGATGCGTCCCAGGGATTCCTGGCTTTGGATGGCTGTTTTTCGCAGTCGACGGGTAATGCCCCCAATGATTGCCCCGGAGATTGGGATAATTAAAATTGTGAATAAGGTCAACGGCACGGACATGAAGAAGAGCACCCCAAAATACAGCACAATGGTAGCGGGCTCTCGAAATAAGATACGCAGGGATTGCACAACCGTATTTTCTACCTCTTGAATGTCATTGGTCATTTTGGAGAGGAGGTCTCCCTTCCGTTCGTTGGAAAAGTAGCCCAGGTGGAGGGCGCTTACTTTTTCAAAAATATCCATGCGCATCCCTTTGATGACCTGGGCACGCACTTTCGCCAGCACAACACCAGAGAGGTAGGTAAATAGGTTGGAAAGGAATACCGAACCTACGATGATGGAACAAACAAAGAGCAAAGTGCCAAACTTCCCATACGTTTCGCTCACCTCTAGAAAGAGGTGGTTGAAGAGGGAAATTAGGTAATCTAAGGAGAGGGTAAATTCGGGTTGTATGCGGTATTGCTCTAAACTTTCGGGAGCCACTTGCTCAAAAATCACATCAAAAAGAGGCTTGAGGAGGGTGAAGTTCATCAAACCAAAAACGATGGCCAATAGGGTGTAACCGATGTAAACCGGAATAAATTTCCCAAAGGGTCGGGCGTAGGAAAGAATCCGAAAATAGGTTTGCATGGGGTGTACACGGATAAATCCAGCCGCAAGTTAGGGAAAATTTCATGTCTCGTAGCCTGAAACCTGATGGGTCGCCTGCTAGGCCTGTATTAGCTAATTATTTTGTTTCGATTTTGCCAATTAACATAAGTTTAACCAACTAAACTTTTCGAATCCCTATCTTTGAGAAAATTCTCCAATTCCCTATGAAACGATTCTTTTTCGGCATTCTTCTGGCAATTTCTCTTGGTACCCCTGCACTTGCGCAGCAAGCTCCAAAAAAGCCAAAGCTGGTGGTGGGCATCATTGTGGACCAGATGCGCCAGGAATATTTTTATCGCTTTGCAGACCGATTTGGAGAAGGAGGATTTAAGCGGTTCACCCAGCAAGGTTTCATGATGACCAATGGGCATTACAACTACATTCCAACCTACACCGGACCGGGGCATGCTTCCGTCTATACCGGCACTACGCCTGCTACGCATGGGGTGATTGGCAACAATTGGTACGTGCCATCCTTGAAGAAAATGATCTACTGCGCGGAGGATTCCTTGGTTTCGAATGTGGGCGGAACACCTGATAATGGAAAAATTAGCCCTCGAAACCTGTTGACTACGACCATCACCGATGAGCTACGCCTGTCCACCGGCAAGCGCTCCAAGGTAGTAGGCATTGCGATCAAGGATCGGGGGGCAAGTTTCCCTGCTGGACATACCGGAGATGCGTATTGGTACGACGATGCGAATGGGGATTGGATGACTTCCACCTATTACAAGCAAACTTTACCGAGCTGGGTTGCAAACTTCAATGCCAAGAAGCGCCCTGATTATTACTTAAGCCAAACTTGGAAAACCTTATTTCCAGTGGAGACCTATGTGAATAGCCTACCAGATCAAAATGACTTTGAGTCTCCCTTTGTAGGGAAGGACAGTCCTACTTTTCCATATGATTTAGCCGCCTTGAAAGCAGCCAATGGGGGCTATGCATTGGTCCCTTCCACTCCTTTTGGCAATAGCCTCACCTTGGATTTTGCGTACGCAGCCTTGGAAGGGGAGAAATTGGGACAAGGAGAGGTGACCGATTTTCTAGCAATTAGCTTTTCTAGCCCAGATTACATTGGCCACCGTTTTGGCCCTTCTTCCATCGAAGTGGAGGATAATTACTTGCGTATGGATCGGGAGTTTGCTCAATTCTTTACCTACCTAGATCAAAAGCTGGGCAAGGGTGAATACCTGGTATTTATCTCCGCAGATCATGCGGTAGCGGATGTGCCACAATACATGATGAGTGAGCGAATTCCAGCGGGCAACTTCAATTCTGGGATGGTCCTTGGGCAATTGAAAGGTTTTGCTACGACCCACTATGGGGAAGGGGATTGGATCTTAAGTTTCTCCAACGAGCAGATCTTCCTCAACCATGCCTTAATCCGTGAGAAAAAAGTGGATGCGGAAAAAATGCAGCGTGATTTAGCCAATTTTGTTCTTGGCTTTGCAGGGGTCAAAGAGGCCTTCACCGCTTCAGATCTCAGGAAGCAGGAATTTACCCAATCGAGAGCGCATCTCTTGCAAATGGGCTACAACCACAAAGCTTCCGGAGATGTATTGCTTGTATTGGAGCCAGCCTGGTTGGTAGGAGGCAAACGAGGCACAACCCATGGCTCGGGTTATTCCTACGATACCCATGTGCCGATCGCCTTTTATGGTTGGGGTATCAAGGCAGGCAAAAGCTCAAGCTATGCTTCGGTTACAGATATCGCACCAACTTTGGCAGCTTTGCTCCAAATCCGGATGCCGAATGGAACTACCGGTCAGCCAATTCAAGCAGTCATCGGAAATTAATTTTCAGTCAAATTCCCGTTCCAATTTTTTTAAAAGGGCCTCCTTGACAAGGTGAGCCCTTTTTTATGGGTTTTGGGTTCAACTATTTTTTTATTACCAATTGAAAACCAGGAATTTACTTGACTACTAATTTTTTTGTTTCTATTTTTCGTCAATACGTTTC
Source organism: Algoriphagus sp. (assembly GCA_044353615.1). Classification (GTDB taxonomy): domain Bacteria; phylum Bacteroidota; class Bacteroidia; order Cytophagales; family Cyclobacteriaceae; genus Algoriphagus. The sequence continues at coordinate 262 of JBILBQ010000181.1, read as the reverse complement.
TCAAAATGCCCCATTCACACTCAAATATCTGGACGCACCTGGTTTTATGGACCAAGGATCATGCTCCTGTAATTACCTCTGAAATGGTGGGGGCAATCAAGCATGTTCTGGAAGAACTGCCCTTGGATTTTTATGAGAAGCAAACCCATCTCAGTGTACTCCCCAATCACATTCACCTGTTGATTAAACTTCCAGGCAATCTTTCTGTCGATCAATTGGCGCACTTTGTGCAGCAGCTGATTTGCAAGAAATTAGTGCAGGA
>JBILBQ010000089.1:0-10181 GCA_044353615.1 Algoriphagus sp. | reverse complement strand
AAATTAACCTCCCCTGCTCCACTTATGCTACTCACAAAGGCGATGGGCCGTGGAGTAACAGCACCTTGCAAAAGGGCATGAAGTTCAGGAGTAGCTAAGTCTTTGGGATTGATCGTTTTCATTTCATCAAATTAATAGTCAATTTTAAGAGATAGCAATCAATTCACGAATTAGTTTCCAAATTATGTCTCGTTCACGCCCGACAGGCCTTTTTCCTTTCCTCTTGTTTTTCCTGCTTTTTGCTACTCCCATTTCAGCACAGAAGCATCGATTTGCCACCTTTAATATTCGCTGGGACAATCCCAATGATGTGGGCAATCTTTGGAAAGACAGGGCTCCTCAAGTAATCCAATTGATTCAATTTCATCAAATCGGAATTGTCGGTACGCAGGAGGTTTTGGCACATCAACTGAAGCAACTCAACGAAGGGCTTGGCTATGCCTCCATCGGTGTGGGCAGAGATGATGGTGCTACTAAGGGCGAGTTTTCCCCTATTCATTACGATCCTGTCCGCTACAAGCTGGAAGATTCTGGGACATTTTGGTTGTCACCAAGCCCAGAAGTACCCAGCAAAGGATGGGATGCGGCCTTGAATCGCATTTGCAGTTGGGGAAAATTTACCTCGACAGAAGGGGATCGATTCTACGTCTTCAATGTGCACTACGATCATATTGGGCAGCAAGCCCGGGAGGAAAGCAGCAAGTTGGTCCTTTCAAAAATCAAAGAAATCAATCGGGAAGGGCTTCCAGTGATCTGGATGGGAGATTTTAATGTGGAACCAGAAAATCCTGCCTACCAAGTTATTTTGAACCAAGAAACCTGGAAGGATGCGCGTTTAATCTCCAAGCTGCCCTCCTATGGTCCCAAAGGAACCTTTACCGCTTTCGAATGGGATCGAATGCCTGCTGGCATCATCGACCATATTTTTGTGCAGGGCAAGATTGAGGTCTTGCGCCATGGCATCCTTACAGACAACTACGGCAAAAAATACCCTTCGGACCACTTCCCAGTACTGGTGGAGATCAAATTTTAGAAAGTCAGATCTCAGCGCCAATTTATCTAACACAATCCTGAGGGTATGAAATAAAAAAACCGATCTGAATGAATCAGATCGGTTTTTTTATCTGCATTTATCAATTACCCTCCAATGGTCTTTGTGGTAGTAACTCCATTGATAGTGATGGTAATGGTTTGATTGGTACAAGACCCGTCACCAAAATTCACCGATATTTTATTGGTCCGGTAAGCAGTCTCTAACTTACCCAAAGTAGGGCCTCTTCTTTTTCCTGAACAAGAAAGATCAACCTCAAGAGGGGTAGTGGTCTCGTGAGAATAAATTACGGTACCAGAAGCCGTCTTAATCGCAGTTTTTACATTGGTAATGATCTTACCGCTTATTGGCTTTCGTGAATCGTTGCCACGGACCACCTCAGAAGTTCTATTTTTTTCCGAAGTCCAAATCCCTACTTCGCCATCTGCAAAGATAAACTTGCCATTGGCCACACTAGATTTCACACTTCCTTTACCCGTCGCCTTGTCAAATTCTGAAACAATGGTTTTTAGGCCGCTAATTTGAATTTCATTGACAACATAATTCTGAAATTCAACTTTCTCAGTTAACACATTCCCAACTTTGGTTCTACTTACTACAATTACCCCTTTACGCGTGATTTGCTGATCATTTTTTGTTACAGTTACGCCTGATCCAAAATCAACCTTCGACTTCACAATCAAACTCAATAAAGAGTCCATTTCTGGGAATTGATTGCCGCTATGTCCGCCTTGAGGACCATCAGCCGTAGTGGCCACTGGAAGCTCAACAATTTTTCCAGCCGCATCGTAATGAGTGATCGTTGCCCCACCAAATTTGAACATGCGAAATCCTCGAATATCACCGGCACTTTCTGCTTCTACGATGGCAAGGATTTCATCGTTTGGAGCAAGCAAATTCAAACCATCCATGATGCCTTTGTGCCCTCCTTTGCCTTTATCCATTCCTTTCAAATCTCCTGGGGATTTAGCAGTTTCCTCAGTCCCTGCAACTCTACCCGTAATCGTTCCCGCTTGGAATGAATTCCCTCCTATAGTAAAGCTAGTACCGCTGACCAACTGACCTGAGGTCTGGGCCAAATCAATTGCCGTGGCTCCTTCCAAGTTTTTTTCAGTGATGGAAGCTAATTCATCTTGCTCAGTACAAGCAGCCATAAAAAGCAAGTACGACAGTAACAAAAGGTTTTTAAATAGTTTCATTTGATTTGGTTTTAATGGTTACAAGAAGTTTAAATTATGATGCCAAATACAGGCTCCAACATGAAGACAAAATGAAAAAATGATTTTTTTTATTTTTTTTAAAAAATAATTATGCCTGTCAGGCTTTCATTGGAAAACTAAAACAAACCCGAGTTTTTCCATTGAGGGATCCTATTTCCAAACCAACTCCCAGAAAAATCGCGACTTTGTACATGATTTGAAGGCCAAATCCTGATTTTTCTTTAGAAACATCTTTCAAGAACACCAAGCCATTTTTCACCTGCTCAATTAACTTATCGTCGATTCCTACTCCATCATTTTCGACCACCACCTCATAACTATCCCCATTAATTGTACCTGAAAGGCTGATTTCACCTCCATTTTCGACATACTTGACCGCATTACTCAGTGCGTTTTGAACCATCATCTGACATAGCGAAAGATTGGTGTCCTCAAAAACAAAAGGAGCAATGATCCCCTTTTTAATCAGTATGCCCTTTTCCTCTGCAATCTCCGTCCAGTCTTCGACCAATGCATCTACAAGATTTTTCAAATCGACTGTTTCAGTCTTTAAATACTGCGCATTATTTACTTTAGAAAGTAGCAACAGGGCATTTACAGATTTTTTCATTTTCTGTAAGGTGTCCTGCATGTCCATTAATTTTTCGCTTTGGTAGGTAGTAAGTTGCTCGTCATTAAAAATAGCCTCAAGCTTCGACTGAAGTACCGAAATAGGTGTCTTTAACTCATGGGAGGCATGAGAAATAAAAACTCGTTCCTGATTAAATGATTTTTGAATTCGCTTCATCATCTCAGAAATCGCTACATCTAATAGCTTAAACTCTTGGGTAGTGCTGGCAATCGACTTGTCATGAAACTCCTGGGGTTCATTAATTCGAGAGATTTTGGATTGGATAATCTTGTTGAAGGGAGCCATAATCCGTTTACTGATGGCTGAATCCAATAGAAATGAAAGCGCTAAAAATAAAAACAGAATCCCCATGGCGATCTGAAAAAACATGCCTTCTATTTTCTCAATGGTGCTGAGACTCCTGCCGATTTCTAGTAGGTATCGATCCCCTCCTAATTCAATTATCTCGGCTAGTACACGGTAACTAATTTCGTCTTCTTCAATAATCCTTTTTTGGATTGAGATAGGTTCGTCAACAGAAAAGTCCGCTTCGACTGCTACCAATAAGATGTATTCTTCTTTTAAAATATTGTAGGAGCCAAATCCTTGTTCTGGGTTTTCGTTCGAAATAAAATTTTCAATTCCTCCTTTTTGGATAAGTTTTAGAACTTCTTCCTTTTTAGCAAGTAGTTCCTCATCGGTATTGTCAATGATGAGTTGGCTAAGTAGGTAAGGACTAAGCATTAAAAAAACCAGAAGGAAAACTCCTTTTCCCAGCAGGTTAAAAACAAGAAGCTTATGAAATAATTTCATGCGATGATTTTATAACCCAATCCCCGAACTGTTTCTAACCAATCTACAGCTCCGAAAGTCCCCAGTTTTTTTCGAATATTCTTTACGTGAACGTCTATGTAATTGGATTGGTAATCGTCATCCAAATGATCTCCCCAAAGGTGCTCAGCCAATTGAAAGCGATTGAGCACCCGGTTTTTATTGATTAGCATAAACTGTAGCAGGATGTATTCCTTTTTGGTAAGCTTGATCTCTTGACCTTCAAAAGATACCAAGGGCTCATTCAAATGAATTTCAAATCCAGCCAACTGGACCACATCTTTTTTCCAACCACTTTTCCTCCTTAAAATTGCCTGCATCCTTGCTTTCAATTCCAACAAGGAAAAAGGTTTGGAAAGGTAATCATCAGCACCACTTTCAAAGCCCAAGAGTTTATCCCCTACCTCAGTACGCGCGGTAAGAATAATTACGGAAGCATTTTCTTGATACCTATTGACTTCCTGGAGCAGATCTAGACCATCCCCGTCAGGCAATCCCAAATCCACCAAGGCAAAATCATAGGAATTAACTGCCAAGTTTTCTGAAGCAGCCTTTTTTGTACTCACCTGATCTACCACATGGTTTTCTGATTGCAGAAATTCCTGAATTTCTTTGGCAAGGGCTCGCTCGTCTTCAACTAATAGAATTCTCATTTTGATCTTTTAAATGAAAAGGTATGACTCACCTTGACAGCGAATTGAAAGCTGGAGGTAGAAGCATCGTAGTCCGGCACTTGAGTTGGAACAATCCACCTGGGTTCCAATTGAAATTCAAGTCTAGAATAAGTTAAGGAGATCGGAATCGCCATTTCAAGCCCTTGGGCTACAAAGCGCTGCGTTTCCAAATATTGATTCCTAGTAAATTCATAGCCCCCAATTCTGTAATAATTACTCGTCCCTAGAAATAGGGTAAATCGCGGTTCAAAAGACAAAATACCTCCCGCTAAGAGCGGCTGATCCAACTCAAAATACCGTGAGTGTCGGCTCGTGATGAAAAAATCTCCTGGCGAATTCACCAAATACATCGCTTGGGTAGTGGAATAAAGTATTCCCCAATCTAAACCTATGGTTCCTTGTGCCATGCCCAAATTATCTTGGCCTGCCGAATTGAGGTTACTTGCACCAAAGTAATGATTGTAAGAAAGGTCCAAATCTAATTTGGACGTTAAGGGCTTAAAAAACCCAGCACCAACCCCTTTCTGCCAGGAAAGGTCGGTCGCCAAAAACTTACTTAGCGAAGAGGATAAATAAAAGCCTGTTCGATGATAGAATAAAAGGTCACTCGAAAAAATTGGAATTTTCTGTCCAAAATCTCTGGACATAAAACTAGCCTTATTTTGAAATCCAGTACTTACAATCAAGTAATCCCCTGATTCCTTTGACACAGAGTCTGCTTGAGATTCCAATTCCTGAGCCAAACAAAGGCAGGGAATAAGTACATGGAAGAAAATAAGGACCAAACCTTTTTTCATGTGCTAAAGAGTTCGGAAGGTAGATAGTCCATTGAAATTCTAGTGAATCAATTAGCCACCACCAGGGCGATTTCTAGGACCAGAAGGCCTGTTTCCTGGCAAGGTAACCGGTTGGCCTCCCGGCGCTCCTGAAGGCCGGGTGATGGGGCCGCCAGGTCTACTTTTGGGAACCCTTCCATCTGGTCGATTCATCGGAGAAGCTCCAGTAGCCTTCTGATTGTCATGAGCATGCTTCGTAGAACCATCCCCCTCTATTTTTGCATTCGAATTTCCAGCTCCAGGCATTGAACTCCTTCTTGAAGCACTAGAAATGCCGATTTTCTTGCCAGCTTCTGTAGCCTTAGGGCTAGCAGCAGTTGGTCGGTTTGGGGCCTCGCTTTGCGCCAAAGCAAGGCCAGAAAAAGAGAGGAAAGCGAGCAAGAATAGAATCTTTGTCATGAGGTAAATGGATTTTTACGTTCGCAACTTCAGCAGGAAAGATGAAGAAAAGATGAAGAAATAAGGCCATTAAAAAAAATGGCCTTATTTCTTTTAGTTACTCTGCCAAGGCAGCTACTCCTGGGAGTACTTTTCCTTCCATGTGCTCCAGCAAGGCTCCTCCGCCAGTAGACACATAGGACACCTGATCGGTGTAGCCAAATTTATTTACCGCAGCAGCAGAATCCCCTCCTCCGATAAGTGAGAAGGCTCCATTGCGCGTTGCTTCCGCTACATACTCTGCGATAGCTTTGGTCCCTTTGTCAAAAGACTCCATCTCAAACACGCCCATGGGGCCATTCCAAAGGATAGTTTTGGATTCCAAAATCACTTTTCCAAACAGTTCTCTGGTTTTTGGTCCAATGTCCAAGCCCATCCAATTTTCTGGTATCTCTCCCTTATTTACTAATCCCTGGTTGGCGGTATTCGAGAAATCATCTGCAATGACGGTATCCACAGGTAAAATCAAATTGACTCCTTTTGCCTTGGCCTTCTCCATCAACTCCAATACGAAATCAAGTTTATCTGCTTCCAAAAGAGAGGTGCCAATGGAACCTCCTTGCGCCTTGGCAAAGGTATAAGACATGCCTCCACCAATGATGAGGTTGTCTACTTTTTCGAGCAAACGCTCAATGATCAAGATTTTGTCTGCGATTTTGGCACCACCCATGATGGCCGTATAAGGACGCTCAGGATTGCCTAGCACTTTGTCTGCATTGGTCAACTCGGATTCCATGAGGTAACCGGCGACTTTTTGTGAGAAATTGGCTGCTATCACGGCTGTAGAGGCATGTGCGCGGTGCGCCGTACCAAAAGCATCGTTGACGTACACATCTCCGAGTTGCGCTAACTTGGCAGCAAAGGCTTCATCTCCTTTTTCCTCTTCCTTGTAAAATCGGAGATTCTCCAGCAACAACACTTGACCTGCACCAAGTTGAGCCGCCTTTTGAATGGCTTCTTCTCCAATGCAATCATTTGCAAAGCTGATCTTTTGACCAAGAGCAGCTTCCACAGCTGAAACAATATGCTTCAAGGAATACTTATCCTCTGGTCCACCCTTTGGGCGACCTAAGTGAGACATCAAAATGGCGGAACCTCCATCGTTCAAAATCTTTTTGATCGTAGGTACTGCTGCCTGAATACGCGTGTCATCCGTAACCTGGAAATGCTCGTCTAGCGGAACATTAAAATCAACACGGACCAGCGCTTTTTTACCTGCGAAACTGAGGCTATCTACATTTTTTACATTCAAGGACATGAGATAAGGAATAATAGGTGAATACTAGGTTTTAGATTAAAAATCGATTCGAATTTAAACCAAATCCAGCCAATACGGAAAGATAGTTTGGAAAAACTCCGCTAATGAATCGGCTGTGCCGCTGCTCGCTTGAGGCGATCGTTGATGGCGCGACCCAATCCGATTTCAGGCACAAAATCGGCAAGTATGACGGTTGCAGCACTTTCATCCAAGAGTCGCATTCCCATAAAGAGTCGCTGGGCCGCTTCTTGCAAATCTTGAGTCGCACTGAGGACCACTTGGCGGTCAGCAGGAACAGCGGGGAAATGGGTAGAAAAGCTCAGTACACCCACTTCTTTTCCTTGCTGGATCAACTGCGGAACGAGTTCCTGTAAATTCCCTAAAATAAACGGCTTCCGTGGAGCATAGTGACTTGCCAATTGACCTGGTGCACTGGGATTACTCGAGCTATGTCCCTGAACTGTCACCGCACCAACTACCGCTTCAATTTTGGAAAGGTCTAATCCACCCAATCTATAGATGACGACTTGCTCCCCTTCCATCCCCACAATGGTGCTTTCAAGTCCTACGGCACACGCTCCGCCATCGAGAATGTAGGGGATTTGTGTTCCCAACTGTGCATCCACATGCCCTGCCTGTGTAGGACTGATGTAACCAAAAGGGTTGGCACTAGGTGCCGCAAGCGGAAAGTCAAGCTGCGCAAGGAGCGCCAAGGTCAGCGGGTGATTGGGCACCCTCACTGCCACACGACCCAAACCAGAGGTCACCAAATCGGGAACACTGGCCTTGCGAGGCAACAAAACCGTCAAGGGACCTGGCCAAAAGGCTTCGGCCAAACGCTTGAGCTTTTCGGGAAATTCAGAGACAAATGGACTTACCTGTTCCAAGGAAGCCACATGTAAAATCAAGGGATCAAAACTGGGTCGGTTTTTCGTTTCAAAAATGGAACTCACCGCCTTCACATCGAGGGCATTGCCCGCCAATCCATAAACCGTTTCGGTTGGAATAGCGACCAGCTGCCCTTTGCGAAGGAAAGCTGCTGCTCGTTCAATGTCGACACCCACTTCAGCCATTACTTTGCTTCACAAAAGTCCTTGATCCAGGTTTCTGCTTCTTGGTAACCCAAGGAAAGGGCCATTTTCAAATCTGCGCAGCCTTCATTTTTTTGGCCCAAAGCACTCATTCGGGTGATGCCAAGGAGGTAATAGGCCTCCCCATTTTTAGGATCCAAATTGACGGTTTTGGCTAGTGATTCTATCCCATGGATGGGGTCGTTCATTCCTAAATTGGCTTTTGCCAAACGGAAATGTGCCTCTGCATGGTTGGGCTCCTTCTGAACTACGGCTTGAAAATCAAGCAGGGCATCCTCGTAGGCTTCCATGCTCAACAAAGTTGTGCCCCGATTAAAAAGAATGTCCAATTGACTGGGATCAAGCGCATATGCTAGGTTGAAGTCTGCCAATGCCGCCTTGTAGTTCGTCAGCTCCATGTTGGCATTGCCTCGGTTAAACCAAGGCTTGTAATTGGTAGAATCAACTTTGATGGCCTGATCAAAAAGTGGAATCGCTTCCTTAATTTTCCCTTGCTGAAAAAGCGCCACCCCCTTGGCATTTAAGGCCGTGGGCTGGTTTGGATTTTTCTCCAATACCTGGTCAAACTGGGTGACTGCCTCTGCCCAATTCTGGGCGTCCATTTTCTCCAACCCCACTTTCATGAGTTCCTCCTCACTTGGAGTACAGGCAAGACTACTGAATACAAGAAGGCAAAGGATCCAAAGTTGTTTCACTGGAATAAATTTTCGGTAAAGTTACGAATTCGAGTTTAGGAGGAGGCTAGTTTTTGTCGGAATGCCTCTGGAATAGCCACGGGTTTCATGCTTGACTTGTCTACCGAAACCAGTACGCTTTTGCAGGTGGCATATACTTGCTCCTTACCTGTGCTGTCCTTGCCCAAAAGCACTTGCTCCAGATTAAAGGAAGAATTACCAAGTCGTGAGCACTTCACCAAGGCCTCCACTTGATCGGTCAAGTGTATGGGACGAATGTAGTCGATCTCGATTCTACCCACTACGGTACCCACATCCAGCACATCCCAGCCAGCCACTTGATATAGAAATACCGCTCGAGCATGTTCAAAATAACTAAAATAAACTCCATTGTTGACATGGAGATAGCCATCAATATCTGAAAAACGGAGTTGGATGGGCGTGGAAAAGGAAAAATCAGCACGAAGCTGCGGAATATCAAAACTGCGCATTAACGTAAAATTTCGGAGGCACTTGTTTTTTCGAGCATCCGCAAGATGGAGGGATTGTAACCGATCAAATCAATGACCGCATCAAAAGTGACCCAAGCCAAAGAGATGCTCTCGTCGCTTCGCACCAAGGGCTCTTGGAGATCTGCTTCAATCAGGTAGCGCACATCGAAATGAAAATGTTGTGCCACATGAGGCCGCTCTGGAATGATGTGCTTGTCCAAATCAAAAATATGGGTATCCACAAATTGCAGGGTGGTGAGTCCACTTTCTTCTTGGGCCTCCTGCATTGCTACATCTAGGAGATTTTCATTCCCATCCGCATGTCCGCCCAGCTGCAGCCAACGACCCAGCTTGCGGTGAAGTGTGAGTAGGGTATGTGTTCTTTCCTTATTTACAATCCAGGCAGAGGCAGTAAAATGGCCTGCAGTTCGTTCTCTTGAGTATGCCAAAGGATCCTCAGTCAAGGCTAGAAAATCAGCCACAAACTGATTTTCCTCTTCAAAGGGACTTCTGTATGCTCCCAATTGGGTTTTAAGGGTAATTCTATCCATAGTTAAGGTCTTTCAAACAACCGATCTATCAATTCATCAAAGGGTTTGGCATCGTAATACAATCGGTCAGAATACACCGAAGCAAGCAATTTGAAGTAGCTGGGTTGCTGATTGATTCGGATTTTTTCCAAGGAAATATTCCCATACAATTGGCTAATCAATTCGCCTTCTTTGGGGAATTGCAATGGGGGCTTGAAGTAAAATTTCTCCGTTTCTTTCACCTGATCATTCACTTCCTCCAGCTTCCGATCCAAACTTACCTGTTCGTACCCCAAAGCTATAATGCGCCTACTTAATCCCAAGAAAAGAAGTGAAAAAGAATTTGAGTTTAGGGGCGGGCCAAAGCTTAGGGCAAAGCCATTGGCATACACGGAGGAAAATACATGTACTTCTGGGCTTTCGTTGATTTGTGCGCGCTTGTAATGGTAGTTTCGGTACACCAAATCATAGAGCGTT
>JBILBQ010000180.1:0-2991 GCA_044353615.1 Algoriphagus sp. | reverse complement strand
TCAAGTTGGCAGAAAGAATCAAGTCGATTTTTCCTTCTTGGGCGAGATCAAATACTTTGGAAGCAGAATCTGGTGCGCCACGGAAAGTTTCGTTTCGGTGAACCAAAGTGACTTTTTCGGCAATATTGGCCAAGTAAATCGTCCAATCCAATGCGGAATCTCCACCACCTGCAATCACTACTTTTTTGTCACGGAAGGTTTCTGGATTCTTCACCATGTAGTGAATGCCCTTTCCTTCAAATAGCTCTAGATTGGTCAAGACGGGCTTTCTAGGCTCGAAGCAACCCAATCCTCCAGCAATGATAATGACCTTGGCATGCACCTCGGTCTTGTCGCTGGTGGTCACGATAAAGCTTCCATCCTCTTGACGGTCCAGAAGATCTACACGTTCGCCAAGGGTAAAGGTGGGATTAAATGGTCTGGCCTGCTCCATCAGGTTATCCACCAAGTCTTGGGCTTTAATCTCTGGGTATCCAGGGATGTCGTAAATGGGTTTCTGCGGGTAGATTTCAGAAAGCTGCCCACCAATCTGTGGCAAGGCATCGATGAGGTGGCATCTCATTTTGAGAAGTCCTGCTTCAAAAACTGCAAATAAACCTACCGGGCCTGCGCCGATGATGCATAGATCAGTGTGTATTGTGGAGGTGTTCATGTGTCCGTTTACTGGATAAATGGTGGTTTAGTTTGAGGAATCTTCGGGACTAACTCCCTGTTGCCTCTTTATGTTTGATCGTCTAAGTTGTGGTAAATGGTGTTGAGGATGCGCTTGAACTCCAGGAAATCTTTTTCAGTCAAATTTTCCCAGGCCTTCTCGCGAATATGCAAGACTTTGGGTCTCAATTCCGCAACTTTCGTAACACCTTCTGGAGTCAGGTGCAATTGAAAACTACGCCTATCCTGTGGATGTTGGACCCGAATGATGTATCCTTTTTTGGTAAGTAAATCAAGAATACGGGTAAGCGTGGGATGATCCTTGAAAACTAGGTTTGCCAATTCGGTCTGGCTCAATTCGGGGTTTTCTGCTAGATTTTTCAAGACCAACCATTGATCTACCGTCACATCAAATCCTCCTTGCTTGAATTGCTGCTGCGCATATTGCTTCACCTTTCGGGCCGTGCGGTCCAATAAAAAGGAATAGCTTGCAAAGAGTTCCTGTGTCATAGCAATTGTTAGTGTGACAAATATATGTATAAGTTTTTTAAATAGTATATTCTAGGGCTTCCAGAATTTTTTAATGTCCTGTTCTAGAAGTCCTATTTTTTTCTTGGCGTGCTCTCCCTTATTTTTGAAAAGGGCGACTCAATATGGGGTCAAGGGATTTGTACTTGGCTGCTATTGATTTTGCTTTAGGGATACTTCATTTTTAATTAGTTAGCCATGCGTTTTTACCTAACCCTTACGCTTATTTTCCTCGCCTTTGGTTCTCAGGCCCAGCAGCAGACTTACTGCAATCCCATCAACCTGGATTATGGCTACACGCCCATCCCCAATTTCTCGGAATGGGGCAGGCATCGGGCCACCGCAGATCCGGTGGTGGTCAACTACCAGGGTTCCTACGTCCTATTCTCCACCAACCAGTGGGGCTATTGGACCAGTGACAACATGTTGAATTGGGAGTTTCATTCCCGACGCTTTCTTCAGCCTTGGAACAAAGTGTACGATGAATTGTGTGCCCCCGCAGTGGGCATTGTTGGGGATACGGTGTTGGTGATGGGCTCTACCTACGAAAAAGATTTTACGATCTGGATGAGCACCAATCCCAAAGCAAATGAGTGGAAACCACTAGTCGAGAAATTTGAAATTGGAGGTTGGGACCCCGACTTCTTCACGGACGATGACGGCCGACTCTACATGTACAATGGCAGCTCCAACCGCTATCCCCTCTATGGCGTAGAGTTGAACCGTAAAACAATGGCCCCGATCGGCACGCGAAAGGAGATGTACCTCCTCGAACCAGATAAGTACGGCTGGCAGCGATTTGGAGAGCACATGGACAATACCTTCTTGGATCCCTTTATGGAAGGTGCTCATGTCACCAAACACAACGGAAAGTATTACTTGCAATACGGTGCACCGGGTACCGAATTCTCTGGCTATTCAGACGGGGTAATCGTAGGTCCAACGCCCTTGGGACCCTTTACTCCCCAATCCGATCCCTTGAGCATGAAGTTGGGTGGATTTGCCCGAGGAGCAGGTCATGGCAGTACTTTTCGGGACAACCAAGGCAAGTACTGGCACATCAGCACGATCATGATTTCGGTCAAAAACACCTTCGAGCGTCGCCTAGGCATCTGGCCAGCAGGCTTCGATAAAGACGATGTGATGTGGTCCAGCACTGCATTTGGAGACTATCCGCATTACCTACCCAATACCGAAAAGGCTGGAAAGTTTACCGGATGGATGCTGCTCAACTACGATAAACCCATGCAGGTGTCCTCGACTTTGGGAGGATTTTCGGCCAACAAGGCCAATGACGAGGACCTGAAGACCTACTGGAGTGCGCAATCAGGAGCCAAAGGAGAGTGGATCCAAACGGATCTCGGTCAAGTGAGTACGGTAAATGCAGTACAGATCAATTATGCCGATCAAGATGTGGATACCGATCGACTGGGCAAGCGCACCGACCAATACCACCAGTACCTACTCTACCATTCCTTGGACGGGAAAAAGTGGGAGATCTTGGTGGACAAAAGCAAAAACACCACAGACATCCCGCACGAGTACGTAGAACTGAAGACCCCTGTAAAAACCAGGTACCTCAAATTAGTCAATGTGTGGATGCCTACCGGCAAATTCGCGCTTTCTGGATTCCGTGTATTCGGAAATGCAGGTGGAGCGGTACCCAATAAGGTATCTCAATTTATGGTCTTCCGTACCGAAAAGGACAAGCGAAGTGCCTTTATTAAGTGGTCGCCTTCGGCTGATGCCTATGCCTACAACATCTATTATGGCACTGCTCCTGACAAGTTGTACACTTCAATCATGGTCCTG
>JBILBQ010000179.1:0-3007 GCA_044353615.1 Algoriphagus sp. | reverse complement strand
CCGTACCGGGATGTTTTGTCCATTGACCTTCGCGAGGGGTCTCCAGAGTTTGTAATCTTTTGCCATGGCATAAGTGACCCGAGGACCTACCCATGCGTAACCTGATATGGTTGCGATCAGTTGAACGCCAATAAATAAACTTACCCATAGCGCTCCATTTGGACCAAAAAGGTTGCCGAATGCGATATCCGCAACCTGAACTTGTCCAGATAACTGAGATACGGAGGCATGCTTGAGGAGAACCAACTGGAGCAAAACATAAATCACCATTACTAGAAGGGTAGCTCCAATCAGTGCCTTGGGTAAATTTTTCTTGGGTTGATCTACTTCTTCAATGATGTAAGCTGCAGAATTCCAACCCGTATAGGCATAAAAGACATAGATCAAGGAAACTGCAAATCCAGGAAGTAAAATTTCTTCCTTCCAAGAGTCTGAAAAATTAAGTGCTGGGCTTTCAATGTTACTTCCAAAGGCCACACCCAAACCAATGAGTACCAAGACAAATATTATTTTTAGGATAGTCATCCCATTTTGGAATTTGGCTGAGCTGCTGACTGAAAAAATATGTACTGCAGGAATGAGCACTAGAAAAATGAGGCCTGGCAACTGTGTTTCTCCCACCACCGGACTTAGGTAATTGTTCATCGCCATTGCGGCTATGGCGATTGGGGCAGAAAAACCTACCACCAAAGAAACCCAGGCGTATAAATAGCCCACCAAGGGATGAATGGTTTCGGAAAGGAAAATATAGTCTCCACCGGTTCGCCGAAAATGGGTTCCCAACTCAGCATAGACCAAGGCACCAAGAAGGGCCATTATCCCTCCGAAAATCCAAAGTAATAAAATGGTCCAGGTATTTTGAACCACTGCAAGCTGGAAACCGAGACTGGTAAAAACCCCAGTGCCAATCATGTTAGCGACAACAATTCCTGCTGCAGTTTTCCAAGATATTTTTTTGCTTGTAGGATTCAAACCAAGTATAGTCAAGTATTGATTTTCAAATCTACACGCTGTTCCTCAATTATCGCTACTCCATCCGCAATAGTTGAACGGATGATCTGAAACAAAAACGCTAACTTCAAAACTTAGGGTAGGCTTTTTGCTTTTAGAATTGAGTTGATTTTTTGACCCGTCTGAAGTAGAAATACATGCACAAGCTGCTCGTAGCAGTCAGAAAATGCCATAGCGCATGTCCTTGCCAAATGGATAGGGGATCACAATTGATCTTGGCGACATCCATCGTGCGTACTTGAATTGCAACGGCTAACAAAACAAAGCTTAGGATAAGCAGAAGCGGACTTCGTTGGGACCGGTATTGGATGTAATTACCAATGCCAAGCAGGAGCAATGCCAAAAACAAAGCTGGCAATAAAACAGCACTTGAAATTTGCAAGGCAAGGGGAAGGAATCCAACAATGAGCAAAAGCATACCGAGGACTGTAGCAATTTGGATTTGTTTGGAGAGCTCCTTTTTTACTACTACCTGAACCATCCCGATGCAGATTAAACTGAGAGTGAGTCCGTAGGTGGCATTCATGTCTACCCGTTGTCCGATCCAAGTGAGTGAAGAATGGAAAAATGCGGAACCAAAGCTCAGATAGATGAAATTAGCCGCTAGTAGAATGGACAAAAAAGGAGCATTACGAACGGAATTGACTCTCTTCACACCAATAAATTTGAGGTCTTTCAATGCCAACTGAAAGATTATAAGTCCATAAAAAAAGTAAATCAGGTTGGAATAGGTATTGATCGGTTGGTGGAATAGCCGTTCAGGGTGGTTAAACTCACAGTATTCCACGGTGATGGCAGACTGACTCACCTTCATTCCCGTCCAAACACTGCTATCCAAAAGAAAATCCAGGGAAAGGAAAATTCCCAAAAGAAGGCTTGTACCCAGCAATGTATTCCGTAGAATTTTCGTGTTTGACATAATTAGAAGCGTTAAAAAAAGCATCCTGATTGCTCAGGATGCTTTTAACAATGGATTTAGGTTGACTTATTTTTTGATGTTCTGAAACAAGTCGATTGGAGTGGCTTTTACCTTGTCCTCGAAGGCTTTCCAATCTCCTTGGATGAAGGCCTCTACTTTTGCGATAGCCTCGGCAACAGACTCCTTTGCATGGGTAAGCAAGCGTTCCTCAGTGGCTCCTGGAGCAGTGTAGGTCGAGTTAGCATAACTTCTTGGAGCAGACAACTGTGACATTGTAGTAGGGAATAAGTTTCTTACAATTCCTTGTCCTTCTACTTTAGGTCCAGTGAATGCTTCACGTGCGGTATCTAATTTCTTCTTGATGTCCTTAGCGGCAGTTTCAAGGGCTTTGGCATCATCGGTCTTCACGTCCTTAATGAGTGAATTCACCTTATCGATTACCTTCTGTGCTTCATCCAACTTCTTAGTAGTAGCAGTCACTTCAGAAGAAAGTGCTTCCACCTTTTTCAAGAAGTTGTCCTTGGCTTGTAGGTCGGTAAGAACAGGCTTGATGCGTGGATCTGCATTTACCGTGATGGAAGTTTCAGAAGATTCTCCTCCATATTCCATCACTACTTTGTAGGTACCAGGAATCGCATCTCCACCGCTTGGCTCAAAGAATCCGCGGCTTCTACCTCCGCCACCTTGTCCTCCACCTTGACCACCGCCCCAGCCGCCGGTCATTTCAGCAGAAGATTTACGGTCTAGGTTCCAAATGATTCGGTTTACACCTTTGCTTGGCAGCGTCTTCAAAGTTCTGATTTGCTCACCAGAAGCAGAATAGATTTTGACGGTTAGGGAATCTAATTTTTCTTTTTCATCCTGTATCAAGTAGCTCAATCGACCACCAAATACTCGGTTTTCACCTGCATATTTAGCGTTTGCCATGAAGCGTTCGCCATGAGGCTGCTGGATTTCAGCTTGGTATGCGTCTGGAGCAGCGAATGCAGTGATTTTACCTGCAGGAGCTTTACCTGCATTTTTTGCAAATGCACGAAGTGGACGGATGTCGTCTAGTACGTAGATCGCACGTCCAAA
>JBILBQ010000178.1:0-3027 GCA_044353615.1 Algoriphagus sp. | reverse complement strand
CAGATTTTTCTTTCTCCGATCCACCTTGTATGCCCCAAGGGCATTCATGAAGTAGGCGAAGATAGAAATATTGAAGAGGTTGAGACCCGCCCCATAAATGAATGGAGGCATCCCCAAGACTGAGATTATCCAACCGATTAAGACGCTATCCAAATTGGAAAAATGGGTTGGAACCATGATAATGGTCCCTTTGGTTGCCAATTCTCTGATTTGCGCAGTCTGTCCAGTAATCTGGATTTTATCCTGTAGGGTATATTGGTTACTGAATAAGGAGCCAAAGCCCTTCACTCGTGCCGCATTGAGTAAGCGAGAAAACCCGTAGGTCACCACACGACGGGTAAATTTGTAGTGAGTCGCTTTAAAATTGGAGGCAATTTCTTCGGAATAGCGACTGGTAATTTTACTCAAGACGACCTTGTAGGCCTCCAGCTTCTTCGCTTTAGTGAGCGAAACCTCCGAGTGAATTTGAAGCAAGCTGTTTTTAACTTCCCCCCAGAAAGGGCCTTCATCATCAGGATCTACATCCCAAGGGTTTTGCTTAATCCGGAGCTTCTCCCGGTAAAGGGTAGTTTCCAGTTCCTCCTTTAATATTTCGGGGTTTTTTCCAATTAAATCTAAAATCCGTTCTTCAGAAAGTGCGGCTACTTTATTCACAAATTCCTTCCGCTCACGGGCAAGCTTTACCACAGGCCATTCGTCCTTTTTAGGCAAAATAGGCGCGTATTGATGCTTGATGTAGTTCTCCTCCAAGTGGTAGTTCTATTTTTAAGACCCCCAAAGATAATCAAAAGGAACCGATGCAGCCTAAATTATTCGGGTAGGTCGACCCTTGGGCTTGACCTCAAAAAAATCATGACCACAGCTGTCGTCAGTAATCCCATCACCGCAGCAAAAAGGAGAGATTGCGTGATGTAATTCATCAGGTTAAAATATCCTTCTGCCTCCACTAAGGTCATCTTCCCAGAGTTTACGGTGAGCTGAATTACATTGGAAAAATAAGCAGGCGATATTATGCTATGGGAAATGTATTGACTCAGCGGGGTCAACAAGACCACGATTAGCGTAAGCACTAAACCAGATAGTAACCCCTGGATATAGCTCATCCGCCCCGAGTAGGTCTTTCGCTTTTTTTCCAGAAGGGCAAAGACATAAATTAAAATAGCGATTGGAGCATAAAGCAGGGTATACACCGCATGCTGTTCAATCAAGCGATCATGCCAACCTAAATTTTTCTCCAAAACCATCCAGGCAAGGCCCGAAAGGAAGAAGAGGATGCCCCATTTTACTTCAACACGGAACTTTTTCATAGTCAACTAGGGAGGTTTGGTGAAAGGATGGTATAAATTACAAAAAAATACAAACGTTTTGGCCCCTGGCTGGTTAAAAAAGGAAAGAAGTAATCCCTTGCCCATGCCAAAAAGCGTGGTATTTTTACGCCATCCTTGATCGATGAAACTAGACCTCAAACAAATACAAGTCCCCATTGAAACTGAGATGTCTCAGTTTGAACATAAGTTCAGGGACTTTATGAAAAGTAAGGTCAAGTTACTCGACCACATCACCCATTACATTGTCAAGCGCAAAGGGAAGCAGATGCGTCCCATGTTTGTGTTCTTGACTGCAGGAGTCTGTGGACAAATCAATGAATCTACCCACCGAGGTGCCGCCCTGATTGAACTTTTGCACACTGCCTCACTCGTCCATGACGATGTGGTGGACGATTCCAATTACCGCAGGGGATTTTTCTCTATCAATGCACTTTGGAAGAATAAAATCGCCGTTTTGGTTGGAGATTACCTACTCTCTCGGGGCTTGCTTTTGAGTGTGGAGCACAACGACTTTCACTTGCTACGGATTGTATCTAACGCTGTACGAGAAATGTCTGAAGGTGAACTTTTGCAAAGCTACAAAGCCAGAAAACTGGATGTAGATGAGGAAGTGTACTACCAAATCATCCGCCAAAAAACCGCCAGCCTCATTGCCTCCTGCTGCTCCGTCGGAGCTTCTAGCGTAAGTACAGACGAGGTAACCATTCAAAACATGTGGAATTTTGGAGAAAAAGTAGGCATGGCTTTTCAGATCAAGGACGATTTGTTTGACTATGGTGAGGATGAAATCGGAAAGCCTTTGGGGATCGACATCAAGGAAAAAAAGATGACCCTCCCACTTATCTATGCGCTTAAAAACGCCGACTGGATCGAAAAAAAGAAAATCATCTACCTCATTCGCAACCGCTCCGAAGATAAAAAGGCAGTAAACGAGGTGATCACATTTGTAAAAAAGAGTGGTGGCTTGGACTATGCCAAGCAAAAGATGACCGAATTCTACCAGGAAGCTCTTGCCCTATTGGAGCAATTTCCTGACTCCGCCTACAAGTCTTCCCTTCGCGATTTGGTACGCTATTCCATCGAACGGAAAAAGTAGAGTACTGATTATACGCTATTCCACCATTAGATAAAAGAAAGGTTGTCAACGGTCCACCGTCCAAAATCGTGGCGTTATGTGAATAGGTTTAGAATCCATACTTCGTACTTGGTACCTGGTACATTGTACTGTGGTCTATCGACCGTCAACTGTTGACATTTTTACCTGCTAATCTCGAGTATAGTTGCCTACGCGGATGACATCTGCAAATACCCCTGCGGCAGTCACTTCAGCACCTGCTCCCGGGCCACGAATGATCATCGGTCGATCAAAGTAACGATCTGTGGTGAGCAAAATCATGTTGTCAGATCCCTCCAATCCATAAAACGGATGTGAAGCCGGAATGGATCGAAGTCCGATTTCTGCTTTTCCATCTTCCAAAGTCGCCATAAACCGGAGTTTTTCTCCCTTTTCTCTGGCCTGCTGCAACAGCTGGGCATAGGATGCATCTTCGGCTTTCAGAAGTTCCATAAATTCTTCCACCGAAACCCCCTGACGCGCTTTTTCTGGAACTAGGGACGACACCATTACCTGCTCCACTTCAAGGGGCTGTTCAGCTTCCCTTCCCAAGATCACCACTTTTCGTGCGACGTCCATTCCACT
>JBILBQ010000088.1:0-10308 GCA_044353615.1 Algoriphagus sp. | reverse complement strand
TGGGATTTTTCTTCGGAAGGGATTCGTGCGCGTGAGCAGCGAGACTTTGGAGTCATTATTCATGATATTTTGGCTGCATCGCATGGCTTGGAGGATGCACTACAGCTTTTGAAGGAATATACCTTTGATGGGCGATGGGAAGAAGATACTGCCGCACAAATCAAAGTGAAGTTGGAACAGCTTTTTGAGCTCCCACAGGTGAGGTCTTGGTTTGATCCTGGCTTCCCTACACTGACCGAACAGGGAATTTTAGAGCCAGGAGGCACGCAAAAGCGTCCAGATCGAATACTTATTGCAAAAGATGAGGCCCTAGTGATTGATTTTAAGACTGGGGTGAAGCGGGAGTCACATGTGCTCCAGGTGAAGGAATACATGGCATTGGTGGAAACCTTGACCCAGCTGCCTGTAAAAGGGTACCTCTGTTACCTTGAACCTACTGAAATTATTGCGCTATGATCCCTTTTTTGAAAGAAACAGCCAAAGCACTCTTGGATTCCGGTAGGGATTTGAAAGCTATTCGTTTGGTGCTTCCCAATCGCCGAGCAGGTTTATTCTTTACCAAATACTTGGGGGAACTCATTGATCAGCCCGTTTGGATGCCAGAAGTGCTCACCATTGAGCAGCTGGTGTACCAGTTAGCCGGTAATTCACCTACGGATGATCTCACTTTAGTGTTTGAACTGTATGAGCAGTATTGTCAGTTGCAAAAAGATCCTGAGCCTTTTGATCGCTTTTTCCATTGGGGAGAGTTGATCTTAAAGGACTTCAATGACTTGGATCAATTCTTAGCTCCAGTAAATCAGGTATATGCCTATTTGGCGGAGATCAAGGAATTTGAAACGGATTTAAGTTTCCTCACCGAGGAGCAACGCGCGCTGATCGCACAGTTTTGGAAGGCTTTTGAGCGGCAAAATGAAACGGAGAAAGAGCGCTTCCTTAAGTTTTGGCAAATTTTGGGTTTGCTGTACCAAGGATTTCAAGAAAGGCTCCAAGCCAGTGGATTGGCCTATTCGGGGCAATTGTACCGGCAAGTGGCTGAAAATACTAGCACTATTGCTCCACCCGATAAGCAGCTCGTATTTGTAGGGTTCAATGCCTTTACGCTAGCGGAAGAAAAGATAATAACCCATTTCATTAAAGCTCATGGTGCCGAGATTTTTTGGGATGTGGATGCGTATTACCTGGAAGATCCCTTACAGGAAGCAGGATTATTTTTTAGAGACTACATCAAGGATCCGATTCTTGGAAAAACCTTCCCTGAAAAAATCCCTTTTGAGATTAAAAAGAAGGGTTCTCAAATTCACACGCATGCGATTCCCTTAAAAACCAATCAAGCCAATTTGGTTGGGAAAATTTTGGAGCAGGTGGGTGTAGATGAACCGTTGGAAGAAACGGTAATTATTCTTCCGGATGAGCAGTTGCTTTTTCCGGTGCTGCATCAGCTACCAGAAGTGATTACAAAACTGAATGTGACCATGGGCTATCCCATGCGCAATGCGCCAATATATGCGTTTTTGGATGCGGTGTTGGATTTGCAGCGCTATGCGAAAAGCAAGGAGGGGGTGGTGACTTTTTACCACAAACCTGTTTTGGATCTTCTGGCTTATGCTTACCTGCAGTCAGCTGATTCAGGTTGGGCTTCTGAAGCAACTAATAAAATCCAGAATGAAAACTGGGTAGATGTACCCCAAGAATTAGTAAGTAAGGAAAACACGCTCTTTGCCTTGGTTTTTCAAAAGGTCGGTTCGGATTCACTTTTGGATTACTTGCTTGAGATTATTCAGTTTTTAGCTAAAGAACTTCAGGAAGACCCAACGCAAAAAAGTTATCTGTTTCAGGCCTTCAAGCAATTGAATAGGGTAAAGGAAATATTTCGTTCATCGGGCTCTAAGCAGCTTAAAGTAGAGTTTTTACTTAGTTTGTTCCGCAAGTTATTCCGAGATCTCAAGTTGCCATTTGAGGGCGAGCCACTCCAAGGCTTACAGATCATGGGGGTGTTAGAGTCTAGAAATTTGGACTTCCGACGTGTAATCATTTGCGATGTGAACGAAGGAAGCTTTCCTCCAGGTGGGGGAATTCAATCCATGATTCCTTTTAACCTGCGGAAAGCATTTGGTTTGCCTGTTCAAGAGCAAAATGATGCCATTTATGCCTACACCTTTTACCGCTTGCTTCATCGTGCAGAAGAAGTGCACTTGATCTATGCCACCTCTGGGGAACAGGGTAAATCGAGTGAAATGAGCCGGTTTATTCAGCAGATGCGCGTAGAGCTTCCGATCGCAAAGCCTCAATCAATTTTGGTGCCTGTGAATCTAACGCCCAATCAGCCCATTACTTTAGAAAAGTCTCCAGCCATGCTCAGCAGCTTAGCACGCTATTTCAAGCCTGCAGGTGAAGGAGCTGCTGAAAAACGATTTTCAGCTTCTGCGCTTAACATGTACTTGGATTGTCGCCTGCGGTTTTACCTCCGGTACGTGGCGGAGTTGAAGGAAAAGGAAGAGGTAGTCACTACGATTGATCCCATGACTTTTGGGACCTTGCTTCACCGAGGGATTGAAATTTTGTATGAAATTCCGGAGGAGCAGACATTTCGAGACATCGGTGGGCATACAATTGATCGATTGCTGCCTCAGGTGCCTGCAGCTGTAGATCGGGCATTTCGAGAGCTGTACAAAAAGCAAGAGGGAGAGGAGTTGTTATTGACCGGGCAACTTCAAATTGCCCGGGAGGTATTGACAAAATACATCCAAGCGGTTCTGAATTATGACAAAAAGAATGGGGATTTCCGGGTAATCGGTTTGGAGAAAGAACTAATCGCTCACTTGTCGATCGAAACGCAAGAAGGTACGAAAGCGATAGAGTTGGGAGGCGTGATCGATCGGGTGGATATGAAAGATGGAGTAGTTCGTTTGCTGGATTACAAAACAGGAAAGGACACCAAAAAGATACCTTCCTTGGGTTCTCTTTTTGATCGGGATGACAAGAAAAGAAACAAGGCAGGGATGCAAACTTTTCTGTATGCATTTTTCTACCAGTACCAAAATCCGGACAATCAGCTTCCACTTAAGCCGGGGATTATGAACATCAAAGAAATCTATTCCGAAGATTTTAATCCCTTCCTTCAATTGGAAGAATCTGAGGTGACGGATTACCGAGATTTTGCAGGCGGATTTGAGGAAGGGCTTCGAGGATTGCTAGAAGAAATTATGGACCCCTTGGTGCCTTTTGATCAAACTGACGATAAGAAAAAATGTAGCTATTGTGCCTACAAAGAACTTTGTGGAAGGTAAGAATCGAGGCTTCAAAAGCCGGTTATTTACTTGCCTTTTTTAAACTGGAATAGGGTGGGAGAGGAGAGCCTGTTGCTTGTGTGGGAATTTGAAATCAATAGTTGTTTTTTGGCTCAATTGTTGAACAGGTGAAAATCGAATTGGGAAAGATTGGAAGGATGATGAGGAGTGCTTTGCACCTATTTCTAGAGACTAACTAGCCTGATTTGATCAAATGTGCCTAGAGGAGCAGCTCATAAAGGATTTCGCAATTCTTTCATTTTTTAACTTAATTAGAGCATTCGGTATTTTGTCTTAAAGTATTGATTTATAAGTTAATATACATTTTTTAATTAAGCCTAAATTAGATTAGACTAAAAAAATTAGATTAATCTAAAATTAAAAACAGACGATAATTTTGTGATTTATCGCTCATTTTTCCTGTTCCCTTTGTTTTCTATGGCTTGGAAGAATCAGGAATCTATTTTTTTTGAATCGATTATTTCCAGCCTGATCTTTGACTATTCTCAGCTGTTTTATTTGCGCGTACAGTAATGAGGATTTTTTTACAAAACACCCTTGGAACGGACCTTAATTTGGTTTGCGTATGGTTTGATTTTTTGCCTCCAATTCTAGGGATGAGACCGATTCGCCTGACCAGTATTCTGGAGGAACTTTTTGAAGGGTTTACTCGTATGAAGGTTCAGTGGGATAGGGCCATTTATTTTTCCATAATCGGGTTTGATGTCTTACTATTTGATTCTTTTTTTAGGGCATCAAATGCTAGTTCTGGGCCTTCTTTTGGATTTTATTCTTTATTTTTGAATCTCCGAATACAACTATGGCAGGACAGACCACTACGCGAAAGCATGTCTTTTCAAAAAAAATAGATGCCTTTTTTAAGGGGTTGGCGGATGCATGGAGATTTGTGAAGCGATTTTTTCAAGAGGTGTTTGTTCCGCCCTATGAGTTTAAAGAAGTCATCCACCAGTGTTACCGTATTGGGGTAGAGTCCTTGCCCTTAATTTCCTTGACTGGGTTTATTGTAGGAATAGTATTTACGAACCAGTCTCGCCCTTCCTTGTCTGAGTTTGGGGCGACTTCTTGGTTACCTTCCTTGATTGCAATTGCAATTGTTCGGGCCATGGGTCCTTTGGTCACCGCTTTGATTGCTGCCGGCAAGGTGGGTTCAGGTATCGGAGCCGAAATCGCTTCGATGAAAGTAACCGAGCAGATTGATGCCATGGAGGTGTCGGGTACCAATCCCTATAAGTTTTTGGTAGTCTCTCGTGTGTTAGCCACCACATTCATGATCCCCGTGCTGGTGATGTATACTGACTTTGTGGCCTTGATGGGTGCATTTATCAATGTGAATGCCAATGAACTGGTAAGTATCTCTACGTTTTTTGCGCAAGTATTCAGTTCGGTAACTTTTCTCGATGTATTCGCTTCCATCATCAAATCCTTGTTTTTTGGATTTACGATCGGGATGGTTGGGTGCTACAAAGGGTACAACTCTTCCAAAGGAACAGAAGGGGTGGGTAAAGCAGCAAATGCTGCTGTTGTTATTTCCATGTTCCTCATATTTATTGAAGAGCTATTATCGCTTCAAATCATCAACCTATTCCGCATCAAATAGCTATGGGTAATCGAGAAAAAGTGGTAGTAGTCCGAAACTTGTACAAATCCTTTGGTGATCTTGACGTACTGAAAGGAGTGGATTTGGAGTTATTCCGGGAGGAGAATTTGGTGATTTTGGGTCGATCTGGCACTGGAAAGTCCGTATTGATCAAAATTATGGTGGGGCTTTTACTTCAGGATAGCGGCAGCATGGAAGTATTGGGTAAGGAGATTTCTAAACTCGGTGTTCGAGAATTGAATGAAATGAGGCTAAAAATTGGGTTTTCCTTTCAGAATTCAGCCTTGTACGATTCCATGACGGTTAAAGAAAACATGGAATTTCCTTTGGTTAGGAATTTCAAGAACCTCACAAAAAAAGAAATAGCGCTCCGAATAGAGGAACTTCTCGATGCCGTGGGTCTACCACAAACAATCAACCAAATGCCATCTGAGTTATCAGGTGGACAAAAAAAGCGGATTGGTGTCGCTCGCACCTTAGTACTCAATCCTGAAATCATGTTGTACGATGAACCAACGGCGGGATTGGATCCCATCACCTGCGTGGACATCAACAACCTAATCAACGAGGTAAGAGAACGGTACAAGACCAGTTCCATCGTAATCACGCACGACTTGGCTTGTGCCAAGCAGACGGGAGACCGCATGGCAGTGCTTTTGGATGGGCAATTTGGCGCCTTGGGAACCTTTGAAGAGGTGTTCCCACATGCTGAAGATCAGCGAATCAAATCTTTTTACGATTATAATTTTATCAACTCATGAACCAAGAAAATAAACGATCCGTACTCGTAGGCCTGTTTGTCTTGATAGGCATAGTCATACTTGTCTTAGGCATCATGACCTTGGGTGGGCAGCAGAAGAAGTTTGTAAAAGCCATCCATGTCAAGGCGGTTTTTGACGATGTCGGAGGACTTCAGCCTGGAAATAACATTTGGTTTTCCGGAGTAAAAATCGGTACGGTACGAAAAATCAACTTCTTCGGGGATTCCCAAGTAGAAGTAGAAATGAATGTGGAAGAGAAAGTGGTTGAGTTCATCCGCAAAAACTCCAAAGCTACCATTAGTTCAGACGGGTTGATTGGAAATAAAATTATTGTCATTTATGGAGGCACTACAGATTATCCTCCCGTAGAAGAAGGGGATCGATTGGAAGCCATCATGCCTCTGGATACTGACCAAATGATGGAGACGCTGCAAGTCAATAACCAAAACTTGGTCGAAATCACCAATGACTTAAAGGTGTTGACTAGCAAAATAGCTGCAGGAGAAGGGATTGTAGGGGCTGTATTGACAGACTCTGTTTTGGCAGTGAATTTCCGAACTATACTAAGTAATCTGGAGCGGGCTTCGGTTAACAGCAACAAGATGATTGCGGATTTGAATTCGTTCACGGGCAAGCTCAACAAAAAGGGAACCTTGATGAATGATTTGGTGACCGATACTTCCATTGTTCCTGACCTTAAGGCGACCATTGAAAGTTTGAAAGTGACCAGTGCAAATACCCAAGCCCTAACTAAGGAGTTTGCAGGCATCACCGATAAACTCAATTCCAAAGACAATTCCCTTGGAATGCTATTGAATGACCCTGAGTTTGCAAAATCCCTGAAAAAAACAATGGAGAACGCAGACTCTGCTTCCTACAATCTGAATAAGGGAATGGAAGCACTCGAATACACTTGGCCATTCAATAAAGGCTTCAAAAGAAAAATTAAGGCTGAAGGAGGGAATTAACTTTTACTACCAAACCCCTTTTGAATACGCAAGACAGGTTTACTACTTGGGGTGCATGACTCATTTCTTTTTAACGAATACTTTCTAACCTAATACGCTTACCCAGCTATGCAAGCTATCAATCCAACCACCACTTCTGCATGGTCGAAGCTAGTTGAACTTTCAAAAAAACAGCATACTAGCACCATTGCAGCACTTTTTGATCAACCAACTAGATTTGAGCGCTACAGCAGAAAGCTTGAAGATATTTTGGTTGACTTTTCTAAAAACCGAATTTCAGACGAAGTTTTTGCGGAACTACTTAATCTAGCCAGTGAGACAGCACTAGCAGATGGCATCGCGAGCATGTTTGGAGGTCAAGCAATCAACCAAACGGAGAATCGTCCAGTATTGCATACGGCCTTGCGTAATCGATCCAATTCCCCGGTACTTGTCAATGGCCAAGATGTCATGCCTGATGTGAATGCTGTATTGGCTCAGATGAAGGCTTTTGCTACTCAAATTTATCAAGGAAGCTGGTTGGGATACACTGGAAAGCCGATCACCAGCCTAGTGAATATTGGCATTGGGGGTTCGGATCTTGGACCTGTGATGGTGACAGAAGCCTTGAAGGCTTATCAGCACCCAGATTTGAAATTATTTTTCGTGTCCAATGTAGATGGGACCCATATCGCTGAAACGCTAAAGGCTGTTGATCCGGAAACCACGCTTTTCTTTATAGCCTCCAAAACCTTCTCCACGCAGGAGACCATGACCAATGCGCATACTGCTAGATCTTGGTTCTTGACGCATGCAAAAGATGAAAAAGCGATCGCAAAGCATTTTGTGGCCCTTTCAACTAATTCGGAAGCAGTAAGTGCTTTTGGGATTGATCCACAAAATATGTTTGCATTTTGGGATTGGGTAGGAGGAAGGTATTCTTTATGGTCTGCCATCGGTCTTCCTATCGCCTGTGCGATTGGGTTCGAACGCTTTGAGGAATTACTTTCTGGGGCTCATTCCATGGACCAGCACTTCAAAAGTGCCCCATTAGATCAAAACATTCCTGTGATCTTGGCTTTGGTTGGAATTTGGAATACCAATTTCCTCGGAGCCACCTCAGAGGCCATCCTACCTTATGACCAGTACCTACATCGTTTTGCCGCCTACTTTCAGCAAGGCAACATGGAGAGCAATGGAAAGTATGTAGGCAGGGATGGAAAAAAGGTAAATTACAGTACTGGCCCAATCATTTGGGGGGAACCAGGAACCAATGGACAACATGCGTTTTATCAATTAATTCATCAAGGCACGCACCTGATTCCTTGTGACTTTATTGCCCCAGCAAAGTCCCATAATCCGATTGGAGACCATCATGTCAAGCTACTTTCTAACTTTTTTGCACAAACAGAAGCCCTTATGAAGGGAAAATCGCTGGCTGAAGTAGAAGCAGAAATGAGAAAAGCAGGCAAGTCGGAAGATGAAATTCAACGTCTTGCTCCTCATCGAGTATTTGAGGGGAATCGACCTACCAATTCCATTTTGGTCAAGCAAATTACGCCCTATACACTAGGGCAGTTGGTAGCGATGTACGAACATAAAATTGCTACTCAAGGCATCATTTGGAATATTTTTAGTTTTGATCAGTGGGGAGTGGAACTGGGAAAAGTCCTAGCCAATGGCATTCTCCCAGAGTTAGCAGGAGAAACTACTGTCAACACTCACGATGGCTCTACCAATGGACTGATCAATGCCTACAAAGCGATGCGGTAAATCCTTAAGGCCTCCCATTCGATTAAACTGAAACTAGAATTTAAAATCCTTGGAACTTAGCCAGTTTTAAGGATTTTTTTATGGGTTAAACTCGAAAGATGCAGGTGTTTATTTGGCAAAATCCAGATTCTGAAATTTTTTTCAAACAATAGTCTCTTTCAGGGAGTTAACAATAAATATACCTGACTATGAAAGAACTACTCGAAGTACGAAAAACCAGCGGGAACGGAAGTGGGGAGAAGAAGTTATTTTTCCAAGACACGAAACTACTCGTTAAAGATGCGGTATTCGTACGCCACGAGGGTAGCTTAGTCAAGGTCAAATTTGATGACATTCTTTGGTTAAAGGGTGATGGCAATTACACCACCTTGATTACTAAGAACGCTGTTTTTTCTGTCAGAAATATTCTAAAGGAATTTGAATCGGTTCTTCCATTGAGTCAGTTTATCCGCATTCACAAAAGCTACATTGTTCAAGCTTCAGAGATTCTTTCGATCACTACCAAGGAAGTAAAAATCGGCAATGACCTCGTGCCTGTAGGGCGCACATTTTACCACCAACTCCTAGGGGGAATCCGAAAGCTAGGAAGCTTTGGGGATTAAACCCAAAGTAGGCTACTGTCTCCGTAGCTAAGAAATCTATAGTTGTTAGCTAGAGCTTCTTGGTATACCTTTTTCCAGTCCTTACCCAAAAGCGCTGCAATCAATAGTATAAGGGTTGAGCCAGGTTGGTGAAAGTTGGTAATCAATCCATCTACGAGTTGAAAACGGTATCCGGGAAAGAGAAAAATCTCGGTAGTCCCCAATAGTGAATCCACCGACTTAGCATTCATTTCTTTAACAATTGCTTCCAAGGCCTCTTTGCCAGTGGGTAATGATTCACGTCTAGTATAGGGAGCGAGTTTTTCAATTTGAAAAATACCGCCTCTATTTTCAAGCAATTGAACACCAAACCAGTACATACTTTCTAGGGTCCTCACTGAAGTGGTTCCCACAGCAACAATTTTCCCTTCATGTTTGAGCAGCTTTTCAATGGTTTCTAACTTGATTTCCATTTGTTCACTGTGCATGGGATGCTCTTCCACAGTTTCTACTTTGATTGGCTGAAATGTCCCAGCGCTGACATGAAGTGTAAGTGCAGCTTCTTGAATTCCCTTTTTTCGTAACCCCGAAAAAATCTCCTCTGTAAAATGAAGACCAGCAGTAGGCGCTGCTACCGCACCTTCTTTCTCAGAATAAACGGTTTGGTAACGCGATTTATCTTCTTCTTGCGCCTTTCGGTTGAGGTAGGGAGGTAGTGGTGTTTCTCCACAGGCTTCCACCAAATCGACAAAAGCAATTTCTTCATCTGACCATGAAAATTCGACTTGCTTTAGTTCTCTATTTAGAAGGCGGGCTGTAAGGATCACTTGTCGATTTGCTACCGTGAC
This sequence comes from Algoriphagus sp., assembly GCA_044353615.1. Taxonomy (GTDB): domain Bacteria; phylum Bacteroidota; class Bacteroidia; order Cytophagales; family Cyclobacteriaceae; genus Algoriphagus. Next base: position 490 of record JBILBQ010000088.1, on the reverse strand, counting down.
TGTTCCTTGAAGTTCTTCACCCTCTTTCCATTTTTTAACATTACCAATCATTGTCTCCCAAACCACCGGCCTCTTGGAAGCCATAATTTGTGACATCACTCGGGATGGAGCGACAGGTTGGAGTAGGAACACTTCAATCCGAGCTCCTGTTTGACGTTGAAAAATTAAACGAGCAGGAATTACTTTGGTATTGTTATAAACTAAGAGGCTATCAGAATCCAAAAGTGCAGGAAGGTCAAAAAAATGGCGGTGGTGGAGGATTCCATTTTTGTATTCCAGAAGCTTGGAATGATCCCGTTTTTCTAAGGGATGTTTAGCGATTCGTTCTTCGGGTAAAGTATATTCGTACTCTTTAAGATCGATACTCTGGATTTCCATAAATAGAGCAATTTATCCGCAAATATAGTTAACCCTTGTCAACTCCTTTTGGTTACACCTTCATGACTTCACCTGTTCACCTTACTTTTTCTTACCTCAAAAGAACGCTTCT
>JBILBQ010000177.1:0-3073 GCA_044353615.1 Algoriphagus sp. | reverse complement strand
TCTCCTTCGGTTGAGGCTGAAATTGAGGTCCCATCAACGAGCAGCGTTTCCACCCCAATTGAGCGAGCGCAAACTGGAATTAAACCCCAGCAACGGAATCCCGATACCTTTGTAGCAGAAGTGATTACACAAAACGAGGCAGTTCCTGCTAGTATCGCTGTATTCACTGCAGAGGCAGTACCCAGTGCCCCTGAACCGGTACGCACAGCAGCTACAACCCTAGCAGAAACGAAATCAATTTCCACTCCATCGACCAATGAAGCGCTAGCAGAGGAAGTTGGCTCCTACCGCATCCGGATCTATTCGGATGGACTTCAAAAAGCGGCTCCAAAAGAAAAAAATCTAGTGACTGAGCTCGGCAAAACCGTCGGCCAAGTAGAAGGACTTTTGGGCAAATTGGACGAGGGCATTGAAGGCATCCAAGAAAAAAAGGAACGGCTTTTTTCCTCCCTAACGAGTAGAAGAGAGGCCTCAATTGAAAAACAATAAAACGAAACCAAACGATACATTAACACAAAAAACGATGAAAAAATTATTCCTAATTCTCGCCTTTTTAGGCCTTGTTCAAGTGGCTATGGCCACTGAGCATCCGGAGCAAGTCCTTGATAAAAAACAACTTGTCCTCAAGGACAGCGTGGTGATCGAGTTTGGTAAGGCTGGCAGAATTGTGATTATGGTGCAATCCACCGAAGATTTTGAAAAGCTCAAGTTGATGAATATCAACCAAATCATCAGTGAACTTGGCGTCAAGGAAAACAAAGCAACTGGGGAAGTAACTCTTGTAGAAATCCGCAAAAAGGATGGTTCGGTAAAAGAGGTAGTTCGTGTCAATGAAAATGGAATGGAAACGGAAGTTCGTCTGGGAAGACTAAGTGTCCTCGTGGACGAATCCGGACTGGATACCAAGGTGAAAATCGAAACCGATCCCAAGGAAAAAAAGGACTCTCCATTCAAAACCAACTTTACCCTTGATTTAGGCGTCAATAATTTCTTGCAGAAAGGAAGCTTCCCTACCTCGGATCAGCCCTACGCTACGAAAGGCTGGGGGAGCTGGAATGTAGGATTGAATTCGATGGCTTTTTTGCGCCTAAGTGAAGCGTTGAGATGGAATTTTGGATTGGCTTTCCAATGGTACAATTTCAAATTTGAAAATCGTGACTTCCAAGCTGTACGTGGCCAAGATCAAATTTCCTTTGTGGAGCGCACCGATGTAACAGGTGTGAAGAGCAAGTTGTCCGCTTCCTACCTTACTGCCATGACCCTACTCGAAGTAAACCTTGGGAAGAACAAGGACAAGGGCCTCACCTTAGCTGCTGGGCCTTATATCGGCTATCGTCTAGGAGGTAGATCCAAATTTGTCTACGAAGAATCAGGTCGGGCAGTAGATCGAAAAGAAAAAATCAACACGGGCCTCTACTTGGAAAACCTACGCTACGGGTTTCGAGGAGAAGTGGGCATCGGCAAGAGCGTCACCTTTTTTAGCACCTACGATTTGAACGAACTATTCCAAAAAGGAAAAGGACCCGCTTTGAATCCAATCACCTTTGGTATCAAACTTTTAAATGACTAACCGAACTTTTAAATAACTAACCGAATTCCTATGAAAAATTACACCTACGCGAGTCTACTTGCCTTGTTCCTACTCGCCTCCACCACTTGGGCCTCTGCCCAGAATGTATTGGTCAATACCACCAAAAAATACCCCAACATTAAGGAAATCGAAGTGGAAAGCGGTTGGCTGGATGTCAGCTACCAGGGTGGGGAAGGCACGGAAGTTTCCGTGGAAGCCTATTTAGAATCCAATATCCCGGATCAGGACATCGTATTTGTGACAGTGGGAGATGTACTAAAGGTCAGCTACAAAAGAAGTGGCGAAAAGTACACCTGGAATGGCAAAAACAAGGGATATATCAAAATCACCGGGCCAAAATCCATGCAATTTAGCGCAAGAGGGACCTCTGGAGGAATCACCTTGAATGACCTAGAAGGGAAAGAAACTGACCTACAACTAACCTCAGGCACAGTAGCTGCGACTCAGATTAAAGGTAATCTTAAATTGAATTCTACTTCTGGAACCCTAAAAGCTACTGGAGTGGAAGGAAATGTGGATGCAAGATTGACTTCAGGTTATGCCATCTTTCAACAGATCAGCGGCGCTGTCAATTACGAGTCCACCAGTGGCTCTTTGGATGCCAAGGATATCGAGGGACAGCTGAATGTCCGTCTAACCTCAGGCAATGCCAGAATCGAAAATGCAAAACAACTGGGCCAGCTTTACTTTACTTCAGGCAACATGCGTGCGGTGAATTCAGGCCTTGGAGCCAATACGCAGTTTACAGGCACCTCAGGAAACTTTACCATTCAAACCAACTCAGACCTTAAGTCCTTCAATTATTCCTTGAGAGCTGCTTCAGGAAACATTCGTGTGGGAGGCTCTTCGGGTACAAAATCCTTGGAATTGAATAACAATGCTTCCACCTGGATCAAAGGCAATATTACTTCTGGCAATATCACCATCGAAAACTAAAAGGAGATTAAGAGAAGCTAAACCAACTAAGCAGGCCGGGAAATTTCAGTTAGAAGTTCCCGGTCTTCTTTTTTCAACTTCATCAAGCGCACCATCCGGTCCGGAGAGGGCTTGCCCAAAGAAAAGAACACCAGTGCCAGCGTAAAAAGAAAAACAAAACCTGGACTGCCACTCCAATAGAGACCAGCAGTACTGATTATTGAAACTAAAAATAGCAGTAAAAAGCGCTGTCGCGTGGCAGCCGCATACAAACTCGCCTTTTCCAAAAGCGATTCTTGCTGCAAGGATTGCTTTATTTTTTGATGAAATAGCACGTACTGAAGCACCAAAAGAAGAACACCAGCCCCCAGTAGGAGGTTTTGAGTCCAAGTTGGAAGTTGCGGAAGGGTCTGAGTAAAACGCCCCGATTGCTGGTACAAGTACACCAACCCAAATGCAGGCAATGCAAGGAGTAACACCACCACGGTAAGACGCTCGGTACGGTGGTAAATCGTGCGCAATTCTTCTTTTTCCATTATTCGATTCGGATTTGAATTTCCTCGGACT
>JBILBQ010000176.1:0-3099 GCA_044353615.1 Algoriphagus sp. | reverse complement strand
AGCTGTTATTTCGGGCTACAACAAGTTTTACCTACACTACAACTTCCCAGGATTTTCTACGGGTGAAGTAAAGCCCAACAGGGGAGTAGGTCGAAGAGAAGTAGGTCACGGTAACCTAGCCATGCGCGCATTGAAAAAGGTTTTGCCTCCAGACACTGAAAATCCATACACCATCCGTATCGTTTCCGATATTTTGGAATCAAACGGTTCCTCTTCCATGGCTACCGTTTGTGCGGGGTCTTTGGCATTGATGGATGCTGGTGTCCAAATCAAAGGTGCTGTTACAGGAATTGCAATGGGTATGATCTCAGATGCGAAGACTGGGAAATACGCAATTTTATCCGATATCTTGGGTGATGAAGATCATCTTGGAGACATGGATTTCAAGGTAACGGGCACTTCCAAAGGTATTACAGCCTGTCAGATGGACTTGAAAGTTGAAGGTCTGGATTATTCTGTATTGAAAGAGGCATTACACCAAGCAAAAGCCGGAAGACTTCATATCTTAGATGAAATCACCAAGACCTTGGCTGCTCCAAAATCGGATCTTAAGCCACATACCCCACGTTCATTCATGATGTGGATTCCTAAGGAATTGATTGGTGCCGTAATTGGACCTGGAGGAAAGGTGATTCAAGAGATTCAAAAAGATACCGGAACTACGGTAATTATTGAAGAAATTGATAATCAAGGAAAAATCAATATCTACTCAGCCAACCAAAGTAACATGGATGCGGCTATAAGCAGAGTGAAAGCAATCGTTGCTCAGCCTGAAATTGGAGAGGTATATACCGGAAAAGTAAAAAATATTCAAGCTTTTGGCGCCTTTGTGGAATTTATGCCAGGCAAAGATGGTTTACTTCATATATCAGAGATCAAGTGGGATCGCCTAGAGAGTATGGATGGCGTATTGGAGCCAGGTGAAGAAATCACTGTCAAGTTAATTGACGTAGATAAGAAAACCGGTAAATTCAAGTTGTCCAGAAAAGTATTACTTCCTAGACCTGAGAAATCAGCACCAAGCGCCTAATTCAAACTAGGTTTCTGATTAAATTAACGAATTAACTCACCCCAATTAATTAATTGATCCTGAATGAGGCAGCTAAAGATTAGCAAACAGATCACGAATAGAGAATCACAATCTCTCGATAAATATCTTCAAGAGATCGGAAAAGTAGATCTGTTGACAGCCGATGAGGAGGTTGTTTTGGCAAAAAGAATCCGAGAAGGCGATCAGCTTGCTTTGGAGAAATTGACAAAAGCCAACCTTCGATTTGTGGTTTCTGTAGCCAAGCAGTACCAAAACCAAGGCTTGTCCTTAGGAGATTTGATCAATGAAGGAAACTTGGGATTGATTAAAGCTGCACAGCGTTTTGATGAAACAAGAGGTTTTAAGTTCATTTCCTATGCAGTTTGGTGGATTCGTCAATCCATTCTTCAAGCATTGGCTGAGCAATCTCGAATTGTTCGTCTCCCTTTAAATAGAGTAGGTTCTTTGAATAAAATTTCAAAGACTTTCAGTGAGTTAGAGCAAAAATTTGAGCGCGAGCCTTCTCCGGAGGAATTGGCAGAAGTGCTTGAAGTATCCGCCTCTGAGATTGTGGATACGATGAAGATTTCGGGTCGCCATGTGTCTATGGATGCACCTTTTGTTCAGGGAGAAGAAAACAGCCTCTTGGATGTTTTGGAAAATGATGGGGACGAGAAGCCAGATGATGGGCTAATGACCGATTCCTTGCGTAAAGAAGTACAACGTGCTTTGTCCACCTTGACCTCCAGAGAAGCGGATGTAATTACCCTTTACTTTGGATTGAATGGAGAGCATGCAATGACCTTAGAGGAAATTGGAGAGAAATTCAACCTTACTCGAGAAAGAGTGAGACAGATTAAAGAAAAAGCAATTCGAAGGTTGAGGCATACCTCTCGTAGCAAAACCCTCAAACCATATTTAGGATAAACAATTAGAAGGGGGCCTTTGCCCCCTTTTTTATTTCATAGCAATTCAGATAGAGAATTCCTTAGTGCAACCTGTAAGAAGGTATTCCTTTTAATTTATTCACCACTGGGCCTAATACGCTACTAAAATGAACCAAGAAATCGAACACGTAAAAGTATTAATCATTGGATCAGGACCTGCCGGCTACACGGCAGCCATCTATGCTGCACGCGCTGGAATGTCACCAGTGTTGTATACTGGAGGTCAGCCTGGAGGTCAATTGACAATCACTACGGATGTAGAGAATTATCCTGGTTATCCCGAGGGAATCATGGGACCTGAGATGATGGAAGATTTTAGAAAGCAGGCCGAACGATTTGGTACTCAAGTTCGGTATGGATTAGTGACCAAAGTTGACTTTAGTGCTCGTCCCCATCAAGTAATTGTGGATGACCAGAAAACCATCCTAGCAGATACCGTACTCATTAGCACTGGAGCATCGGCGAAGTGGTTGGGACTTGAAAGTGAAACTCGCCTCAATGGTAGAGGAGTATCTGCTTGTGCTGTTTGTGACGGCTTTTTCTTTAGAGGACAAGAAGTAGCCATTGTGGGTGCGGGTGACACGGCTTGTGAGGAAGCCTCTTACCTAGCTAATATCTGTTCTAAAGTCTACATGATCATTCGTCGGGATGAAATGAGGGCTTCTCAAATCATGCAGAATCGTGTAAAAAATAATCCAAAGATCGAAATCCTTTGGAATACTGAGACTCAGGAGATTCTGGGGGAGGATGAGGTAAAAGGCATGCGGATTTTGAACACAAAAACAGAAAAAGTTTCTGAGATTTCAATTTCTGGCTTCTTTGTTGCTATAGGTCATCAACCCAACACAGAAATTTTCAAAGATTTCATTACGATGGATTCCGCCGGATACATCAAAACTATTCCTGGCACTACGAAAACAAATGTGGAAGGGGTTTTTGCCTGTGGAGATGCACAGGATAATGTTTACCGACAGGCTGTAACTGCTGCAGGTACAGGATGTATGGCTGCTTTGGACGCAGAGCGTTTCCTAGCAGCACTTGAAAGCCATTAAATGCAATTGATGAGGGGTTTAGTTTGGATACTTTTTTTTGGAATAGCTTTTAGCTTAGGGCTGATGCAGG
>JBILBQ010000087.1:0-10543 GCA_044353615.1 Algoriphagus sp. | reverse complement strand
ACAAATTGACCTGCCGCAATTCCTTTTTGCGCTTTTTCAAAGACGACATAGAGCCCATTATCGCGCTGGATTAGGGTGGCTTTGGAAAGTGCCTGTCGGTAACGAATTCGAGCGGAATAGACCGCATGGGCACCTATTTGAAGTTGTAGATCTTTCCGAATCCAATGAATTTCATTGGTTTTCACAAAAAGGCCATAGCGGTTCAGGCCGGGATGCTCCTCGCCCAAACCGGTGTAGATTACATTCTGCTGTGTATCTGTAGCGATAACAAACAGGGGCTTGCCTGTACCACCCACCTGCAAGCCTTTGCGCTGCCCTACGGTGAAGTAATGGGCCCCTCGATGTTCTCCGATGACCTTGCCTTGGCCTGGTAGGTAGGCTAGGGGAATGCAAATGGAGTCCAGTTCTTCCTGGCTCCAGTCTTGAGGCGCTTTAGAATCAGGCAGTTGATGCTGTTGGTAGTCCAGAAAGTCTTCCGGGATTTGGATGATATTTCCTTGCTTGGGCTTCAGTTGCTGCTGCAAGAAGTCAGGCAAGCGCACCTTACCGATAAAGCAGAGCCCTTGGGAATCTTTCTTTTCGGCGGTGATCAGTCCTGCTTGTTTGGCGATCTCGCGAACCTCTGATTTTTGGAGGTGGCCGATTGGAAAAAGAGCTTTGGCCAACTGCTCCTGGGAAAGTTGGCAGAGAAAGTAGCTCTGATCCTTATTCGCATCGGCACCAGCTAGAAGTTGGTGTACAGGATTGCCATCCACTTCAATTGTTCCTTTTTGGCAGTAGTGTCCTGTGGCGACAAAGTCCGCTTTCAACTGCAGAGCAGCTTTGAGGAAGATGTCAAATTTGATCTCGCGGTTGCACAGGATGTCTGGATTGGGAGTTCGCCCTGCGCTGTACTCGGCAAACATGTAGTCCACTATCCTTTTTTGGTATTCCGCACTCAGGTCAATGGCTTGAAAGGGAATATTTAGCGTTTCTGCCACCAGCATGGCGTCGGTGGAGTCTTCTAGCCAGGGGCATTCGTTGGAGATGGTGACCGATTCATCGTGCCAGTTTTTCATAAACATGCCGATGACCTCGTAGCCTTGGTCTAGTAAAAGTTTGGCAGCCACGCTGCTGTCTACGCCGCCGGATAGGCCGACGACGACTCTAGGTTTTGTTTTCATTGGTCGATAGTAATGGAGTAAAGGTCCATTAGGTAACACCCAAGTCAACCTCCAGAAGAGGGCAACAAGTTCCCAAAGGTAGGAAAAGGGGAGGGTTAATCGAACATTTAGTTAAAGAGGTTTGTTTCATGTATCGAATCCTATACTTTTTACTCTTAAAGCCGAGCTCAGATGAATCTACAGAATCGCATCAAAAGCGGAATTTTTTTAGCGGAATTGGAATTCCAAACTGCCCGAAGTGGGGGAGCTGGAGGGCAGCATGTGAATAAGGTTGAAACTAAAGTCCTGCTCAGATTTGATGTGATGGCTTCACAAAACCTGAGTGAGGAGGAGAAATTGACTATTATTCAAAAAAATAAGAATAAGGTAGACCAATCGGGAATATTGCAGTTGTATGCGCAGGAAACCCGTTCCCAACTCCAAAACAAAGAGGCTGTCATTGCCAAATTTTACGAATTGCTCCGCAGCTCCTTCCAGAAAAAGAAGGTTCGTAAGGTATCACGTCCAAGCAAAGGAGCGATTGAAGATCGCTTGAAGTCTAAGAAAGCGCACGCAGAGAAGAAAGCCAATCGAAAGCGATTAGAATAGGGGATTACACCAAACTAGAATCTGTTCCTTTCCTTCCTTATTTAATTCCTCTTGTTCTTATTTTTTAGAATAGGTCTGTGTCACTTCCCCACAGGCAAGCATGGATGCTCCTAAGTAGGGATTTGTGATATCCTCCGTTTCGCTTAGCCAATAGGCGCCTTTGTTGTTAAAGGCCATGGGGCAATAATTCTTGTATACCAAGTCCAGATTTACGCCATAATTCTCGGTAAGAAAAATGACATCGGCGGATAGCAGCTCGAAGTGTTTCCGGAGTTCTGCAATATCCTTGGCGCTTTTCAGTTTAATTGCGGCACCGTTTAATTTCTTGCTCAGTCCTTCCCAAGCTGATTTTTCCGAACCTTTCAGGCTGCTACTTTGGAGTTTGGCTAGAAGCTGGACCAGTTCATTCGCAGCGGATTTTGCTGGGGCAGTTTGGTCTTTTACCAGGGCATTTTTCAGTTTGAAATACTGTGCCACCACGGCAGTTCCGTTACTTCGGAATGCTTCCGACATTTCTGTATAAGTTCCCGCGGGTCGGCTCATCATGCTTTGCTTGCCTGCAAGTTGCGCAGAGGCATCAATGGCAAATACACCTTGTACTGCAATTTCTTCCCCAGAACTTAATCCGGACTCGATTCGGTACGCTTCACCCTGTGGACTTACCTTGACCTCGCGCATCTCAAAGGCGGCTGTGGAAGAACTTGGGACTTTCACATACACTACCGAGCGCTTTCCAGACCAAAGGATGGCGGTTCGAGGTACGAGTAGATTGGTAGTGGATTGTGGGTTTTTGTTTCGCAATCGAGCAGTAACGAACATTTCGGGCTTCAGTGAATTCCCGACATTGGGGATTTCGGCACGGATGGAGGCCGCACGCGTTTGCGCATTGAGAAGTGGGTCGATGAAGGATACCTTCGCAGTGAACGAGTCACCCGCGCGCCCAGCCACGGAATACTCGATTTCATCTCCCAAGGATACGGAGGGAAGATCGGTTTCGTAGACATCGAGCAGCAACCAAAGTTTGTTCAAATTGGTCACCGTAAAGAGCACAGATCCTGTGGATAAATAATCTCCAACAGACACATTTTTTTGAATGACTACCCCGGATTGATCGGCTAGAATATCCCATTTTTCCTTCACGACGCCAGCTCGCTCAATTTCCGCAATTTGTGCTGCACTCAGTTTCCAGAGGGCAAGTTTTTCCTTGCTCGCCTGATAGAGTTGTGGAAAGGTTACTTTGGTTCTCGCAGCCTCAAGGAGTTCTTTTTGCGCATTCATCAGTTCAGGAGAATAGATTGTCGCTAGCTTCTGTCCTGTTTTGACCTGTTCCCCTGTAAACGTCACATACAGTTTCTCAATTCTGCCTGGAAATTTGGCGGTAAGGGAAGCGTTTTCACGCTCATCGGCTTGGATTTTGCCCGAGAGCGTCAGCTCTTTGTTTGCACTTCCTTCTCCAACTACCAGGGTCTGCACTTGGGCCATAGCAAGGGCTTCTGGGGTCATTTTTAGAATCATTGGGTTGCTGCCCTCGTCCTCGCCAGAAGTGGAAGGAATCAAATCCATTCCACAAATCGGACAATCACCCGCCTCTGGCAATTTGACATTGGGATGCATGGAACAAGTCCAAAGGCTTGCTGTGCCTTCTTCATGGCTATGTTCCGGTTCTCCGGTATTGACTGATTTCAATCCCCATCCCAAGGCTGCGCCCAGCACTAAGGTGAGGAGGACTAAGGCTAGTTTATGATCAAGTAATTTTTTCATCGTTTTCTAGTTTAATGGGGTTGTGCTGAATAGTGCTTCCAAGCGTGCCAAACTCTGATGTCCTTGGTACTGGGCTAGGAGTTGCTTTTCCTGGTATTCTAAGAGAAGTTGCTGGGTCTGCAGCAATTCCTGAAGGGAGAAAGAACCAGTAGTAAAGGAAGTTTCCAGGAGTTGAATCTGTTGCTGGACCAGGGCTACCTGCTCCGAAAAGAGGGTAATTTGCCGCTTGCTGTCCTCCCAATCCCGAAAAGCAGCCGCCCAGGACAAACTCAGGTCATTTTGGGTTTCCTGCTGCTTCAAGGTGGTTGCCCCTTGAAGCAGTTCTACTTCCTTGATTTTGGCCGCAATCTTCTTGCGGTAAATGGGTAGGCTAAGGGAAACCATCGGCATCACCATGTTGTCGCCCCCCATGGGCATTCCATTTTCTATTCTAGGAGTGAAGGTCATGTAGTTTACGCCCGCACCAAGCATGGGCTTTCCTTCCAGCTTGGCCATTTTTCCTTGCTGCGCCAAGGCTAGATTTTCAGAGGCATACATGGAGAGCATGGGATGATTTTGCAGGATTTTATCTAAATATTCTTGCTTCTCTAACAGCAAGGTGGGTTGCTCCCAGATCTCAGGTAGCTGTATTGCAGCGGTCATCGGGCGACCAAGGACTTGGTTAAATTGGATGCGAAGCAGCTCGCTGTTTGATTGGAGTTGCTGTATCCTTGCTTCCAGCTCCTTGACCTGAAGTCGAATTTGGAGTACCGTGCTCATTCCAGAAATCCCTGCATTCATGGTCGTTCGTTGCATGGATGCTGACATCGAGGTAGGACTGCTGCTTGTCGAATTACTTCCACCCATTTGGGACATTTGAGAACCTCCGGTCGAACTTGCAGTTGCTTGGGTCGAGGTCGGATTGAGGAATGCCGTAGGTGTGGATGTAGGAGAGCTTCCTGCTGAATACTGCAGTAAGGCTAGCTCCTCGTATTTTTTGAGGTACTCCAAGTTGGCTTGCGCCAACTGGTTTTGCCCTTGCAGCAGCATCAGCTCCTGCCAGCTGGACCTCAGTTGCAGGAGGAGCTGGTTTTTCTCTTCCAAGTATTCAAAATAAGCGACCTGCGCCATCTGGTAGGCCTCTTCCTTTTGGGTGCGTAGCATGCCAAACCAAGGAAATTCCTGCATCAGACGGGTATCTGCCGTTTGTCTTCCCATAAATCGGTCCATGGGGCGTAGAAATACACCCACCTGAAATTCAGGATCTGGTAGACTCACCTGGTTGACTCGCTCCGAAGCCGCTTGGTAGCGCTCGTAGGAAGCCTTCAAACCGGGATTGGTTGTAGTCGCCTGTTGGAGGTATTCCTCCAAGGATTGGGAATTGGCCAGGTTTGGGCTGAGCCAAAGGCCAACCACCATCCCCAAAAAAGGAAGGAGAAGGGTGAATTGATTTTTAGTTTTCATGTGCTTCTGCGGATGCGGTACTCGACTTAAGTCTTTCGCTTTGGTACAATTTTCTTTCTTTCCACCAGCAGTACAGGGTAGGAACAATAAATACAGTGGTCACTTCCAAGAGCATGCCCCCCAAGGCTGGAATCGCCATTGGGATCATGATATCCGATCCTTTGCCCGTAGAAGTGAAGATGGGTACCAAGGCCAATAAGGTGGTGGCCGTGGTCATCATGCAAGGCAATACCCTGCGCTTGCCGGCTTCTAGAACGGCATTTCGAATTTCTTCTACCGTGCTCGGCTTTTTCTCGGCAAAACTTTGATCCAGGTAGGTGGCTACCACTACGCCGTCGTCCGTGGCAATGCCAAACAAGGCGATAAATCCAACCCAAACAGCCACGCTCAAGTTGTAGGCCTTCATTTGGAAGAGATCACGCAGGTTGGTACCCCAGAGGTCGATGTTTAAGAAACCATCCAGTCCAAACAACCACAACATCAGGAAGCCTCCTGAGAAGGTCATCGCAATGCCCGTAAAGACAAATAGGGTAGTGGAAATCGCTCTAAACTGGAAATAGAGCAGCAGGAAGATCATCACCAAGCAGAGGGGGATCACCAAGCCCAGTCGTTTTTCTGCCCGAACCTGATTTTCATAGGTTCCCGAAAATTGAAAACGTACGCCATCGGGAACTGTGAGCTCTCCTGAATCAATCTTTTCTTGAAGGTAACGTTGGGCATCTTCCACGACCGTTACTTCGGAAAAGCCGGGCATCTTGTCCAACAATACATAGCCTACCAGGAAGCTATTTTCTCCACGGATCATGTCCGGTCCTGGTCGGTAGCGGAGTTTGACGAGCTGACCTAGCGGAATGTAATTTCCCATTGGGGTGGGAATCTGCAGGTTCTCAATTGCTTCTGGGTTGTCACGGTATTCTCGGGCATAGCGAACACGGATTGGGAAGCGCTCTCGTCCTTCCACGGTGGTACTGAGCGTCATGCCTCCGATGGCTGTTTCGATAAACTCTTGTACATCGATGACATTCAGCCCATATCGGGCGATTTGATCCCGGTCAATGTCTAGTTCCAAGTAAGGCTTGCCCACAATTCGATCAGCAAATACCGCTTCTTTTTTGACGGAAGGAACTTCCTTCAGGTAGCCTTCCAACTTTAATCCAAAAGATTCAATAGTTTGAAGATCAGGTCCATAAACTTTAATTCCCATCGGAGCGCGCATGCCGGTTTGAAGCATGACGAGACGGGTTTCTATGGGTTGCAACTTGGGAGAGCTGGTGACACCGGGGATTTTAACTACTTGTACGATTTCGTTCCAGATGTCATCTGGAGTTCGAATATGGGATCTCCATTGTCGGAAATAGGCTCCAGAGGCATCCGGTACCAAATTCGCCACCTCCAGGTCCTGAAGGGCCATTGTTTCGGGATCAAAGTAGCTTCCATCCTTCAGCAGGTACTTTCCATCGGTTTCCGCAAAGCGCAAGCGCTGCCCTTGGGGATTCGTAAGGTATTCGGATTTGTAGTTGATCGTATTTTCATACATGGTGATGGGTGCAGGATCAATGGCCGTTTCGGCTCTACCTGCTTTACCAACCACGAGGTCTACTTCTGGGATAGCCGCTACCAACATGTCTAATTTTTGAAGCACTTCCTTGTTTTCCTGAATGCCCGAATGAGGCATGCTGCTAGGCATCAGTAGGAAAGAACCTTCGTTGAGGGAGGGCATAAACTCCTTTCCCAAACCCGGGAATGCATGGCTTAAACCTGACCAAAGGCCATTTGTGCGAATGTTGATTCCTGCACTATCCATGGTGCTTGGGATGATCCCAAACACTCGCGCAAAGCCCAACCAGACCATCAATCCCAATAGGATGATGAAGGAAGGGAAAATGAAAAAAGTGCGCTTGTTTGCCAGGCACCAAGTCAAAATCCGTGGGTAAATGCGGATGAAACTACTAAATCCTCCCAACACCAAGGCAAGTAGCAGGGAGATGCATACAAAGTTGAGAAAGGTGCTTACAGAAACGCCCAAAGGCATCCAAAGGGTTGTGAGTAGCCAGGAGACCGCCACTAGGGTGACGGAAATAATCAAAAGCGATTTTTTTGGTTCTACCTTTTCTGGGTAGTGGGTAGCCGCACTGTGGATAGCTCCGTAACTAAAGAGGAGCCAGCCAGCCCAAGGCCAGGTAAACCAGGCTAGAATGGGACCGAGCAGCAAGAGGCTGTAGTAGAAGTACTTGCTGACTTTAGTGGGTAGGCTTTTCCAATTGAAAGCCCAGTGGCTTAATGCTGGCAAAATTAGTAGCGTAATCAATGCCGCGGCAAGGAGTACAAAGCTTTTGGTGTAGGCGAGGGGCCCAAATAATTTCCCTTCCGCTGCCTCCAAGGTAAAGACTGGCAAAAAGCTGATGATGGTCGTGCCTACAGCAGTTAGGATCGCGCCAGAAACCTCAGCCGTAGCCAAATAAATGGTTTTAAGTTTGGATTGCCCTTCCGGGGCTCGTTCGAGGTAACGAAGCACATTCTCGCTCAAAATAATTCCAAGATCCACCAGCGTACCTATTGCGATTGCAATCCCGGATAGGGCCATGATGTTGGCATCCACACCAAAATACCGCATGAATACAAAACACATCAATACCGCCAAAGGCAGCAGGGAGGAGATCAGGAGTGAAGCGCGAAGGTTGGCTACCATCACGATAATCACCAAGATGGTTACCAAAATCTGCAAGTTGATCGCCTCGTAGAGCGTGCCTAGGGTTTCGTAGATCAAACCAGAGCGATCGTAAAAAGGAACAACCGTGAGTTTGGAAACAGTGCCATCAGCCAAGGTCTTGCTCGGTAGGCCTACTGCTAATTTTTCAATTTCTGCTTTTACCCCTTCAATGACCTGTAGGGGATTGTCGCCATAGCGTGCGATCACCACTCCGCCTACGGCTTCAGCCCCGCCTTTGTCGAGGATTCCCGACATATTTCTCGGCTGGGGACCTAGGTTCACGCGTCCAATGTCCTGAATGCGGATAGGCACGTTGTTGGTCACCTTGACCACTGCTTTGTCCAAGTCGGCGAGCTCATCGATGTATCCCAAGCCACGGATAAAGTACTCGACCTTGTTGATTTCAATCGAATTGGCCGACACATCCAAGTTGGATTTCCGAACTGCCTCCATCACGTCCATGAGGCTTACCCCGTACGCTTTTAGTGCAGCTGGGTCTACATCTACCTGATATTCTTTGACATAGCCGCCCACCGAAGCCACCTCAGCTACACCTTCGACAGCGGTAAGGGCATACCGGACGTAGTAGTCCTGGATGCTGCGAAGTTCCTCAGGATTCCATCCCCCGCTTGGATTTCCTTTTTCATCTCTTCCTTCAAGGGTATACCAGAATACCTGTCCCAATGCTGTGGCATCGGGCCCAAGTTTGGGCTGCACCCCCTCGGGAAGCAGTCCAGAGGGCAAGGAATTGAGTTTCTCCAGGACGCGAGAGCGGCTCCAGTAAAACTCAATGTCGTCTTCAAAAATGATGTAGATACTTGAAAATCCAAAGGCAGAGTTGGATCGTACACTTTTGACTTCTGGAAGCCCTAGGAGGGAAGTAGTCAGGGGATAGGTGATTTGGTTCTCCACATCTTGCGGGGAGCGACCCATCCACTCGGTAAATACGATTTGTTGATTTTCTCCAATGTCCGGTATGGCATCTACAGGGACAGGATCACGGGGAAAACTTCCCAAGTTCCAATTGAAAGGTGCGGTAGCTAGGCCCCAACCCAGAATAAGGAGGAGGAAGAGCAGGGTGACTAACTTATTTTCTAGAAAAAAGCGGATGAGTCGATTGATCATGATTCCAGGGTATAAATGAAAATTACCTCAGGCCTTGGGCCAAAGAATATTCATAAGAAGCTTGTGACAAGCTGTCCCTGGAATTAAATCAAGAAGGTTTGGTAGAGGAGTTGAAAGTCCCGTTTGGGGGGGGCTGGGGAAGATTCAGCAGGATAATGGATTGCGTTAATCGCAAAAAAATCGAATCCAAATACAAAGACTTGAATGAAGGGGAGGGTAAACGTAGGGTTGAGTTGAAAATCAAGCTGGCTAACCTGAAAATCATCGTCTACTTGCAAGTGCTGGGTTTTGTTTTCACAGCAGCTGCTTGGGTCTTCGGGAGTGGCTTCATTTTCTTGATCGGTAGGAAGTTCCATCCCACAGTCTAAGTGCTTCTCACCAAAGCCAATTGCAGAGTCCATGGCATGACCCATGCACCAATGCGTCGTCTTTGCCATTCCCACGGTGGAGAAAAGCAGAAAAAGCGCTAGGATGAGTGATACGGTGGACTTCATGCTGCAAACATACGGATAAAATCAATTGGAAGTTTCACTTTCACTTGATTTTGAAATCAGCTAAGTGCTTGATAATTATACTAGTGGATTGGGATTACTTCAAGGTTGCGATAAATCCAGCCTTGAGCACCGCCTTCTGGATATCCTCTGAGTTTAGTACATCCGTTTCCACCGTAAGTGTACGCTCTGGGTCTTGCAGATCCACCTGCCAGGCATGAATTCCGGATTGCTCGTTCAGCTTTGGACTTACCTTGGATAAGCAATTTCCACATTGAATATTCGTTTTAAATAGTAATTTTTTCATGGATAAATATTTATTAATTAATTAGTTAAATGATTTTATCAAAAATTAGCTTTAGTACTATCTACCAAAGAAAATCAGATTCGAAATGTAAGAAAATGTGCTGTGGACTGTGGGCTACAATTTGTCAACAGTTGTCGGTCAACGGACGACAGCCAATTCTAGTACCACATCGCATTCTATCAACGATTACAATTTGCTGTGAACTGTGGCCGGTTAGCTTTTGACCAGTTTTCAATCCAGCCGCTGAGTTTTTAGTCGCAAGCTATTCCCTACTACAGACAAGGAACTCAGCGCCATCGCCGCACTGGCAAACATGGGATCAATTAAAATTCCAAAAGAAGGGTAGAGTAGCCCTGCAGCTACCGGAATTCCGATCAGGTTGTAGACAAAGGCCCAAAATAGGTTTTGCCGTATTCCATGCACGGTCAACTTTGACAAGCGCAGTGCCTGCGGAATTTTGGCCAAATCAGAGTTCACCAGTGTGATTTTGGCTACATCGAGCGCAATATCCGAACCCATTCCCATTGCAATGCTGACATCGGCTTGCGCCAAGGCTTCCGCATCGTTGACGCCATCACCGACCATCGCTACTACCTTGCCTTGCTGCTGTAAGGCTTTGATAAAGTTGGACTTGTCTGCAGGGAGACATTCGGCCTGGAACTGGGTGATTCCCACTTTGTCAGCCACCGCTTTGGCAGGAGCATATTGATCACCTGTGAGCAGATACACGTCCACATTCATTTTTTTGAGGCTTTCTACCACCTCCTTGGCATTTTGTTTGAGTTCATCTTCGATTCCAAGTACCGCCAGTACCTGGGTTTCGTTGCTGAGCCAAATCAAGGTTTGTGCTTTTTCGGCTCCTTCTTTTTCAATGGCTAGGGGGGATGTAGGTAGTTGAACACCTTGGCTTAGCATCCATTTTTTGGTCCCCACGAAATAGCGGATTCCTGCCACC
>JBILBQ010000175.1:0-3121 GCA_044353615.1 Algoriphagus sp. | reverse complement strand
AAAAACCGGAGTTAACTCCGGTTTTTTTGTGTTTAGGTGGTCCAACTCATGGGGTAGTTTTTGTCTACAAATTCCAAGGCGTCGGTGGTGATTTGAAGCGGCCTGAAGGTATCAAGCATCACCGCATATTCATGGGTTTCTTTGGCTCCAATGGATTTTTCAACGGTGCCTGGGTGTGGTCCATGCGGCAAGCCACCCATGTGTAGCGTAAATGAACCCCGGTCGATGCCTTTTCTACTCATAAACTCTCCTTCTGCATAATACAATACCTCATCTGAATCGATGTTGCTGTGATTGTAGGGTGCGGGAATCGACAAAGGATGGTAATCAAACAAGCGCGGCACAAAGGAACATACGACGAAGCCCGAGGATTGGAAAGTTTGGTGCACTGGCGGTGGCTGGTGGATTCTACCCGTAATCGGTTCAAAATCATGAATTGACAAGGCATAAGGGTAGAGGTAGCCATCCCATCCCACAATATCCAAGGGACTGTGTGCGTAGCGGTAGGGATGCAGCATGCCCTGCTTTTTGATTTGAATCAGGTAATCTCCCTTTTGTTCTTCGAGGTGAATCTCGTGTGGCGGACGGATGTCTCGCTCGCAGTAGGGGGAATGCTCTAGGAGTTGCCCCACTTCATTTCGGTAGCGTTTTACCGTTTCGATGGGTCCTTGAGATTCCATGACGAGCAATCTTAATGAGCCTTCTTCAGCAAATTCAAACCGGTAAATGGTCGTTCTCGGGATGACGATGTAGTCTCCTTTTTTTACTACCAACTTTCCAAATTGCGAATACATCACCCCTTCTCCGTCGTGGATGTAGATCAACTCATCTCCATCTGCATTTTTGAAAAAGTAATCCATCTTCCGCTGTTTGGGGGTGCAGATGCCCATCATCACATCGTTGTTGATGAGGAGCATGCGGCGTGCGCTGAGGTAGTCTTCCCCTGTAATTCCTACTTCGGAGGTTTTGAGGTGAGTTTGATTTAGCCCATGGGCATCGGCTGCAGTCCAGCTGTAGGGTGTGGGCTTGCCTATGGATTTGACTTCATTGGGGTTGTTGATGTGGTATAGGGTAGAGTAAATTCCTGAGAATCCTTTGGAGCTTACCAACTCCTCCTTGTATAGGCTGCCATCTTGTTGGCGGAACTGGGTATGTCTTTTTGGAGGAATTTGTCCGAGTCGAACGTAGTATGCCATAGTTTTGGGAGTATATTCGTTGCTAAAATAGGGTTAATCCTCGATTGTCAAGGAAATTGATCCCGTTTTTGTGAACCCATACCTACTAAAAAAAGTTTTTCTACCCACTATGAAAGCTATTTTCTTCCTTCCAATTGTCCTTCTTTTTTCGTTCGCTAGTTTTTCACAAGGTTCCAAAGGGGTCTCCAACCTCCTCTGGTCGGATGAGTTTGATCAAGATGGACTTCCTTCTGCCTCCAAGTGGAGTTTTGAAGTTGGGGATCATGGCTGGGGCAACAATGAACTTCAATTTTACAAAGCCAATGATCTCAAGAATGCCCGTGTGCAAGGTGGGGTATTGGTACTAGAGGCCCTGGCAGATGCGAGTTTGCCCAAGGGATATACCTCCGCCAAGCTGGTCTCCAAAGGCAAAGGATCTTGGCAGTATGGATACTTTGAGATTCGCGCCAAACTCCCGCAAGGAAGAGGGACTTGGCCAGCGATCTGGATGCTTCCAGAGGAAAATCGATTTGGAGGATGGCCAAAGAATGGGGAAATCGACATCATGGAGCACGTGGGCTATGATCCGGGAAAGGTGCATGGAACGGTACATACCGAGGCCTTCAATCACATGATAGGAACCCAAAAAGCGGGACAGTTAATGATTCCCAATTTTGCGACGGAATTTCATACCTATGCAGTAGACTGGAAGCAGGGGCAAATGGATTTTTATATTGATGGGCAGCATTATTTTACTTTTAAAAATTCGGGCAATGGGTCTCAAGAATGGCCTTTTGATCAGCCTTTTTACCTGATCCTTAACCTTGCAGTCGGAGGAAATTGGGGTGGCAAAGAAGGAGTAGATCCGAGCATTTGGCCTCAGCGGATGGAAGTGGACTATGTTCGTGTCTACAAGCAAAACCCAAAACAACAGCCTTAAACTCTTTTCGAAAATTGACCGAATTCTTAGGGAAATTCTAGGATTGTCGTTTACTTAACCGACAAGACTCAGTTAGAATTACTTACTACTATGGATTTACTGAAAAAAAGAAGGATAAGTGCCTTTTTAATTATTGGGGTTCTTTTGCTGTTACTGTATGGAAAAAACCTCTTGGAACGCCAGTCCTTTCGTGCTGTGAGCGGTACCCTATCCACGGTATATGAGGATCGTTTGCTGGTGGAAAGCTACATTTTTCAGATCTCAGAAAAATTATTCAAGATTCAACGGTTGGTCGACCATTGCTCCATCAATTACGATTATTCCAAAGTGATTGCCGAAATATCCTCAGAGGAGCAGGCAATCCTAAAGTTAATCAGCTCTTTCGAGGCGACCGAACTTACTGCAGAGGAAGCTACCTTGCTCACCGACTTCAAACGCATCATTGAGAAAGATCTTAGCATTAAAAATTACCAACTTCTGTACAACGATTCCTCTGGGGTCAATGTGGAACAAGTCAAGGTGTATGATCAAAAGATTGCTCGCGCACAACAGGATCTGGACAAGTTGAGTAACATACAGCTGGAAGAAGGAGATAAGTTGGTTTCCAAGGCCAAATCCTTGATCAATCGATCCCAAATCTGGGCACAGTTTGAGCTGGCCTTGCTTCTCATTTTGGTGATTGTGATTTATGTCTATATTTTTAAAAAGCCTGTGATTGAGGATCTTGCAGATTAAAAAACAGGATTATCCGCAATTACACCACCTGCTCAACTTTCTTTTTTTCCAATGCGGATAATCGTTCACAGACCTCGGTTAACGGTCCACAGCTCACTTAATTGATCCTCAAACATTATTTCCCTTGGGTTGTGGTGAAAAAGAGGATAATCCTATTGAATAATAAGTCCTAAAAAAAAACTGCCTGCCCTTGTTCAAGGCAGGCAGCAAGGTATGGGTTGGTGAATTAGGCCAAGGCCTTGTCCCCTTTTTTATAATCCACGCAGGGATC
>JBILBQ010000086.1:0-10634 GCA_044353615.1 Algoriphagus sp. | reverse complement strand
TGCGCGCTTGTAATGGTAGTTTCGGTACACCAAATCATAGAGCGTTTTGGACGCTTCGGAGCTATTCCATGCCTCGAGATCTTGGAGGTCCTTTTCCTTAACTGAAAAATTCTCCTTCACCGACAAGGCTTGATTGCCTCCTCGTGGTGGGAAGATTTTTTTCAATAAGTCGTCAAAGAAATCACCCATCTGTCCTTCGTTTGTATTTTCCTGAGGCACTCACCTCCACTTTCCCTTCGTCCACCAATTGGCGGAGGCACTTGAGATGCCCCATGGAAGCAGGCTTGTGGAGTGCTTCAAATAGCTCCTGCTCACTAAACACTTCATCGGTTACCAAAGTTTGCAGGACTTGCTCCCTAAACTTGGTTTCAACGTCTAAGGGAAGGCTGGCTTTTTTTTCTTCTACACAACGATCGCAAACCCCACAGCTCTCGTCGCTAAATTCCCCAAAGTAGGATTGAATAAATTGGGTTCGGCAGATTCGCGTTTGATGTGCATAGGCTACCATTTGCGTCGCCTTGTGCAGGGTAAGTTCTCGCCTCAAGGTGATCCGCTTGAAATTGAGTGGAAGGGTCGCAGCATCATACCGCTCCGTCAAAAAGGTGAGTTGCGGCCGATCTTTTCGAGGTTCGTAATCCAACACCTCCATTTTTGCCAGCTCGCGCAGCCCTTTGATCAATACTGCTTCATCCATCCCTGCTGCTTTGGCAAGTTTGGCTTCTTGAATGTTAAAGTATTCTGAAAAAAGATTTCCTCCATGAGTCCGAAGTAGGATTTTGATCACCGGATCGAGCTTGGCATGTTGGATTTGAACCTCATAGAGTCGCTGGGGATTGACTAGAAAATGTGCGCGTGAGGGGGCAAAAAAACTTTCGTTGAGTGCAATCAGCCCTTCTTCCTCCAGCACCTTGAGCGCATAAAAACTATCCAATACCGGCAGCTGGTAGGTGTTTGCAAAATCAGAAATCTCAAAATCATAGCTGCGCAAAGACTGGGCTCCAATGGCCAATTGAAAATAGTTGGCAAGGCATTGGTACACCCTTCGTAGAAATTCTATGGGCGGGTAGACAAGCGCCGCTCGGTCCAGAAGCTGTTCAAAGTCTTGGGCATTAGTAAGAAGCACGGCAAAGGCCTTTAGCCCATCTCTCCCTGCTCGTCCCGCTTCCTGGTAATAACTTTCCAGGTTTTCAGGCAAGTCACTGTGCAGCACCACCCGTACATCGGGTTTGTCTATGCCCATCCCGAAGGCATTGGTGCTGACCATGATGCGTACCTGGTTCGCTTTCCAGCCTTCCTGTTTGGCAGAACGATCGCTAGCCGTCATGCCTGCATGGTACGCCGCAGCAGAGAAACCCATTTGCTGGAGTTGCTTGGCCAACTGTTGGGTCGCTTGGCGGGTACGCACATACCAAATGGCCGATCCAGAAATTCGCTTTAATATTTCAAGTCCTTTTTCGAGTTTGTTCTCTACCAATCGGACGCTGTAACTCAGGTTCTTACGGGCAAAACTTTGGTAAAAGGTGGCAGGCTTCTTTAGCTGCAGCTTTTCTAAAATATCTTTTTCAACCTCTGGTGTAGCCGAAGCGGTCAAGGCAAGGACATTTACCTTGGGATGAAAGGCTCGGATGGTCGCGATCTCGAGGTAGGCGGGTCGAAAATCATAGCCCCACTGGGAGATGCAATGCGCCTCATCCACTGCAATCAGGTTGATGTTCATCTGCTTGAACCGCTCCACAAATAGCTCAGATTTTAGGCGCTCTGGGGACAGGTATAAAAATTTGACTCCCCCACGGATGCAATTGTCCAACAGGGTATCGATCTCCCGAGCACTCATTCCAGCATGGAGTGCTACGGCTTTTACCCCACGAGCTTTGAGGTAATCCACCTGGTCTTTCATGAGGGCGATTAGCGGAGAGATGACAATGCAGATCCCCTCTTTGGCCAATCCAGGCACTTGGTAGCAGAGGCTTTTTCCACCCCCTGTAGGTAAAATGGCAAGGGTATCCTCTCCTTGGTACACCGCATCGATGACCTGCTTTTGTACAGGACGAAACTCCTTCCATCCAAATACCTCCTTCAGGAGAATTACCAATCGGTCGTTTGCCTCAGTCATGAACCTTTGAAATTACAAAAAAACCCTAGTTCACCGTGAGCAAGAAGGTATAAAAGTGAAAAAGAATCCTGTTTGTATGCCCCTTTAAAAACTCTCCTTAAATCCTGAAAAAGCCGTAAAAATCGAGTCTGTTGGGAGGGCTTCCGTAGGCTCAGTTTGGTTAAAATCTATCCGTTCTTTAGGTTGAAACGATCCCCAGGCAAGGCGGTTTTGAGCTGGGAAAAAGGTGGCCTTAATCCCTGGAAACCAAATAGAATCCCCACTTACCATCCCTTTGAGTGGAATGGGAACTGGATTTCGTTGGCCTGCCAGCCGGTTGGGAAGAATGGAATACGAGATTTGGGCAACAGGGAAATCCTGATTCCAGGAAAGGTGATGCTCCCCAAGTTTGAGGTCTAGGATTCGCTGCTCGTCCTTGGTAAAGAAGTACAGCTCTAGGGCTGGGCGTTGCACCTCAGTCCACAGATTTGAGATAGCCCAAAGGAACCCAAGTGCTAAGGCCAACTGAGCAAGGATTTTTCGATTGCCCAATTCCCAATTTCCCCAAATCCAAAGTGCTCCCCATATGGCAAACATCCCTGCGAGGGAGAGGTTAATCCCCTGCCACAGGGCAGCCGGCAATTCTTGGAGGATATAGGTGATTTCGTTTTGAATAAAAAGTAAAAAGTCCACACTAACTCCCAACAAGGATCCTAAGATGGGAATCCAAGCGAGCAAAAGAAACGGAACCCCTGCGCATAAGATGATGTAGGAAAGCGGCACAATGAGCAAGTTGGCCACCAAAAAATAGGTGGGAAACGTATGAAAGTAGTGGAGCGTCAGCGGGCTGGTAATCAGCTGAGCAGCAATGGTGACAGTGGCCATTTGCCAAAAATAATCCAGTACGCGATTGGAGGGGGCCCACATCCGAAGGAGGATAGGCTGCAAACCCACGATCCCAGCAACCGCCAAGTACGAAAGCTGGAAGCCAAGATCTGTTTGAATTTCAGGATCAAGCACTAGGAGCAGAAGTGCTGAAAAAGCCAAAATATTCCAAATTGAAGGTTTTCTTTTTCGCATTTGCCCAAGGGTAACTAAGGAGAACATGACCACTGCCCGCACCACTGAGGGTGAGAATCCCGTCATCAGCGCATAGATCCAGATCAGCCCCATGACTAGAAAGAGGTAACTTTTTCGAAGGACATGCCCCTCCTGTTTAAAAAAAGTCAGTGGAAGCAGCAATATGGAGTAGATGATCCCTACATGAAGTCCGGAAACAGCCAAAATATGCTGGGTCCCCGTTGCCGAATAGGCTTGTTTTACCTCCTTGCTGAGGGATTCCTTTTGTCCCAGCAGCAGTGCCAATGCAATTTGTTTGGACTCAGTCCTAAGAACATACTGGTCAATCACCCCCGCAAAATAATGACGCAAATGCTCCAAGGTGAAATTCAGGTCATTGCTTTGCTTTAATGGAAGCAGGACTAATTTTTTCCCTAGAAACTGCCGGAAGTGAATTCCTTTGGCAGCCAAAAAACGCTTGTAATTAAATTCATTAGGAAAACTCGGAGGGGCTAGCCGTTCCGGATTGCTGGGCACCCAGATCACCTGACCCGGGTACAATGCCTCTTCCATCTGGTGGTATACTAGAACCAATGATTTCTGAGGCTGCCAGCCTTTTGCTCCCTGTATGGCAACTACTGACAGTAAATTCTCCGATGAATTGGCTTTGGGAACATCATAACGCTGCACTTCGGCAAGGTAGCCTTTGCCCTCTTCCCAAGGAATGTCTCCGGCGAGTGCTTCTTGCCTAGAATTAAGGGATACATAGCAGCCCAGTCCAATCAAGAGCAGGTATGCCAAAGAGGAGCTAAAGAAAGTATTCGGAGAAGGCGAAAAAATCAAATGTCCTAGATAGATTAACCAAAGCGCAGCCAATAGCCCCAAGAAAAGTGAGGGCGATTCCTGTGGAAACAAAGCTGCGAGTACTGCCCCACCAAAGAAAAAGAAGAGGTACCTCAAAAAGGGAAAGTCAGCGAAAGTCATGTCTAAAAAATAAGTGACTAAAAAAATAAAATTCGGGATAGCAGCCCTGTTGGCTACCATCCAAAGGAGGGACTTATTCTAAAAAATCTGTCCCTCGAAAAATTGATTTACGCGTACTTGGAAAATAGTGCTTTCTAGCTCAGTTCCATTTTGTAATGCAGGATATCACACTCCTCAAACTGATCCCCTACCGCTTGAAATCCAAATTTGGCATAGAGGGGCATCGCATGGATTTGGGCATGGAGGTATTTCTTTTTCGCTTTTCCATCCGGATGCTGGTTGATATCTGCAAGTACAGCAGCCACCAAGGCTTGGCCCACGCCCTGCCCTCTCGCTTCTTGGAGAACGGCAAATCGTTCCATTTTCACCCCATTTGTGGTGAATCTCCAGCGGGCGGTGCCCACAGGGGCTCCATCCAGTTTCGCTAAGAAATGAATTGAGCTATCTTCAAACTCGTCGTATTCTTCTGACGCATCTACTTCCTGTTCCACGACAAATACGAGCTCGCGAATATGAAATGCAGCTTCTAGACCTTCCTTAGTCGTTATTTTTTCTACTGTTGGCTTCATGGCGTAGTTTTTCTTTTTCTTCCTCACTTTTCTCGTAAGCGGCGATGATGGCTTTGACCAGCTTGTGTCGAATTACATCAGACCCGCTCAAGCGCACTACACCAATTCCTTTGACATCATTCAGGACGCGAAGCGCTTCGGAAAGTCCTGATTTCTGGCGCGTAGGTAAATCTACCTGAGTTTGGTCCCCGGTAATGATGACTTTCGAATTGGGTCCCATTCGCGTCAAAAACATTTTTATTTGTTCGGCGGTGGTATTTTGTGCCTCATCCAAAAGTATAAAGGCATCGTGAAGGGTTCTTCCGCGCATGTAAGCAAGCGGAGCGATCTCTATGGCTCGAGTTTCTTGGTAATACTTCAATTTCTCTGGGGGAATCATGTCTTGAAGCGCATCGTAGATCGGCCGCAAGTAAGGGTCTAATTTTTCTTGCAAATCACCTGGAAGAAATCCCAAATTCTCTCCAGCTTCCACGGCTGGTCTAGTGATGATGATGCGTTTGACTTCTCTATTCTTCAGAGCACGTACCGCCAAGGCTACAGCAATGTAGGTTTTGCCTGTTCCGGCGGGGCCTAATGCAAACACCAAGTCGTTTTTGAAGGCTGCTTCGACCAGCTTGCGTTGGTTGGCAGATTTAGGTTTGATGACTAAACCCTTATTTCCAAACACAATCACTTGGTCTTTATTGGCTTCTTCAAAGGGGCCTCCTTCGATGGCCAAGTAATCCTTGACATGCTCTGGGCTAAGGCTTCCAAAGCGCTCAAAGTGCTCCAAAAGCATGTTGATCAGATCATTGATTCTCAGAATTTCTGGTGGACTTCCCTGGATACGGATTTCATTTCCACGGGAAATTACTTTACACTGAGGGAAGGCCTGTGCAATCTGACGAATGTTTTCATCGGCTGTTCCAAAAAACTCAGCCAAGGGAACATGCTCTAGGGTAATTACTTTTTCGACCAAAGTTATTTTAAGATTAGGTACACCTTGAAGGCAAAAGAATAAAATGTCTATTTTTGTTCGCTCCCCAACAAACAAAACTACAAAATTTTACTTTACTTGCTCCTATGGCCTTGGTGACATTCCTTTCTGATTTCGGGGACATGGACTACTATGTTCCGGCGGTGAAAGCCAAGATGCTATCCATCAATCCACAGTTGCAAATTGTGGATATATCCCATAGCATAGCGGCCTTTGACCTGGAGCATGCCGCTTTTATTTTACGTTCTACCTTTCGAGAATTCCCCAAAGGCACCGTGCATTTGGTGGGCATCAATACCACAGGCACAGCAACAACAGGTTACCTGGGCATCAAGCTGGAAGATCATATTTTTATCGGTCCCAATAATGGGATTTTAAGCATGTTGGCGGATTACGATCCAGGGATTATTGTCCAATTTGCAGATATTCATGTCAAGGACTCTACCTTCCCGACCCGAGATATCTTAGCGCCTATTGCTGCAAAGGTGGCTTCTGGTGCTGCTATTCATGACTTTGGAGGACCTTCCACCCAATTCAAAAAGTTGATGCCTCGCCAAGCAAAAGCTACACGAGAGCAGATTGTAGGGCATGTCGTGCGTGTAGACCGCTATGGCAGCTTGATTACCAATATCCGCCGGGAAGTATTTGAAAAGTTAAACCCAGGGAAATTCACCATACAGTTTGGAAGAGAGACGCACCGCCAACTCCAGACGGGCTACGACCAAGTGGAAGCGGGTGAGCCCTACCTGTTTTTTAATAGTTTGGACGTCTTGGAAATTGGCATCAACCATGGACATGGGGGCAACTTGCTCGGCTTGAAGCGAGACAGTGTGGTCTACATCAACTTCGAGCCATGAGCCTAATTCGGATTGTACGGATGACCTTCCGCCCGGAGGAGGCACCTGCATTTTTAGAAAATTTTGAAGCCCATAAATCCTTAATTCGAAATTTTCCAGGCTGCCAGCATCTGGAACTGTGGCAAGACCAGGATAAAAAAAATATTTTTGTGACCTATAGCCATTGGGAAAGCGAGGAGGCTTTGAATCAGTATCGTGATTCACAGCTATTTAAATCCGTTTGGAGTTTTACAAAAACCCTGTTTTCCGAGAAGCCTCAGGCTTGGAGCACAAAAAAAATACAGGAAGTAGGAGAATGAGTTTGTAGAAAATCATTTTTGTACTCATATTTGCACCCCATTCAGTACGGAATGGAAGCGTTTAATGCCCAGATGGCGGAATTGGTAGACGCGTTGGTCTCAAACACCAATGAGGTTACACTCGTGCCGGTTCGACTCCGGCTCTGGGTACAAAGGCTTGCAGCGATGCAAGCCTTTTTTGTTTTTTTGAATTAGCTACTTTTTCAACTGCAACTACTTTAACTAAATTTTGTAGTTCATTTAAGTGAGCTTTGGACAGTGGTCTGTGAGCGATTATCCGCAGGAGTTGATTTTCCTACAGAGCGATTTATTTGCGGATAATCACATTGCATTTACCCATTCCCTCTCAAAATCTCCATCGGAGGTTGGTTGATGATTTTTCGACCATTGAGCCAACCCAATACAATCGTAAGCAGGGTAATCACCAAGTAAATCACCAAACCCTCCTTCCAAGCCAAACTAAAGTTCAGCTGAAAGACAAACTTGCCCAACAAGAACGTCGCCAGGAAGGAAAGCAAAATTCCAGAAAGGGAGGCAAGGCTTCCCAAAAAGAAGTACTCCAAGGTATTGATCTGCCGCACCAAAGCAGAGCTTGCCCCTAGTGTTCGCAACAAAATACTCTCCCTCATGCGTTGGTACTTGCTGATAATCAACGAACTGATCAACACCAAGATCCCCGTAGCAATGGAGAAAAAGGCCATAAACTGAATTACAAAGCTGATCTTGCCCAAAATCTCTTCAAGTGTCTCGACAATTGTACCGAGGTTGATGATGGAGATATTTGGAAACTCCCGAACCATAGCGGCCTGCATTTCAGCAGCCTGCTTGTCCGTACTCGTTTTGGTAATGATCACATGGAACTTGGGAGCTTCCTCCAAAACACCTTCAGGAAAAAGGACCAAGAAATTGGTGGAGACTTGATTGAACTTCACCTCCCGGAAACTTCCGATATAGGTTTTGATGGGGCGACCCTGCACATTGAACTCTACTTCATCGCCGATTTTAAATCCATTGCCTTCTCCAAACCCTTTCTCAAAGGAAACAAAAATGCTGTCTCCTCTACTTCCTTTAGGAATCAGTTCCCCAGCAGTGAGCTGTTCCGAACTGATCAAGGTGTCCCGATAGGTCACCCGAAACTCTCGGTTGTAAAGCCAACGGCTGTAGTTCTTCTCCTCGGGCAGTTCCTCGTTTGCTTTTTTTGTAATCCCATTGATAGTATTCAATTGCATCGTCACGATCGGCACCTCCTGCAAGATGGGCATCTTTCGACTTGTCACCTGCTCCCGCACTTTTTCTAACTGAGGGGTTTGAATGTCAAACATGAGCATGTTGGGCTGGTCTTTTTTATCCGCAAACTTAGCTTCCTGAAGCAACTGATTTTGCAAGAAAAACAAGGTGCTGATCATCGCCGTACCTAGACCAATGGTCGCAATGAGCGAGATGGTTTGGTTATTGGGTCGGTACAAATTGGATAGAGCCTGCCTCCAAGGGTAACTTAAGGAAAGCGGTAAAAATTTACGAACGGCCCACATCAGCGCAGTACCCACACCCCAAAGCATTCCAAAGGCAACAAGCACAAAAGCTGTGAAACCCAAAGCCCAGGTAACCTTGCCGAGGAGGTAAAAACTAAAGCCAAAAATAAATAACAGAATTCCTGCCAGAACAGCCCATCGAGCTGGATCCTTTAATAAGGTTGTATCGGAAGTTTCTGGTCGTAAGGTAGCCATCGGAGAAACTTTGCGCACCTTGAGAAGGGGCAATAGAGCAAAGAGTATGGATACAAATAGGCCCGTAACCATGCCAAAGCCTACGGATTTCCAGGAGATCCCAACCGTAACTTCAACAGGCAAAAAGTCTGCGAAAACAACAGGCAAGGCAAACTGCAGCAAGGTTCCCAAGATGGAACCAATCGCGGCTCCAATAAAGCCCATGCCTACAATCTCAAGAAGATAGATCAACAACACATCCAGAGAAGCCACTCCCAAGCAGCGAAGCACGGCTACGGAGGCTAATTTCTCTTTCACAAACACATTTACGGCTGAGGCTACGCCTACACAGCCTAGCAGCAAGGCGATAAATGCCACCAAGCTCAAGAAATTGGACAAGTTGCCAAACGAGCGGCCCGTACTTTGTTTACGATCTTCAACGGTGTCCGCATCGATCCGTTCGAGTTCCCACTGCGCTTCGTAGGGCTTGATCAATTTGGCTACATCGGCACCCGCAGCAAATTGCAAATACCGATTGTACTCCACACGGCTACCGTACTGCACCAAGCCTGTGGCCTCCAAATACGCCAAAGGAATGTAGACGGCGGGGGCGACGCTAGCGGTAATCCCAGTTTGGCCGGGCACCTTCTGCAGCTCTCCAACAATTTCAAAGTTTAGGTTACCCACTTTAATGGAATCCCCTATTCGCGCATCAAATTGGGCCATGAGCGCTTTTTCTACCAAAGCCTTTTTGCCTCCACTTCTAAAACTTTTCTCCCCAGCTGCAGGGATGGTTTCAAACTTTCCATAAAAAGGGAAATTCCCTTCCAATGCTCGAACCTGCGTGAGTCGGCTGGCATCACTTTTGGGAAAGGCTACCATAGAAGCAAAATTGACTTCTGATGCTGTCTCTACCGCAAGAGAATCTAACCCGATGTCTCCAAGAGGCTTACTGTTTTCGAGCACCAAATCTGCACCCAACAGCTCCTTGGCCTGGTTATCAATGTCTTTGACTAGGTTTTCCCCAAAACTACTGATCGCCACCAATGCCGCTATTCCCACCACAATGGAGGAAACAAAAAGTAGCAAGCGGGAGAGATTTTTTCTAAAATCCCGCAGCGCCATTTTTAAAATCCAGGCAAAATCAGGCATGGATATCCTCCTGTATTTTTCCACCCTTAATATGAACTATTCGTCTAGTTTTAGCTGCCAATTCCAAGTCGTGCGTAACGAGTACTAGGGTAGTTCCCTGCTCTTTATTCAAATCGAAAATCAAGTTTTCAATCATGGCGCCTGTTTCGGTGTCCAAGTTGCCAGTTGGCTCATCGGCAAAAAGTATTTTGGGTGCATTGGCAAAAGCTCTTGCGATGGAAACACGCTGCTGCTCTCCACCGGATAGTTGTGTTGGATAATGGGTAGCACGATCTTTCAATCCCACCTTATCCAATAACTCCATGGCCTTTTCTTTCGCATTGGTTCTTTTCTTCAATTCCAGCGGCACCATCACATTCTCCAATGCAGTGAGGGTGGGGAGCAACTGAAAGTTTTGAAAAATAAAACCTACATCTCGGCTTCGAACTGCAGCGCGTTGATCTTCATTCAACTTTTCAAGGGATTCTCCATTGAGTACTACAGAACCGGTACTGCTGGAATCAAGGCCTGCACACAAACCCAAAAGGGTGGTCTTCCCACTTCCTGAGGGGCCCACGATGGCGATGGTTTCTCCAGCTTGGATTGAAAAAGTTACCTGATCCAGGACGGTGAGCTTTCTGCTACCGCTTTGATACGTTTTACTTACGTTTTGAAGGTCTAAAATGGACATGAAGTTGTTCGAGGAGTTGAAAAGTCAAACGCTATTTTTGCTTAATTTGTTAGCGACTTTGTAAAATTCGTTGGAATTCGCGTAAAGAAAACAAAATTACAGCAGTTAAGGGGCTTCCTGTCGACAGATAGCACAAATTGATTGACCAAGGCGGCATCTCGAGTAAAGTAAACCATCCACCCTGCCCCTCATTTGGGCAATTCAAAAGTTAACCGATTCATTATGAAATCAACACACAGAAATTTCTCCTTTTACTTGCTTTTTGTTTTG
>JBILBQ010000085.1:0-10653 GCA_044353615.1 Algoriphagus sp. | reverse complement strand
CCTGAATCCACTCGGGTAAATTTGATGGCAATGTACGAGGGCGACGCTGGAAAGCGTGCAGAATCCGCGTCTCAGCTTCAAGACCAGAGTCCACTTCAGCCTTTGGTGGATATGGTGCCACAAAACTTCTTTTTGGCAACCACAGACAATGCAGCCATGCTGCAAGTCGTATTCTTTGCTATCCTAGCAGGTATTGCCCTGCTGCAAATTCCAAGATCCAAAGCAGAACCTGTCATGGCCTTCTTTGACGGATTCAACGAGGTGATCACCCAAATCGTCAACTACATCATGGTCATTGCTCCTTTTGGCGTATTTGCTTTGATGGCCTCCTTGATCGTGGAAATTGCTGGAGATGATCCCGATTCAGCAGTCTCGCTACTTTTAGCCTTGCTAAAATACAGCTTGATTGTGTTGGCAGGTCTTTTTATAGTGATGCTGGTCATGTTCCCTATTCTACTGAAGACCATGACCAAGGTTCCTGTAGGCCACTTTTTCAAAGCCATTCGCCCTGCACAGCTCCTTGCTTTTTCTACGAGCTCCAGTAATGCGACGCTGCCCGTGACTATGAAACTTACCGAAGAAGAATTAGGGGTGTCTGAAAACATCGCCAGCTTTGTCCTTCCGCTAGGAGCGACAGTCAATATGAATGGTACCAGTCTTTACCAAAGTGTGGCCGCTGTGTTTATAGCCCAAGCACTAGGCATGGAACTCAGCTTCTCTCAGCAAATCATGATTGTACTTACTTCTACCCTAGCCGCCGTGGGATCGGCAGGTGTCCCGGGAGCAGGATTAATTATGCTCATTGTAGTATTGGAGTCGATTGGCGTGCCTGCAGCTGGTATTGCCCTAATCATGGCCCCTGATCGAATCTTGGATATGTTTAGAACTGTTGTCAACGTGACAGGAGATGTGGTCGTTGCAGCCGTCGTAGCCAGCAAGGAAGGCGAAGTTTTGGATGGTGCTAAATCGAATTCTACCCCTGCGGAAAAGGAATAAAGATTCTAATCCCACAAAAAAAGGCCCGTACGTACGGGCCTTTTTTTGTGCTCAGCGGTTTTGAACGGGCTTAGTACTTTTTCAAGAAGTCTACCAAACGCATAAACTCTTCATCCGTGATCGCCGGAAAGTTGGCGATTCGAAAACTTGTGGATTTGAGTGGGCCATAGCCACCCCCAAGCTGAATTCCTTCCTTTTCAACCGCTTTTTTGACAGCAACAATGGCCTGCTCCTCTCCTGCTACCGCCGCTACCGTGGTACTTCGCGTGGCAGAATTATCTACTAAAAGTTGGAACACGGCCGATTGGTTAATGGTATTCTCCAAGGTCTCCATTCGCTGCCGAAGCCGTGCATCTACTTGAGCGATGGGATTCATGTCTTGCAAAACCCGATTCAAGAGGTAAATCCCCAGCACATTGGGGGTGTAGTGTGTCTGGTAGCTGGCAGCATTTTCGAGCATAAAACTGAGGCTGTTGTAACGGCCTTTTTCCCCCTTACGGGCTACTTTTTCTTTGGCCTTGCCCGAAAGCAAGAGAATTCCTAAACCTGCAGGCAGTCCGAAGCATTTCTGAACCGAAGCATACCATACGTCTGCCAATGAATAATCAAACACAATCCCTCCCATGGAAGAGGTCGTGTCCACCGCAATCATCTTGTCTGGATAGCGAGCTGCCAGCTCCCTAAGTACGGACATGGGTACCTGAGAGGCGTTTGCCGTTTCGTTTTGCGTGACTGCAATTAGGTCAACCTCAGGCCCCACTTGCAATTGATCCACCGGTAGGGATTCATTGGCAGCAAGCTTGTGCCCTTGGGTAGAAGGAAGAATAACCTGCGCGTATTCGAACCATTTCTTACCAAAGGAACCCGAATACAAGTGGTAGCTGGACTGCTCTACGAGGGACTGGGAAATAATCTCCCAACTTTCTGTAGCCGATGAGGTAAAAAGCAAGGTGTAGTCGGCAGGAAGGTTCAGCTTTTCGCGAAAAAGCTGTTCCGTTTCCCGATACAAATTCATAAATACTGCACTGCGGTGATTGGCACTGAGTATCCCTTCCGCACAGGCGTCCTGCAGGTATTGGGGCAGTGCATCGTATACTTTGGAAGGTCCGGGAGCGAAGGTGATCATCGGGTAGCAGTGGTTAGAAAATAGTGGACAGCAAGCGCATAGCCTTTCAATCCCAGACCGGCAATCATGCCCACGCAGGACTTAGAAAGAATGCTTTTGTGGCGAAATTCTTCTCGCTTGTACAAATTCGAAATGTGCACCTCCACCGTAGGTGTGGTGACTGCAGCCACTGCATCGGATAGAGCTACCGAGGTATGTGTATAGCCTCCCGCATTCAAAATAATGCCGTCTACGGAAAAGCCTACCTCCTGAATTTTGTTGATCAGCTCACCCTCCACGTTGCTTTGGAAGTAGGAAAGCTCGACCTCAGGAAACTGCGCCTGAAGCTGGATGAAATAGCTTTCAAAGGATTCACTACCGTATACTTCTGGCTCTCGCTTGCCAAGCAAGTTGAGATTAGGGCCATTGATCACCTGGATTTTCATGCGCACATCGAAAAGAATTGACTATAAAGGTATTGACTCCAATCAAGCTTGCCAAGGCTTCGCTTAAGGAGTTTTTTGGGTACGCTCTTTCACCCGAAATAGGTAGGCCAGCGTAAACTCGAGGTTGGTCGAACTCATGTCGAAAATCCGATCCTGGGACTCTGGATTGGTAAAGTCGTAGGCAAAACGAGCCTCGGCAGACAAGGTAGACTTCCCAAAAAGTTTGGAAATTCCTGCTCCTCCCGTCAGGCCATACATGCGGGTATTCGGTGCGTCTGCAGGCTGCCCAAAAGTAGGAAGCTCCTTGGGCGTAGCGCCCGAATACTCCCGGGTAAGGTCCTCCGCCTGTCGTAGCACCCCAAAGTGGGGGCCAAACTTGATTTGAAATCGTCCGGACCTCCCTGCAAAAATACTGGCCAGTATGGGGAATTTGAGGTAGCTAAACTCGGTTTGATTGATCTTTCCTACATCGTTGACCTGGGCGAAGCCAAGGGTGATCTGCTGGATGTTGAGCTCCACCCCTGCGTTTTTGGAGTCGAAATATTCTAGTACGAGGGCGAAGGTTGGAGCAGCAATTCCATCCACTTTTTTGACCCGGGTACCTGCTGTAGCCTGGTAGCTGTAGGAACTGCTACTCAGCCCTCCTCGGACGCCAATGCTCAACTGCGCAAAAGCAATTCCTGGCAAAAGAAATAGGGCGAAAGCAAAGCACTTTTTATACATACCTGAACCTACGGAATTTTTCGATTTTCACTATTTTTTATTCAACCTGAAAGTTCCCTGAATAGGCTCCCCAGTCACAGTTAATCCACGCACTTCCACAATCACGGGACCCCCTAGGTCGTTGGAGAAAAAGGAAAGAGCCAGCTCTCCTTTTTCATTGGTCACCAAATACGGATTCCAATACAGGGTTTGCCGATCGTCCTTTTCAGACGGGTTACTGTCGGGGCCATAAGTACGGGGGATAAAGTCACTTGGTACTTGGAAGCCCTCTAGTGTATAGGTGACAATTCCCTTTCCTTCCAAAGGATCCTGCCCTTCATCCATCTCATCTTTCAGGTAAATGGCAATGACGCCGTTTCGTCCTTGGTCT
The DNA here is from genome assembly GCA_044353615.1 of Algoriphagus sp. Taxonomy (GTDB): domain Bacteria; phylum Bacteroidota; class Bacteroidia; order Cytophagales; family Cyclobacteriaceae; genus Algoriphagus. The sequence goes on along the minus strand of JBILBQ010000085.1, from coordinate 7,013 downwards.
CCAAGCATAGGCACCATTCGAGAAACTACCTCCACCCGATCGATATCGAAGGGATTGATAGTACGAATATTATCTGCAGACGTGGACATTCCTCCCCCTACGAGGACTACCCCATCGACCATCACTACCGGTTCCATAGAAGCAGAAGCCGAAACCGCTCCCCCTCGAAGTCGGATAGTTTGTTGCCCCGTGCCTCCCACCAGCGTCACCTGAGCCCCTGGAATATTGCCCACCAAACTATTGACTAAATCCGTAGAATTGCCTGTTTTGGTAAGCCTTTCTCCTTCGATGACAAAATCAGGATTACCATAGATGGCTTTTTGTTGCACCTTTTCCTTCTTTGCTTCCGGGTTGGCTACTTCAGGTTCAGCCACTTTCACAGGAGTTGCTAAGGTCGTCACTTTAGGAAAATAGGAAGCAATAGGCAAGACCACAGGCGCCTTCAGCTGCTCTTGAAGTTGGACATTGAATGGACGGCCTTTTTTGTCAGCGGCCACGAGCCCCAAGCGCATGGGTCCATAAAATTCCATGTTCTCCATTGCAAAGTCACCCGTGGCATTGGAAGTCAAACTGATCATCCCCTGGAAGTCATTGACAAAAGCAGTGATTTCGGTGGCCTGGCCCTTTCCTTTATCATCTGTAACTTTTCCATTCACCGTAATTCGGGTTTCAATGGGGTATGAAAATCGTTCTGTGCCCAAGGTCTCTGGAATATCACTCAGCTGGAGGGCGGACCCCATTTCTGCCTCCCTTCGGATGGGTACCAGCTGCTCTGCATCCCATATACTTACCGAAAGCGTAGCTGGGGTTGGCCGGCCTTTTGCGTCGCTCAGTTGCAGACGCAGGCTTACTTCTTCTCGGGGGCCAAAATTTGCCTTATCCGACTGCAGTTGAACCCCTTGATTTTTCCATTGATCAAAAGCCTCCGATGCTACAATACGTTTGTAAGGATTCAACACCGGAAGTGGCTTCATAAAATACTGGTTGGGACCGTAATTTCGCATCCAATTGGTGTAGGCTCTCAGGTAGTATTGCTCTCCATCAAGTGAGTCCGGCAGGAGAAGATCTCCAACCACGATGCCGTCTCGAATAGGGTATTTCTTTGCAAGGAGAATATCGCGTTCCTTGGAAATCACTTCCACATGGAGTACCTCACTCAGTCCATCCCTCAGGTAGGGATTGCCGTAGGCAAAATATCCCTTAAAGAAGAGGGAGTCACCCGCGTAGTAGTAGGGCTTATCGGTATGGAGGTACACCTTCTCTTGGTAGTTTTTGGCTGTTTTGGCCAAATCCTGCAGCAGCAGTGCTTTCACTGCATCGTAGTCTAGGGGAAGCAAATTGGAAATTCGCTTGCGGTCCATATCTCCTGAGAAAACCAGATCTTCTGGGTTGAGCACCGTGCCATTTTCTCGAACGCGCACCTGACCATTTTTTACTTCCAGCCAGGAAATTGGGTATGGGGCATCTCGGTAGGTATTGGCTTGTGCAAAACCTTTTTGGTAGTGAATTTCGATGCGGCCTTTGAGTTGCAGCAAGTACTCCCCGGGAGTACTGCCTGGAATGACAAAGGGATCAGCCTTGTAACTCACCACGGACTTCCCTAGTTCATTGGCAAAGATATCCGTACGGATATTCATGCTTGCCGATCCTCCAGCCTTGTCTCCATACAGGTAGAATCCTTCCCGTTCGTAGGTGCCTTTGGTGATCGCCCGAAAGAGGTTCATCGGAGAGCGTTGGTAGATGCTTGCTCGATTTTTTTCCCAAAGGGCTTGCTGTGCATCCGAGTCGGGACGTAGGAATTCAAACCTCGCTGCACCTACGATACGGTAATTGGTCGGCGCATCTAGAAACTCAGTTAGGTTAAAAGTGATTTTATAGCCTAGGTAGCGATTTTCAATTTCGATTGGCTGCTCGGCACGGGCCAGGAAGGTTCCTTTTTCAGTGGGGGCAGGAAAGTCAATCACCCAGGGATTGAGAATGCTGGTTTGTGCGGCGGACTCGTCTATCCCTAAAAAAAGGCTTTGAAATTTCCGAAGGTCTCGCTCCCAAGTTTTGTCGCGAGAAGCCTTTACTTCCTGTTCGGAAAGATCCTGTGCCAGTGGAACCATAGAAAGGTTGAGGGTAAAGGTCCCCCCAGGTTTTAGCGAAATCTTGCGTGTTTGGGCGGTGTATCCCAAAAAGGAAAAACCGATTTCCAACGAGCCTGCTTCCAAACCAGAGAGGGTATAATTTCCCTGCATGTCGGTAGCTGTAGAAACGGTGGTGTTGTTGATGAATACCGAACAAAAAGGGAGCAGCTCTCCTGTTTCCGCATCTTTTACTGTACCAGTAACCGTAGCGGTTTGCGCAAAAATCTGGAGCGTGCAAAACAGAAAAGAGGCCAATAGGAGTAATTTTTTCACGGGTATCGCATCTAAAGTAGGTAGCAGGCTAGTTTTGGTTAGAATCTTTTGTGGGTTCATTGAGCACAAAGGTTCCGTAGATAGGCTCCCCAAGTTCCGTAATCCCGCGGACTTCTACCAAAATTGGCCCTGCTTTTTCATTCAGCAAAAATTCAATGGGGATGGAAAGCCTGGATCCATCGTTGGTGAGCGTAGGATTCCAATACAAGGTAGGTCGAAAAGGTTTTAAAAAGGGCTTAAACTCCCGACTCGCCTCAGCTACCTCAAAGGGAATGCGAGGGGCAAATCCCTTGAGTTTAAGTAGGGTAAAGTTATTCGCTTCCTTTTGGAGTTGCTGCCCAGATTTTAAGATAATGGAAATTACCCCATTGCGGCCCAAGTCTCCGTACATGGATACCAATCGCCGGATCACTTCTACTCGCTCGATGTTAAAGATATTGATCCCGTCCAACACCTCGTAAAAAGTTCGGCCACCACCTCCACCTCCAAGTGTGGTTCCTGATGAGCCATTGGCAGGTACCCCATTGATGAGAACTAGGGGTTCACCCCCTCTGAAGGCCACCCGCACATTCGGAGGAGTGCCTACTATTCGAAGTCCTGCCACCTGGGCAGACAAGGCATAGATAAATTGGAGGGTCGACCCCACTAGGTTCATGCTCTCAGTCTCCACTACTTTATCTGGTTCCCCGTATATCATGGGCCCAATGGAAATTTCATTTTTTTCCTCTACCACTGCCTCGGCAAGCAATATTTCTCCTTCTTGTAGGGATTGGATGGGGCGAATAGTGGCATCTGGCTGGATACCTCTGGCGACTGGGCTAGGAAAAGAGTGCGACGCGAAGTCCTCGCTTGAAGGATAGGATTTTACCTTCAATTGAATCACCCGGATTGGTTTGGCGTTTTTATCCGTTGCCTGTAGAGACACTTCAAACTCGCCCGGAAAGTTGGAGGCGGGAAAACTAAAGCTCCCATCTTTCGCGGATTTGAGCGTGCGTACATCGTCGTACCCATTGACAAATGCCTTAATCGACCCTTCCACAGGCGTACCACTGTCGTCCAGCAGGTTTCCAGCCAACTCAAACCCCTTTTCCACAGGGTAAGCGGCAGCGGAGGATTCGCTTTTTCGTTTTGACGAAGAAAAAAGCTCCTCCATCCCTCTTGTCTCGGGGACATAGACCGCTTGATTGCCATCGAGTACCGACACAGAAAGGTTGGACTTCAGGGGCTTCCCCTCCTGATCCACGGTCATGATGTTGAGCGTGACCCGTTCTCCTGCTCCGTAGTTTTGTTTGTCCGTAAATACCCCGATGTTTTTAGATGCCGCTGCAAGCGGGACAGAGGCAGGCTGCTGCTGATGGGCCAAAATCTGAATGGGCATCACTAGTTCTTTTTGCTCGTAATTGAGGCCCCAAGCGGTGTAGGCGCGCAGGTAAAAATTGCCCGTTTCGGCCAGGTCAGGCAGTGTAAGATGCCCTTGAGCAACCCCATCTTTGATTTCCACAACCTGATGGATCCATTCGTAGCCTGTGGTGTCGATCAGTTCCAGATGCAGCACCTTACTCAGTTCCTCGGCCATAAGTGGGTTGCCATAGGAGAGGTAGGCTTTGAAATAGATGTTTTCTGCAGGCCAGTAATGCTTCCGATCCGTATGCAAATAGATGCGTTCTTGCATCACCTCGTCGCTTTTTTCAAGATTGGCCAGTTTGGTCAATCGCTCACCATTGAAATTGGCGGGTACTCCAAAAATGGGATTTTGGCTGGAAAATGCCCCTCCTAATGCCAATTGGTCATCCGCTACTGGACTGCCGTTCAGGTGGACGAGCAACTTCTCCCCAGTGAAGTCGAGGCTCCCTTGCGATCCATCTGGCAAACTGACCCCCAAGGGTTTGTTAAAAGAAAGATTGAAGGTGCCTGGCTGCTTGGTAAAAGCCACTTCCGGATTGGCCGGGGTGGAAAAATCGCTTGCTTTTCCCTCCATTAGCTGGGCAATAAAATAAGTAGGGCTAGACCGATACGCCTGTAAACGAGCCGCCCTTCTTGCTTCTTCCAAACTTTCCTCTTTGGGCAACTCAAAATACACGTAGGTCCGCTGCTGAGGGCTAGAGGTTTCCAAGGTAAAGGGCTCAAAATACACCGAGACCAAGTAGCCCGTTTTCAGATTTGAAAAAAACAAGGGCCCAGCTGCCTGAGCACGGTAGGATTTATCCTGTTGTTCCTCAAAAATCAGTTGATCCGGGTTTAAAAGTTGGAGTTGATCTTCCTCAAGGGACTTGCCAACGAAGGCTTGATAAACCCCTTCGGTCAGCTTGGATCGTTTGGATTTGGACAGGGCCTCGGGGTTGGGAGCTGGCTCCGATGCCTTGTTGAGCCGGATGGCTAGGCGGATAGGTAGCCCTGCTTTGACCTGAATCTCTTGGCTAAACTTCTCCCAGCCTGGTCCCCGAACCTGCAGCTTCCAGGTGCCTTCCGGGAGGTTGGGTAGAAGAAAGTTACCCTCCCCATCCGAGAAAGCTTGAAAGGTGGTGTTGGGGATGAAAACGTGGATCTCCGAAAGCGGGGATTCTGTTTCATCTGAGACAATCGTTCCACTGAGACGGGCAGTTTGCGCCAGCAGGGGTTGCGTAAGAAAATATAAAAAGAAAGCCAAGACTAGATTCATCAGGACGAGTTGGACCTGTCCGGGCCTCCTCATAATTGGATTGGCACTCGATGAAAATTCTTTTTGGTATACCATGGGTGCTTACTTTTAAAACTAAAAAATGGAATTGCCTAAAACTACAAAAGCCTCGTTTTAAGAAGCTTTTGTAGGATTTAATCTTGTGCCTAATCCTCGCGGTCTTTGAGTTTCTTGTCCTCGACGTTTTTATTTAGAAAGGCGTTGATCGCCTCAATGGGAAGGCTGGAGGAGATTTCCCCGAAGGAATTGATCTCCATTTTGAAGCCTTTCAGCTCCTCGTGTACACGAGGCTGCTCTTCTTTTTTCTTCTTTTTGGTCATCTCAGTCTACGATTGCTAGCGTATCTAACGCAAATCGAATTCTTTTGGCTACCTCTTGCGAACCTAAAATCGCAAAAACTTCCATGAGGTCTGGGCCAGCCCCAAGGCCAGTAACTGCTAGGCGAACCGCCTGCATGACCTTGCCCAGTTTGATGCCTTGCGCTTCGGCCGTGCTTTCTAAGAGTGCTTTGGCGGCAGCCGCATCAAAAGGAGCCGCTACTCCAGACTCGAGGGTCTGGGCGTAGGCTTGCAAGAGAGTCGCTGCATCCGCATTCCACTTTTTGGTGGCCACTTCTGAATCAAATTCGCTAGGGGCCTGGTGTAGAAACTGGCTATCTCTCCAAAAGTCCCCAGGGAAAGTCACGCGCTCGCGGAGCAGTGCCACGATGGCTGCTGCTTTTTCATTGGAGATCGCTACTCCTGCAGCATCCGCATCCTCTTGGAGATAACTGACAAGCTCCTCTTGGGAGCTACCGCGGAGGTAATGCTCGTTGAACCACTTCGCTTTGGCGATGTCAAATTTGGTTCCAGACTTGCCGATTCGTTCAATGGAAAAGGCTTCTACCAATTCCTCCAAAGAGAAAATTTCACGCTCGTCTCCTGGATTCCAACCGAGGAAAGCGAGGAAGTTGAGCAGGGCTTCTGGGAGGTAGCCATTTTCGCGAAAGCCGCTGGACTTTTCGCCAGTGAACGGATCCACCCAATTGAGGGGGAATACGGGGAAGCCCAATTTGTCGCCATCACGCTTGGAGAGCTTGCCATTGCCATCCGGCTTGAGGAGCAGGGGCAGGTGTGCAAACTGAGGCATGGTATCCTCCCAGCCAAAGAAACGGTACAAAAGCACGTGTAAAGGTGCAGAAGGAAGCCATTCTTCGCCGCGGATCACGTGGGTGATGCCCATCAGGTGATCGTCGACAATATTGGCCAGGTGGTAGGTCGGCATGCCGTCCGACTTCATGAGGACCTTGTCGTCCAAGGTGCTAGAATGCACCATGACCCAACCCCGAATCATGTCGTTTAGGCGTACCTCCTCTTTGAGGGGCAGTTTGGCACGAATGACGTAGGGATCTCCTGAAGCCAATCTTTCCTGTACCTCAGCTGGGGAGAGGGTCAAGGAATTTTTCATTTGGCTGCGGGTGATGCTGTTGTACTGCGGCTGAAGCACGCGGGCGGCGGTGAGGCGCTCCCGCATGGCCTCGAGTTCCTCTGCCGTATCGAAGGCATAGTAGGCATGGCCTTTTTCTACGAGTTCAAGAGCATAGTTCATGTAACTTGCCTTGCGCTCAGACTGTCGGTAGGGGGCTACCGATCCTGGTTTCCAAGGGCTTTCATCGGGAGAGATGCCCAACCAGTCTAGGGATTCTTGAATGTATTCTTCGGCGCCGGGTACAAAGCGCGTTTGGTCGGTATCTTCGATGCGGAGGAGAAACTTCCCTCCCATTTTTTTGGCAAACAGGTAGTTGTACAGGGCGGTGCGTAGTCCTCCGATATGGAGTGCACCGGTGGGGGAAGGGGCAAATCGTACGCGAACTTCTCTAGTCATGTTGGTTTTGGCTTCTAAGCCCACAAAGATAGGAATTTGTCAGTGACCTTTGCGGTCTTTCAGACCTCAAA
>JBILBQ010000084.1:0-10798 GCA_044353615.1 Algoriphagus sp. | reverse complement strand
CTACGTTCTTAGGGATTTTGAGTATGATCCTCTATGTATTTGCCTATACGCCACTCAAGCGTGTGGGTCCAATTGCTGTGTTTGTGGGTGCTATTCCTGGTGCGATGCCTCCTCTTTTGGGATGGACTGCTGCTACTGGATCGATCACCTATGAGGCTTTGATTATTTTTGGGATTCAGTTTGTTTGGCAGTTTCCGCACTTCTGGGCCATTGCTTGGGTGAGTGATGAGGATTACAAGCGTGCGGGGTTCAAGTTGCTCCCTAGTGGGGGAGGGCAGGATTTGAATACTGCGATTCAGATTATGATTTATACCCTCTTTTTGTTGCCTTTGGGTTTATTACCTAGCTACTTCGGTTTGGTGGGATTGAATTCAGGTATTGTGGCTACGGTATGTGGGGTCTTGTTTTTGGCTCAAACCTTTTCGCTGATGCGGGATTGTTCTCGAAAATCAGCTTTAAAGATCATGTTTGGCTCCTTTATTTATTTGCCAGTAGTACAGATTGCGTATTTGTTAGACAAAATGCCTTAAGTCATGGAGAGTGAATTGAAGTACATAGATATTGTTGAGCAGCCCATCAGCATGCACCCAAAGAAATTTGCGCTTTGGCTTTTTCTGGTGACTGTACTCATGGTGTTTGCTGCGCTTACGAGTGCGTATATCGTACGTCAGGCTGAAGGGAATTGGCTGGAATATGAGTTGCCAGAGATCTTTTGGATCACCTCGGGGATTGTTTTGCTCAGTTCAGTAAGTGTTCAAGCTGCTTATTTTGCTGCAAAAAAGGATAATTTTCTTGCCTTACGTATTTGGATGGCTTTGACAGTGTTGTTAGGTATTGCTTTTCTAGTGGGCCAATGGTACAGTTGGGTAGCATTGGTTGATCGGGAAGTTTTTTTTGTTGGGAATCCAGCAGGATCTTTTTTATATGTTTTCACCGGATTGCACGCGGTTCATTTGATCAGCGGTGTGATTTTTCTGATTATTGTATTAATTTCGACCTTTAGATATAAGGTGCATTCACAAGCATTGAATACCCTAGAAATGGCCACTACCTATTGGCATTTTTTAGGAGGTTTGTGGTTGTATTTATTTCTATTTTTGCTTTTGAATCATTAAAGTTAACCCAGCACAAAAATTTACCTATGTCTGCGCATTCTACTGCTATTGAAGTAAGTTCGAAAAGAGGCGTTTGGGGAGGAGGAAATGAACCCCTAAAGGCCAGTTATGGAAAACTCATGATGTGGTTTTTCCTACTTTCTGATATCTTCACCTTTGCTGCTTTTCTAATTACCTACCTGGCTATCCGTGTCAGCTATCCTGCCTATGCAGGTGCTGCGGAAACCTTTACAGGTTCCAACGAATACTGGCCAGTACCTGAATTGGTATTTGAGGCGCTTCCATTCCTACATGGAGTGCATGCCCCACTAATATTTGTGGGTATTATGACCTTTATTTTGATTGCTAGTTCTGTCACCATGGTATTGGCGGTAGAAGCAGGTCACCGCAACGATAGAGATGATGTGGTAAAATGGATGCTTTGGACGCTACTTGGAGGGATTACCTTCTTGAGTTGCCAGGCTTGGGAGTGGTCTCACTTCATTCACGGTACGGATAACGGTTCGCTCTTGACCTATGTCAATGGTTTAGGTCAAAATGTGACAGAGACTGTTTTTGGTGCCAACTTGATGGTCAATGAATATGGTCCTGCATCTTTTGCTCAGCTATTTTTCTTCATTACTGGATTCCATGGTTTCCACGTAACGATTGGTGTTTTCTTGTTGTTCCTTTGCTTCTACCAAGCTGCAGTAGGAATTTATGACAAGAGAGGCCATTACGAGATGGTAGAGAAAATCGGACTCTACTGGCACTTCGTAGACTTGGTTTGGGTATTTGTATTTACCTTGTTTTATTTGATCTAAGCAATTCAATTCGCGCATTATGGAAGTTCAAGACACTAAATCTACGCTTCAGGTAACTCCTAGAAACGAGGAAAAAATAAAGAAAATCTGGAAAACAGCACTTATTCTGTTGGTAATTACCTTGGCAGAATTCGTGATGGCTTTCACCATGGATAGAGGTATTTTATTGTACTCCCTATTTATAATTTTGACCATTTGGAAGGCCAAATACATCATGATGGAGTTTATGCACCTAGGTGACGAAGCAAAGCCTCTATTTTATGCCATCATTGTACCGCTGATTTTTTTGGTTTGGCTGGTCATTACCTTGATCAAGGAAGGATCGGACATCTTCTTGATGCGCTGGTAAAAAATTAAATCAAAAAAAAGTTAGGTTGGAGTGAATCACTTCAACCTTCTTTTTTGTTATACACTTACTATGCGAAGTTTACGAATTCTTCAAGGCTTTGTCTTGGTCTGTATTTTGTTGATTCCAGTATTGATCTTCTTGTTTTTGAAGGGCTTTGGAAAAAACGAATACGAGCTACCTATCTTGTTTCAAAATGGCGTAGACAATCCTTTTCAGGAATGTCCAGTTTCCGATAGTACCCAGCATTACATTCCTGAATTTTCCTTCATCAATCAGGAGGGAAAGCCCATTGGAAGAGCTCAAATGCAAGGAAAAATCACCGTTGTAAACTTCTTTTTCACGTCCTGCCCAAGTATTTGTCCAGTGATGTCTAAGGAGATGGAGCGAGTGAATGACCATTTTCGCGATGAACCACAAGTTCAAATCATGTCTATAAGCATCGACCCAACTTACGACACTCCACAAATTCTCAAGGAATATGCCGAGGAGCATCACGCAATTCCTGGGAAATGGCAATTTCTTTCCGGTACTAAAGAGGAAACATTTCAATTGGCACGCTGTGGATTTGTACTTCCAGCTATGGATGGGAATGGGGTTCCAGACGATTTTGTGCACAGTGATAAATTTATTTTGATAGACGACCAAGGAAGAATCCGTGGGTACTACAGTGGTACTACCCGTGAGCAAGTGGATCTTTTGATGTTGGAGACAAAAATCTTACTCTATGGAAAAGACTAATACAGCGAATACGCATCCGCAGGAAGCGAAAGTGAAAAATTGGATTATCGGGATCTCTATTGCAATCCCGCTGGCGGTAGCAGTTCTTTTATTTATGCCTACCAAACTCACTTCCCTTGGGAGTTGGGTCTATTTTCTGCCTCATTTGAATGCAATTATCAATTCGGCTGCTTCGATAGCATTGGTTTTGGCATTGGTGTTTGTCAAGCAGAAGAAGTATAATTTGCATGGGGCGACAATGACAGTTGCATTTGTTTTGGGAGCCATATTTTTGGTGTCCTATGTGATTTACCATGGTGCCGCAGAAAGCACTCCATTTGGCGGTGAAGGAAATATTCGGATCGTTTACTATTTCTTGTTGATTACACACATTATTTTTGCAGCGATTGCGCTGTTTCCCATCCTGTTTGCGTACTACTATGGGTATACCAATCAACGGGAGAAACACCGCAAGGTGGTAAAATATGCCTATCCCATTTGGTTGTACGTATCCGTTACAGGTGTGATCGTTTACCTGATGATTTCGCCATACTATACCCAGTCATTCTAATAGCTGTAGTTTAACTTCCAAATACAGACGTGTACATGAAATTCAAAATCATAGTTCTTTTCGCCTTGAGTTTTCTTTTTTCCCTTGGAGCATCTGCACAATGCGCGATGTGTAGGGCATCCGTTGAAAACAATGTGAGCAATGGGGATACCTCGATTGGTGCTGGACTCAATAACGGGATTTTGTACCTCGTGGTGATGCCCTATTTAATGGCTGGAATTATTGGTTACCTCTGGTATAGAGCTTCTAAAAAGAAGAAAGCGAGACTCCAACCACGCTAATACTATTCGGCAAAGTTTGATACCAGACTTTGCTTTTTTATTTTTAGTCTTCATGAAGCTTTCAATCCGCAGTATTCTTCTTTTGGGAAGTGTGCTTCTTCTGCCTGTAGTCCTCATTTTGAATTTTTTTGTTTTTCAAAAAAGTCAGGAGGAGACGTACATACAGGCTATTGAAAAGAAAATTCAATCGGTAGAGGGATCATTCAATCTTGATTTCGAGCTTTTTCAACGCCTAGGCATTGGTGACTCTTTGAGTTTTGAACGTGTAAGCAGTGAGGCCTACAGCTATCCTTTTTTTATTGTTAATCCTCAAAAGGAGCTACTGTTTTGGTCTACCAATGATTTTAGCTTGGATTTTTCCACCTTGGATTTGACCCGGGAATTTCAAGTTCATGAATCACCCTCTGGTACTTTTTTAATAAAGCTTCAAAAAATAGCGCCTAAAGAGGGGAGTGTTTTTTTTATTCAAGCCTTTCGCTTGGTATGGTCTGGGGATATTAAAAATGAGTACGTGGTTATGGGACCCAACCCCGAGGTTTTCGGGAATTCATTGTTTACCCTTTATCCCAATCCAGCCGAAGGAGCGTTCCAGGTCAAATCCTCCAGTGGCCTACCTTTATTTGGCATTGACTTTCAAGTGGGGTTTGTTTCGGTCGGGAAAACCTGGACGACTCCCTTATTAATTTTTAGCTTTTCCCTTTTTTTGCTGTATGCGTTTCTCAGTTTTATTTTTTTGAGAAATAAATGGCATAAAGGACAAGTATGGCAGGCCATAGGCTATGGTTTTTTAATTCTTTTGGTGGTACGCGCCGGCATGTTGGTATTCAGATTTCCACAGGACTACGTAGACCTATTGCTTTTTGATTCAGGGGCATTCACTTCATCCTGGTTAGTGCCTAGCTTGGGGGATTTCTTGCTTCATACAGGCTGTAGCGTACTGATTTTAGGCTTATTAGTTTACCAGCTTTCCTCCAAACCCATTTTGGAAAAATTTGCCAGTTGGCGACAGCGGGTTCGAGAGGAAGGTTTACTTCTTTTGGCCTTTGCGATTTCTACGTTGTTTTTTTGTGGCCTTTGGGCGGTTGTCCGTGATTTAGTGCTCAACGCATCCTGGAGTTTGGACATCTCTTCGATTCCAAGCTTTGATCGGATGGTGGGGAGCAGCTTTTTGATTGTATTTCTATGGGCAGCAGCTTATGTGTTTCTGAGTTTTACCTTAATCAATTTATTTATCCGAGGTGGGGCAAGTACCCAATTGGTGTATCGAATGTTACTTGTTGTGACTGGAGTTTGCACGCTAATTTTCTTTGTTTGGAACATTTGGTTTGGGGTAGCCGGTTTGGTACACTTCTTATTCCTATTTTCTATAATTAGGTTTGATTTAGTTGCCAATGTGTACCGCTTAGGTTTAGAAACCTTCTTAACGCTTTTTTATGCTAGCCTTATCGCTGCATTCATTGTGGCGGCAAGTAGCTACCAATCTTCTGCAGAGCGACTGGTACAGTCCAAAGTTACTTTTGCCAATCAGCAGCTGCTGGCCACCGAAGAACGAACAGCCTTAATTTTAGAGGATATTTTTTCGAGGCTCAAAAATGATCTTTTTATTCAGAATCGATTGGCAGATCCTTTACTTTCCAAGGATCCGGTAGTGAGTAAAATTCGAAAAATTTATTTGGACAGTTATTTCGATCAATTCGAAGTTGTGATCCGTATTTTTTCACCTACCGCAAAGCAAATCGGGGGGCGTTTGGAGGGGGAATCCTTGCAGGAATTACAGCAAGAGTTTGTCAAGAGCGATTACGCTACTCAAGTGCCTAATTTATATTATGTACCAGACTCAGCAAGTGGAAAGGAAAATAAATTTGTAGCCTTTGTTCCGATGAACAAGGGGGGCCTTGGACTAGGAACCCTCTATTTAGTGTTTGATCAGCTACGAATTCAATCTGGCAATGCCTATCCGAGGTTGCTTTTGGATGAGCAGTATGCTGAAAAATTAAAGACGGACCCATTTGATTATGGAGTATTTAAAGAGGGAGAATTGATCCGAAGTTCGGGCAGCTTTAACTACCAGCAGGAGGAGATGGAACTGCTGTTGCAAAATCCCGTCTTGCTAGAAAAAGGAGTTGAGGCCTTGGGGTACCAGCATCTGGGGATAAAAAATGGGGAGGAACTCTGGGTGTTGTCTTCTCCGGTTATTTCAGTGAAACAGTTTTTCGGGACCTTTTCGCTGTTTTTTGTGGTCTTTGTTTTTCTGACTTTTCTTTCCATTCTGGGAAGTGTGCTGGTGCAGGGGTACCGAAAGTTTGAATTTAACTACTCTACAAAGCTTCAGTTGTACTTGAATTTTGCCTTTTTCTTCCCAATTCTAATCATTTCTATCATTACCACGGGCTTACTTTCCCAAAGTTACAAGGAGGACCTAAATGGACAGTACCTTCAAAAAGCGACCTTGATTAAGGGGAATTTAGTTCGCTTTTTTGCAGGCCAAAACATAGAAGAGGTAGATCGTGATGCACTGAGTGAGGAGATAAATGCACTTGCAACTACAGTGGGAACAGATATTCATTTGTATGGAAAGGAAGGTTCCTTAATTACTTCGAGTAGAATTACCATTTTCGAAAAGAAACTTTTATCCAATCGCATGCATCCTGGTGCCATGGCTGCATTGGTGGAAGGCAAAGGGGTAGAGGCCCTTCTGGAAGAACAGGTTGGGAAGCTAAGGTACCAAACTGTGTATTTGGCAATTCCTTCTCAGACCAATTCTTCCATCAATGCGGTGGTAGCTATTCCATTTTTTGAGTCTGAGGAAGAACTCAATTCCCTCATTTCAGATGTGTTGGGAAATGTGTTCAATGCCTTTGTGGTCATCTTTATTCTGTTTCTGATCATTTCATTTTTGGTGACCAAGAACTTGACTTTACCGTTTCGCTTGTTAACCCAGAAGCTCAAAGTGACCAATTTGGAAAACAACGAGCCGATGTACTGGTCTTCAAAGGATGAAATTGGGCTATTGATCAACGAATACAATCAGATGCTCTCCAAGTTGGAGGCGAGTAAGAAGGTGCTGGCTTCCACGGAGAAGGAATCCGCCTGGCGGGAGATGGCCAAGCAGGTGGCCCATGAGATTAAAAACCCCCTTACTCCTATGAAGTTGACTTTGCAGCATCTGCTTCGCTTGGAGAAAGAGGGCAAATTGGAAGATGCCGATAAATTGAAGAAATCGCTCGAAACTTTGATTCATCAGGTGGATGCATTGAGTGGAATTGCTTCCTCATTTTCCACATTTGCGAAGATGCCGCTGCCCAATAATGAGTTGATGAATTTTAAGGAGGTGCTGCTGCGTGTACTGGAACTGTTCAAAACTGACAAGCGGATGGAGCTGGAGTTCCAGGACGATTCCTTTACAGAGCAAATCACTATTTTGGGCGATGACAAGCTTTTTGGGCGTGTAATCTCCAACTTGATTATTAACGGAATGCAGGCAGTCGAGCCTGGAAAAAAGCCGCATATTCGGATTTGGCTCTGGCTAACAGAGCGGGCGGTGTTTTTGGAGATTTCAGATAACGGGAAGGGAATTCCTGCAGAACTCCGAGACAAAATTTTTATCCCCAACTTCAGTACCAAAAGTCAGGGTTCAGGGCTTGGTCTTGCCATTGCAAAAAGTGGGGTGGAAACCGCTGGAGGTAAAATCTGGTTTGAAACGGAAGTGGGCAAGGGAACTACTTTTTTCCTGACCTTCCCCTTGTCAAAAGCTAATTCTTAACAGGAAGAACAGAGGCGAATGAGCGCAGTTCCATGTAAAATCCTTTAAAAGGCATTCATTCAAACCCTTCGAATCAATTCATAAAAAAATGTAACTTTGTCAGAAGTAGATAGTTGTTACACTAACTATTAAGAAACGAAACAAATGAAGAAAAGCATCTTAGTGAGTGGAGGTACAAAGGGAATCGGGCGTGCGATCGTCGAACGATTTGCCAAGGAAGGTTTTGATATTTTTACTTGTTCTCGAAATACTCAGGATTTACTTTCATTGAAGCAGTCCTTGGAGCAAGCCTACCCAAGTATTTCTGTAAGCACTCAGGTAGCCGATCTTTCCAAAAAGGAGGAGGTCTTAGCCTTTGCAGAAGCGGTAAAAGCAAATAGGATTCCAGATGTAATCGTTCACAATACTGGAGTCTTCTTACCAGGATCCCTTCATGAGGAGGCAGATGGAAATCTGGAATTTCTGATGGACACCAACCTCTATTCTGCGTATTACCTGACTCGAGCATTTGCCAAAGAACTGATTCAGCGCAGATCTGGACATATTTTCAGTATTGGCTCCATTGCTGGCATCACTGCTTATGCCAATGGAGGGAGTTACTCCGTCTCCAAATGGGCTATGCTCGGAATGACAAAGTGTTTCCGAGAGGAATTCAAACCGTATCAAATCAAAGTGACTTCTATTTTGCCTGGAGCTACCCTGACCGATGCTTGGGCAGGGGTGGATTTGCCAGCTACTCGCTTCGTGAATGCGGAGGATGTGGCTGATTCAGTTTGGGGAGCCTATAACCTTTCCCCCGGTGCTGTTGTTGAAGAACTAATTATTCGTCCCCAACTAGGAGATATTTAAGCTATGGAATCTCAATTGAAGCCTTTTGAAGGCAGTTATTGCAACAGTTTAACCCAGTATTCACGGAGAGTAACCATCCCTGTACGGGTAGGTGATGTGATTATTGGTGGGAACAACCCCATCGTCGTGCAGTCCATGACTACAGTAGACACGATGGATACGCAAGGCTCTGTGGAGCAGTGCATTCGTATGATTGACTCAGGATGTGAGTTGATCCGGATCACAGCCCCATCCCTCAAAGAGGCGGAGAATTTGCGGAATATCAAGGAGGAATTAAGAAAAAGAGGTTACAGCACTCCCTTGGTGGCGGATATCCATTTTACGCCCAATGCAGCTGAATTGGCAGCCAAAATTGTGGAAAAAGTGCGCATCAATCCAGGCAACTATGCGGATAAAAAGAAATTTGAAGTGCTGGACTACACCGATGCTTCCTACGCCGAGGAGCTTCAGCGTATCCGAGAGCGTTTTTTACCTTTGATCAAAATATGTAAGGAACACGGTACTGCCATGCGTATCGGTACCAACCACGGTTCTTTGTCAGACCGAATCATGAGTCGCTACGGAGATACGGCGCTGGGGATGGTAGAGTCGGCCTTGGAGTTTCTCAGAATCTGCGAAGACGAAAAATACCACGACATCGTCATTTCCATGAAGTCCTCCAACACGCAAGTGATGGTGCAAGCCTATCGATTGCTGGTTCAAAAGCTAAACGAGGGTGGTTTTAAACCCTATCCCTTGCACTTGGGTGTGACCGAAGCGGGTGAGGCAGAGGATGGACGAATCAAGTCCGCAGTAGGTATTGGCACCTTGCTTGAGGATGGCTTGGGAGACACCGTGCGCGTTTCCTTGACCGAAGACCCCGAATTTGAAGCGCCTGTAGCCCGAGCCTTAATCGATCGGTACACGCACCGAGCTGCGCATGCGCCTATTGCACCCATCACCGAATATCCGATCACTCCTTTTGACTACAGCAAAAGACAGGTGACTGAAATCTATAATTTTGGGGGACAGAATGTGCCGCGAGTGATTGCAGATATTTCACAGCTCGAACAAGTGACTGATCGGGAAATGAAGGCTGTAGGGCATTTTTATCTCCCTGAGTTGGACAAGTGGAAGATGAATGACTTGGGTTGTGACTTTATTTATTCAGGAAATCATTCCATTCCTTTCATGCTGCCTAATGGGATGAAAGAGATTCAAAACTATTCCGTTTGGGAAAACGTAGCAGATCAACAGAATAAATTCCCTTTGTATCAGCTTTCTGAATTTAGGGGAGCGACTCATTTTCACCCGGAACTTAATTTTCTCGAGGTATCCGATTTGGAAATTCAAGAGGCTATTCCGCTAGTCAATGCGCGAAAAGATACCGTACTCATTTTGACTACTTCGAATACCCATGCGCTCCCAGCTGTGAGAAGGGCTTTTGTGGACCTTCTTTTGGCTAATTGCGCGGTGCCTGTGGTGGTAAAATTAGTTTACCCCGCGCAGCAGGCAGACCAAACCATGCTTTATGCGGCCACCGATGTGGGAGGACTATTGGTGGATGGACAAGGGGATGGAATCTTTATTTCCTTGCCTCAAGAATCCATGGCTAGTCGTGTTGAATTGTTGGAGCAAATCAAATTGCACAACTCGGTCAGCTTTGGAGTGCTTCAAGCGGCTAGAACGCGCATGTCCAAGACGGAATACATTTCTTGTCCTTCTTGTGGGCGCACGCTTTTTGACTTGCAAGAAACTACGGCAATGATTCGCAAGCGTACCGATCACCTGAAAGGGGTAAAAATTGGCATCATGGGCTGCATCGTCAACGGACCAGGAGAGATGGCCGATGCGGATTATGGCTATGTAGGTTCGGGTAAAGGAAAAATCACCTTGTACAAGGGTAAAGAAGTGATGAAGCGGTCTGTGGCTTCCGAAAAAGCGGTAGACGAATTGATCAATATCATCCGAGAGGATGGCAAGTGGTTAGAGCCAGAGGTGATTTAAAAGACAAAAAAATAGTTTAGGGTACAGTTTGTCTAATTTCTAATTGCAGTCCTGTAAGGCAAACCAGACTTGAAAAGACCCGCATATTTTGGTTTTTTCTTTGTCTGTCCGTAAGCTTTGTTAAATTCATCTTTAAATTTTAAGCAAAGAATTTCTTTAAAATTGGATTTAGTTTAACTTCTCAATATCAATCTATAAAAAATGGATACAATGCTATTTCCCAAAATATCCCTTGTACTTAATGTTCTTGTGTTAATCCCTGTATGTACAGGATTATTTCTAAAGGCTAATTGGGCTGTTGATTCTTATGGAATAGAGACACCAGCTCGCGGTATTTTGCTTTCTGTTTATTTGGCAATCTTCA
>JBILBQ010000174.1:0-3329 GCA_044353615.1 Algoriphagus sp. | reverse complement strand
GGGCTATTCTTTTGCGGGATCTGTAGAAGACCTTGGAGACATGCAGATTTTCTTTGGACTAGAGACTTTAGATGCCACAGGGCTACAGTATAAAGAAGGGAAAGTGTATCCAACACCTTTTGAAAGTGTGAAAGAGCTGAGCGTCGAAAAGGCGATGGAACTCTTAGGCCAAGGATACCTAGCGATACAAGTCAAAAAAGATACTGCTAAAGCGATCCATGGACTTCCGCTTGTGGTCTTGAAGTCGGTAGCTACCTATTCAGGGGGCTGGACTACAGGGGCTAGTCCTAATTTTTTCTTAACCAAAGACGGTAAATACGAATATGCCCTAGTGAACGGATACTTGATTGACTTAGATAGAATTCCTAAGGAAAAATTCCGAAACCGAATCTATTGATAACTCAACGAACGTATTCACCATAAGTATGAAAAGCAAAGAAAAGGGGGTGGGCCTTCATCCCAGAAATATCCATCAAGGGCGTTACGATCTTGATGCCTTGGTGAAGACCTTACCTGAATTAAGTCAAATTATTTTTGAGAACGATTACGGGCAGCAGAGTCTTGACTTTGCTAATCCAATAGCGGTAAAACTGCTCAACAAAGCCTTGCTACTTCAGTACTATGAGTTGAGCTACTGGGATATTCCTCAAGGATACCTTTGTCCTCCGATTCCCGGCAGGGCAGATTACTTGCATCATGTGGCAGACTTGCTTGCTCGAGATCATGGCAAAAAATTGCCGCTGGGGGAAGGAACTCAAATTCTAGACCTTGGTGTTGGTGCCAACCTGATTTATCCCATCTTGGGAACCTCCTTGTTTGGATGGAACTTTGTAGGGACTGAAATTGATCATAAAGCGCTTTCGAATGCAGCAGCGCTTATTGCGGCCAATCCAAGAATGGAGGGTAAGGTGTCCTTGCGATTCCAGGCAGATGCGCAGCGGATTTTTGAGTCGGTGGTTGAAGCGGAAGATTTTTTTGAGGCATGCATTTGTAATCCTCCCTTCCATGAATCTGCCGAAGTAGCACGGCAAGGAAGCAAGCGGAAAATCAAAAACCTCAAGGGGCTGACAACTGCAAATCCAGTATTGAATTTTGGGGGTCAGGCAACCGAGTTATGGACAGTTGGAGGGGAAATTGGATTTATTGGACGAATGATTCAGGAGAGTGTAGCCGTTCAAACGCAGGTAGGCTGGTTTACGGTATTAGTTTCCAAAGGCACTCATCTTTCCTACTTCCAGGGACAACTTGAAAAAGCAGGAGTAAAGTCTCAACGTGTAATCGAAATGGGCCAAGGAAATAAGCGGAGCCGAATTTTGGCTTGGAGTTTTCTCCGTTAATCTGCGTGAAAAAACGATTTATTTCTTGGCTAGCCTGTGGAAAACTTCTAAGTACTGGTCTGTTACACGATCCCAAGAGTACTTCTCAGTAAGGCCTTGACGCGCAGTTTTTCGGAGAGCATCCATTTTGACTGATTCAGTTTCGGCCAATTCAACCAGGGTTTTCACTCCTGCTACTGTTTTTTCGAAATACCAACCGTGCTTTCCGTTTTGGAGCATCTCCTGGTTGAAGGGTGTATTTAAGGCTAGAATGGCACAGCCATAGCCCAAGGCTTTCAGCATGGCCGGGTTGGTGCCTCCAAATTCATGCCCATGAAAATACGCGTAACAATGCGAATAGAGGGAGGCAAGTACCAGTGGGTCGGTGACATAGCCGGTAAACAGGACGCGGGGTCCCTCCATCTTCTTTACTTGCTGGGCCCATGCATCCGAGAAAGGAGCGTTACCCACAATAACGAGGGGCTTGTTTGAATTGGATTGAAGGAATCCTTCGATAATCAAGTCGGCATTGTTGTCCGGAATCAAACGTCCCACGATCAAGTAATACTCCCGAGAGAGGAGGTTCCAGGTTTGCAAAGGACCGTCCTCCACATCATCCTTGGGATTGGCCCCGTAGGCAATCACGACCGAATCTTTCTGAAATTCCTCCAGGTATACCCGTCTCATTTCATCGGAATCGTTGATAATCTGGTCAAAGGAGCGGGTAGCCATCTTGGAAGCCCACTTAAAGTATCGTGCTCCCCAGCCTTTCCACTTGGGACGTAGCCATTCGAGGCCGTCCACGTTAATGGCTGTGGACTTCCCAAAAATCCGAGCAAGCCATCCGAAAGGGCCATTCCCAGAGTTGACCACGAAAATCACATCCACATCCGAAAAGCAAGCATGGAGCATGGAAAAAAAAGTATGGCTCAGCTGCGTGAGGCTCTTACTTTCTATGGCGGGGGTGTAGATGCACTCAATTCCATTGACGAATCGAGGACGAATCGGAAACAAGGATCGGTGATTGTAGACCCGCACAGAGACCCCCTGTGCCACGAGGCGTTCACCCAATTCTTTCACCAGGGTATCGTAGCCACCATATACGTAGGGGTAGCCTTTCGCGCCCATGATGGCGATTTTTAATGTCTTTGGGGGTTTTGACATTTCGCTAAACCTTTTGAGAATGGGTTGGATTGGCGACTACTTCCGAAACCAGGTTTCCGAAGTTTTCCAGGTATTTTTCCTCGTTAAAATAGTCATTTACTCGTTGCTGACCCGCTTTTCCCAATTTTTCTCTCAATTCAGCGAATTCAATCAGTTTTTCAAAAGCCAAAACCGCTTCTTGGGGATTGTCCCAAGGAATCAGGAATCCTGTTTCTCCTTCAATTACCATTTCAGTGGCTCCACCATGACGGGTAGCGATCACGGGTTTGGCCGCAGCCATTCCCTCCAAAACAGTGGTCGGTAGAGGGTCTGGCAAAATGCTTGGTAATACAAAAATATCCAATCCACTTAAGATTTCAGGGATATCAAGCCGGAATCCAAGATTGGTCACAGAGTCTTCCAATCCTAGTTTTTGGGTAAGGTCTCGTACCTCATCGTAAAGGTATTCATAGCCTGGAAAAGCGTCCCCGGCCATCACAAAGTGTAGATTAGGGTATTTCTTTTTTAACAGGGAGGCAATTTCTAGAAAGTAAAACTGCCCTTTCCAAAGGTTGACTCTGGCCACCATTCCGATTAAAAGCCGGTTTTCTGGAATGCCGATTTCTGATTTCAGGTCATAATCCGCTTTAGCATAAGGCTGGGTGCCGATTCCGTTGTACAGCAACTTTAACTTTTCAGCCTTGATCCCTGAAAAGTTGTTGATTACCGCTTGAGAAACACAAAAGACGCGATCTTCTGTGCCTTTGATATACCTTTCCAAAAGGTATTTAAACCATTTTGGACGTTCGATAATTTCATGGATGTGCCAGATATGCGGCATACCATGTATAAGTTTCAGCAAACCGCCAA
>JBILBQ010000083.1:0-11247 GCA_044353615.1 Algoriphagus sp. | reverse complement strand
GACAATCCATTAATTTTACTGTTTATAATTTTCGCTGCTCCATGCCAAAAACCAAAAAATTCATCATTGATTTTGACAGTACCTTTACCCGAGTAGAGGCCTTAGATATTTTAGGAGAAATCAGTCTTTCGGCTGACTCAAAACAAAAGGAAAAATTACAAGCCATCAAGGATATCACGGACAAAGGCATGGATGGCAGCCTAACTTTTAGAGAAAGTCTAGAACAAAGACTGGATATCCTTCAAGCCAGCAAAAGTCAAATTGCAGAATTAATTATCATTCTCAAGCAGAAAGTCTCCAAATCCTTTGAGCGGAACAGGGATTGGTTGAAAGATAATGCAGCTGATGTTTTTATCATTTCCAATGGCTTCAAGGATTTTATCATCCCCATCGTAACCGAGTACGGAATTAAGCAGGAGAATGTCTTTGCCAATGACTTGATATACAATGAGAGTGGAAAAATCATCGATTTCAATCGAGAAAATCCCCTTTCCAAAAATAACGGCAAATCGGAAACCATCCGTGACATCAACTTGGATGGAGACATCTATGTAATCGGCGATGGCTATACTGATTATGAAATTAAGGCGTCTGGCTTGGCCAATAAATTTTATGCCTTTACCGAAAATGTAAGCCGCCCAAAAGTCACCAGCCAAGCAGATCACATCGCACCAAGCTTTGATGAGATCCTCTACATCAACAAACTGAACACGAAGTTTTCCTACCCAAAAAGTAGAATTAAGGTACTCCTGCTTGAAAATGTGCACCCCATTGCCCTTGAACTCCTCAAAGAGGAAGGCTATCAAGTGGAAGTGGCTTCGGGTGCAATGAGTGAGGAAGAGCTCTGTGAAAAGATTCGAACTATTTCCATCCTTGGCATTCGCTCCAAAACTACCGTCACCAAAAAGGTGCTTGAAAATGCCAATCGCCTCCTAGCAATTGGTGCTTTTTGTATCGGAACCAACCAGATTGATCTAGAAGAATGCCAAAAAAGAGGAGTTGCAGTTTTCAACGCACCCTTTTCGAATACCCGCTCCGTCGTAGAAATGGCCATCGCGCAAATCATTTTCTTGATGCGCAGATTCCAAGACAAATCACTCGGAATGCACCAAGGGATATGGGATAAATCAGCGACAGGCTCCTTTGAAATTCGAGGCAAAAAACTAGGAATCGTTGGCTATGGCAACATTGGCGCTCAGCTCTCCGTCTTGGCTGAAAACTTAGGCATGAATGTCTTCTATTATGATGTAATTGAAAAATTGGCACTCGGAAACGCCACCAAAATGAACTCCCTGGAGGAATTATTGGCTACCTGCGATGTCATCACCCTGCACGTGGATGGCCGAAAAGACAACAGCTGCCTCATCGATCAGGAAAAAATCTCAAAAATGAAGCCCGGCGCTCTCCTACTCAACCTGAGCCGAGGGCATGTAGTGGACATCCCAGCATTACGTGCAGCGATTCTTTCAGGTCATATCGGAGGCTGTGCAGTGGACGTATTCCCTGAGGAACCGAAAAACAACAAAGAAGGCTTCGAATCAGAACTCAAAGGATTGCCAAATACCATCCTCACCCCGCATATTGGAGGCAGCACCCTAGAAGCACAGGAAAATATTGCCCGATTTGTACCTGGCAAAATCATGGAATATGTCAATACAGGAAACACCTACAACTCGGTCAACTTCCCCAATATCCAGCTTCCATTCTTGAAAGATGCGCATCGACTGATTCACCTGCACCAGAATGAACCCGGTGTATTGGCAAAAATCAATCTAGTGCTGGCAAACTATCACATCAACATTGTAGGTCAATACCTCAAAACCAATGAAAAGATCGGCTATGTGATCACAGACATTGACAAAGTGTACGATCCAGATGCGATTGAAGCCCTGAAGAATATTCCAGGCACCATTCGATTCAGAACTCTATACTAATTGCACCACATAAAAAAAGCCCTTTTAAGACCTTTTTTTATGGGTTTATAGGTCTTTCTAGCAACAGCAACTAAAGAAACTTTGATGGTTAAGAATATGTGCTGTGGACTGTGGACGGTTAGCTGTCAACGATTACCCGCAGCATTTACTACTAATTTTGAAGTACTGCTTTGGTTGCGGATAATCCAATTATTTACTTCCGTAGAGATCTTCGTAGTAGGTCTGGTAGGCTCCTGAGGTAACTCGATTTAGCCAAGCTTCATTGGCCAAATACCAGTCAATGGTCAGCTCTATTCCTTCTTCAAACTGCAAACTAGGTTCCCAACCTAACTCCTGCTGAATCTTCGTAGCATCGATGGCATAGCGCAAATCATGCCCAGCACGATCCTGCACAAAAGTGATCAGCTTCTCTGAAGCGCCTGCCTCACGGCCAAGCTTGCCATCCATCTTTTGGCACAATAGGCGAACGATATCTATGTTTTTCCACTCGTTGAAGCCTCCGATGTTGTAGGTCTCCCCAGGCTTTCCCTTATGGAATACTACATCAATGGCACGCGCATGATCCTTCACAAACAACCAGTCACGCACATTTTCTCCTTTTCCATAGACAGGCAAAGGCTTGTTATTCTTGATGTTGTGAATGCAAAGCGGAATCAACTTTTCTGGAAAATGATTGGGACCATAGTTGTTGGAGCAGTTGGATACCACCGTTTTCATTTTGTAAGTATTTGCATAGGCCCTTACAAAGTGATCTGAAGCAGCTTTCGATGCAGAATAGGGTGACTGTGGATCGTAGGCAGTCGTCTCCAAGAAAAACCCTCCATCATGCAAAGAACCATAAACTTCATCCGTAGAGACATGGTAGAACAGGTGTTGATCCAAGGCTCCAGCCCATGCTTTCTTGGCTACATTGAGCAGGTTCACGGTTCCAAACACATTGGTTCGCACAAACGACAAGGGATCTGAAATAGAACGGTCCACATGGGATTCAGCAGCCAAGTGAATGACATCCGTAATTCCATGCTTCGCAAAAATGGCTTCCAAAGCCTCCTCCTCTTGAATATCTGCTTTTTCAAAAAAGTAGTTGGATGAATCCTCTACCTCAACCAGATTTTCCAAGTTGCCCGCATAAGTCAAGGCATCTAGGTTTACTATTCGATACTGCGGATAGGTAGCCACAAAAAGTTTGACTACATGAGACCCAATAAATCCGGCTCCTCCGGTAATTAAAATTGACTTTGACATATTAAGATTGATAAAAGTTTAATTCCATTTGGTAAATTATGCCACCCCCTGGGCCACTGAAATTTTGGGCTCGTAGCCCATATCTTGTTCTAACTCACTGATGTCGGCATGTGTTTCGATCACATCACCAGGCTGCTTGGGGAGAAACTCCATCTTGGCCGTTTTTCCAAATCCCTTTTCGATGGCTTCGATAAATTCTAGCAAGGGCACGGGTGATGAGTTCCCGATATTGTAGAGTTTGTAGGGAGCCGTAGAGCTCGAAGGATCGGGACGCTCCCGGTCATAGTTGAGATTGGAAGTAGCTGGCCGATCCGCCACGAGAAGCACACCAGACACGATATCATCGATGTAGGTAAAATCACGTTTCATTTGGCCCTGATTAAATACCTGAATGGGCTCTCCTTTGCGAATCGCATCGGCAAAAAGAAAATAAGCCATATCAGGTCTGCCCCAAGGGCCATAAACCGTGAAAAAGCGAAGTCCTGTCGTTGGAATTCCAAAAAGGTGGCTGTAACTGTGTGCCATCAGCTCATTTGACTTTTTGGAGGCTGCGTAGAGTGAAATCGGATGATCCACTCCATCGGAAGTTGCGAATGGCATTTTGGCATTGCTCCCATAGACCGAACTAGAGGAAGCAAATACAAAGTGCTTCACAGGATAAAACCTACAGCACTCCAACAGATGCAAAAATCCAGTAAAGTTGCTGTGCAGGTAATCTTCGGGATGAAGAATTGAATTTCGCACGCCTGCTTGGGCAGCCAAATGAATGACCACGTCAAACTTCTCTATTTCAAACAGGCGAAGCAATGATTCCTTTTCCACCAAATCTTGCTGAATAAAGCGATAGTTTGCTTGTTTGTGCGAGGATACTAAGACACCAGTAGCAATTTTTTCTCTGGCAATCCCCGATTCAGCCAATCGCGCAAACTTAAGTTCAAGGCTATAGTAGGAGTTAATACTATCCAAACCAACTACCTCTTGTCCTCTCTCGAGTAGGTGTTGGACCACATGAAATCCAATAAAACCTGCAGCGCCCGTAACGAGGTATTTCATGATTGACAAAAGACGATTAGCTTACAAAGTAGAATCATGGAAGTCCTTTTTCTTGATTCTTTTCAAGTTGACGGTAAGCCTCCAATTGAAGTTGCTGCATTATTTTTCGGTCAAATTTCTCCTGAACTTCTTCAAATAGGGCTTCCGCATAATTAGTTAAAGCCTCTCGCTTCACAAAGGCAAACTCTAAGGCCTCTTTCAATACCGTTACCTCACCAATTGGAAATACTAAACCAGTCTTTTGCTGCTTAATAAATGAGGAATTCCCTATACAGTTGGAACAAATAATTGGAACCTGCATGGCCGCCGCCTCCAACAGGACATTTGAAAATCCCTCTTCATGAGATGCATGAACCAACACATCTGCTAATGCGAGGTAATGTGCTACATGATCCGTCCAATCTAGTTGTACCAAACGCGGATGTTCGCGAATGACCTGCATCGTTTCTTGATTGATCGGATCTTTGTCTTGTTCAAAAGAACCAATAAGCACCAATTTGGATCTAGAAACAATTTTAGATTTTATAAAAGCAGCAACTAAGTCCTCTACTCCCTTTCCTTTGGTCAGCTTCCCTACTGCCAAAATGATAAAATCATTCTCACCTGGCAGAATACGCATGGTGGCAGCTACCAAATGATTTTCTTTAAGAACCTGGCGATTAAATTTTTCGAAATCAACTCCTAGTGTAGAGCCACTTCCAAGCAACTTAAATTTGGAAGCTTCAACTCCTGAATTGCTAGTCAAAAAAGTAAGCATCCCTGTGGAGTTGACCCACAGCAATGACGCATTGGTGTAGGTCCATTTTTCAATGAAATTAAGACCCTTCTGCGCTTCTTTTGTATGCGCAGGCATCTCGGTGATGCTATGAATTCGATGCGGAACGCCCGCCAAATTGGAAGCTAGCATGCCTAAGAAACCAGTTTTGGAATCGTAACTATGAACTACATCCGGTCTTTCCTTTCGTATCAATTTGAAGAGAAGCCAAAAACAAATAAAGTCTTCCACAAAATTGACCCCTTTTACAAAAGGAATAACCTCATGCCTCAGTCCTTCGGCTTTACAAATCTGTTGAATTTCTCTTCCATCTGAACTTACTAAGAGTACCTCCCAACCTTGCTCCTTCATCAATTCAGGCTGACCAGAGAGTAAAAGTTTAAAGGTAATCGGCTCGGTGGAAAGAAATAAAATCTTGGGCATTTAAAAGAGTGTATGAATTACAAAGGTAAAATTTTCTGAGAAGAACTTGATTAGAAAATAGAGCTGTAATGAAAAGTTTGAAAATTGAATCTCCTAGTCAGGCATACTGCAATGAGAAGACTAGAAAATTAAATTAATTGGTTTTTTTTCATTGGATTCTTCTAAGATTTTTTTCCCTGCCGAAATCTGCTTAAAATCAATATCGATGCAATTTAAAACAAAATGAAATTCATAAATACGAACAAATTATTTTTAAATTCTTGTTTTAATTATATTTTTTATTTTTATTTTAATTTATTATATTTTGTTTTCTAACTATTTTAACTAGTTTTATGACGGGTGATTAAACTTTTAACATTTGTTTTTTTAATGAATCTATTTTTAGAGGAAGGACTTCCGAGTAATTTTTTCCTTCTTTCGCTTTTTTGATCTCCCTCCTAACACAAAAAAAGCCTTCTATCCACGGAAAGAAGGCTTTTTTGTTATTTACCTAACCTCGCTTAATCGAATAGTTCAGCCAACTTGGCTTCAAGACTTGGGCCTCTCAAATCTTTAGCTATGATTTTACCATCCGGATCGATCAAATAAGTAGCAGGAATGGCTTGAATTTGGTATAGCTCTGCGGCAGCGGAATTGAAGTACTGCAAATCAGAAACCTGCGTCCAGTTCAATTGATCATCGGCAATGGCTTTTATCCAATCTTCACGGCTTCGATCCAAGGAAACTCCAAAAACTTCAAATCCCTTTGCATTGTATTGGGAGTACAAGCGAACCACATTTGGATTTTCCTGCCGACATGGCTTGCACCAAGCAGCCCAAAAATCAATTAGCACATATTTTCCTCTCAAATCAGAAAGCTTCGTCGACTTTCCGCTTGGATCGGGAAGCACGATATCAGGTGCAATCTGACCCACTGCCAATGCTCTCAATTCATCAAGCTGCTGCTTCATCTGAAGGATAGCCGGGGAACCTGGATAATTATCATTCAGCTTGGTCACTAAAGCATCGATGAAAGGGAAATCATTTTGTGGGTTTAATAGCCCAATTGCTGCCAAAGAAGCAAATGAATTCCCCATACTCTCAATCATCTCTTTCACGCTTACTACTTGCTGGGATTCCAAGGTCATGGCATCGACCTGGATTTGCTGAATTAACGCTGCATCGTTTTTACTCATTGCCTCGTAGTAACGCTCATTGAGCTGATTCACCTTAACCTGGTATTCTTCCATCAGCTTTTCAAGCTTCAACATTTCTTTGCTGTCCTTAGAGCCTTCAATTTGAAGGCTAGTTGGGTCAGAGAAGTTGAATTTAACCTCGACATCTTCGGTGTATAGAGCCAACTTAACCACACGCTGGCCATACAGATTTAATTCATAAAAAGTTGGGGCACTAATCGAATCAAATTCAAAGGAAAAATCTCCATTTGATTTAATCTCCAAGGTATCGAGCACCTTGGGTCTGCTGTCTGTGTATTGGGAAAGTACTACAACTCCCTGAGGTACATTTTGAAGATTTCCCGTGATGACCACTTTTTCACCTGTAGCATCTGTTCCTCCACAGGAGAACAAGGCAAGGGTGGCACTAACCAAAATTCCTAACATAAATTTTCTCATAGTTTAATTCGCTAACAATTCACTGAAAATACGGGAAGCAACTTTTGGGTCTGCCTTCCCCCCTGATTTTTTCATCAATTCGCCCATAAACAAACCCAAAAGTCCTTTTTTACCAGACTTGAACTCCTTTACCTTGTCTGGATTTTCTAGAAGAACTTCCTTAGCCAATGGAACTAGGTAGCTCGCATCACTTTCTTGGATAAGATTGAGCTGCTGTGCGATTGCCAAGGGTGTAACTGATGGATTAAGGATAAGTTCAGGATAAATCTTTTGAGATGCAACTGAAAAAGAAATCTGCCCCTCCTCCACCAACGCAATGAGTTGGGCTACTACTTCCACCCCCAAGGGGAAAGTAAGAAAAGATGTCCCGGTTTCATTCAAATAGGACTTGATAGGACCCATCATCCAATTGGAAGCTGCTTTGTAGAATTCCGTTTTAGTACAAAGTGCTTCAAACCAGGTGGCCACTTCTTTACTTTCGGTCAACAAGGCCGCATCGTAACGCGGCAGACCATAGGCGGCTATAAATTTTCGATACAAGGCATTGGGCAAGGTAGGCAGCTGCGTGCTTACCGATTCAATCCATTCCTCAGTAAGCAAAACTGGAGGTAAGTCGGGATCCGGAAAATATCGGTAGTCGTTCAATTCCTCCTTGGTTCGCATACTGCTAGTAAAGCCCCCATCCGCGTCAAAAGATCGCGTTTCAGAAACAATCTCCTGCCCTAGTTCCACTAATTCAACTTGACGCTTGTATTCAAAGTCGATGGCATGCCCTAGGTTTCGAAAGGAATTCATATTTTTTACTTCCACCTTCTTTCCAAGAGTTTCCGTTCCACGAAGTCTAACAGATACATTGGCATCGCAACGCAGGGATCCTTCCTCCATCGTGCCATCACAAATCTCCAGGTACATCACCAACTTTCGGATCTCGGCTAAGAATGCCACTGCCTCCTCAGAAGATCGAATACAAGGTTCTGTGACAATCTCAATAAGGGCTGTCCCTGCTCGGTTGAAATCCACCCAACTAGCTTCCTTTCCGGGAGCATGAATCAATTTGCCAGCATCCTCTTCCAAATGAATGCGGTTCAGCTGAACTTCTAGTTCGCTTCCATCCTCCAGAATGAGTGGTACCTTACCCCCGATGCAAATCGGCTCCTTGTCCTGCGTGATTTGGTAGCCCTTGGGTAGGTCTGGATAAAAATAATTCTTGCGATCAAAGCTTGAGCGGCGACTGATGGTACATTGACAGGCCAAACCCATCCGCACCGCATAGTCAACCGCACGCATATTGAGTTTGGGAAGCGTGCCGGGATGTCCCAAAGAAATCACAGAGACCTGGGTATTGGACTCAGCCCCGAAGTTGGTCGCATCTTCAGCGAATAGTTTGCTGGAAGTTGACAGCTGCGCATGAACTTCCAGTCCCACCACCAATTGGTATTTGTCTGTTAGTTCTTTGGACAACATGGCTCTTTTAAAATCAATTACAACAAGATAGACTTGGCTTTGGCAACCACCTGAGGCAAACCATTGAGGTCCTTGCCTCCTGCAGTCGCGAAGAAAGGTTGCCCTCCTCCGCCTCCTTGGATTTCCTTTGCAAGTTCACGAACAAGATTTCCGGCGTGCAAACCAGTTGCTTCCAATAAAGACTCATCGATAAATACAGCCACTTGAGGGGTATCCCCTATCGTGGCTGCCAAAACGATGCAGGCCTTGGGAACCTCATTTTTGAGTTCATATACCAACTTCTTCAATGAATCTGCATTGGGTAACGTCACAGCAGCAATCAATACCTGCATGCTGTCTTTTTGAACAAACTGACCTTTCAATTGATCTTTTATTCCAGCAGACTTTTCTAGGTGCAATTGCTCAATTTCTTTCCTTAAGTCATTCCGTTCTTGAACTAAGGATTCCACTGCCTTTACCAGGTCTCTTGGATTTTTTAATAGCTCTTGAAGTTCTTTTACCAAAGCCTCTTGTTCCCGTATATAGGTTTCTGCACCCGTAGCCGTAATCGCCTCAATACGGCGCACCCCAGCTGCAATCGAACCCTCTGAAGTAATCTTAAAAAGTCCTATTTGGCTTGTCTCAGACACGTGAGTGCCGCCACATAACTCCACAGAATATTCTTTACCGAAGGTGATGACACGAACAAAATCTCCGTATTTTTCACCAAAAAGGGCTGTTGCACCTAATTTTTTAGCGTCTTCAATAGGAACATTCCGTTGTTCAAACAAGGCTACATTCTCTCTAACCTTGGAATTAACAAGTACCTCAACTTGTGCGATTTCCTCTTCCGTCATTTTTCCAAAGTGGGAAAAATCAAATCGAAGCAGTTGCTCATTCACCAAAGACCCACGCTGCTGAATATGCTCGCCCAATACCGACTTAAGAGCCGATTGAAGTAAGTGTGTAGCCGTATGGTTGTTCGAGGTGAGCTGTCTCTTTTCGTGATCCACCTCCGCCACAAATTGAGCATCTGCATGTACGGGGAGCTTTTCTACAAAATGAACAATTAAGTCATTCTCTTTTTTGGTATCCAAAACACGGATATGTTCAGTCGGAGTTTTCAACCAGCCAGTATCTCCTACCTGACCACCGCTTTCCGCATAAAATGGGGTTTTATCCAATACCAATTGGTAGCGATCCCCTTTCTTGTCCGTGATGGTGCGGTATTTGACAATATGGGAATAGGTTTCCAGCATGTCGTAACCCACAAATTCTACTCCTGAATCGTCATTCACCAAAACCCAATCGCCAGTATCTTGCTCAGAAGCTGCTCGCGAGCGGGTCTTTTGCTTTTCCATTTCTTCTGCAAAACCTTTTTCGTCTACTGAAAATCCATTCTCCCGAGCGATCAATGAAGTTAGGTCCAAGGGAAATCCAAAGGTATCGTACAACTCAAATGCAGTCTTCCCTGGGATCACCTGCTGGCTGCTGCCAAGCAAATCTGCTTTTATGCCATCCAACATTCGTAGCCCATTGTCTAGGGTTCGAAGGAAAGAGGCTTCTTCTTCTTGAATTACCTTAGCAATAAATTCCTGCTGTGCACGAACTTCTGGGAATATGTCTCCAAAATTTTCAGCAATCAGGGGTGTCAATTCAAACAAAAATGGCTTTTGAAAACCTAGGAACGTATAGCCATAGCGCACAGCTCTTCTCAAAATCCGTCGAATCACATATCCTGCCTTGTTGTTGGAGGGAATCTGTCCATCGGCAATGGTGAAAGATATCGCACGGATATGGTCTACAATCACGCGGAAGGCAATGTCAGTAGGCTCATCTTTTCCATAGGATTTACCCGATTTACGCTCCAATGAAGCAATAAAGGGCATAAACAAATCGGTGTCGTAGTTGGATGATTTGTGTTGAATCGCTCGTACCAGGCGCTCAAAACCCATTCCAGTATCCACGTGCGTGGCGGGAAGTGGCTTCAAACTTCCATCAGAAACACGGTTGAACTGCATAAATACCAAGTTCCAAATTTCAATCACCTGGGGATGGTCGTTGTTGACCAAATCTCGCCCTGGAATAGCAGCTCTTTCAGAAGCTGACCGTAAGTCAACGTGAATTTCAGAGCAGGGTCCACAAGGTCCTGTATCCCCCATTTCCCAGAAGTTATCCTTCTTGGAACCCATAATGATGCGGTCTTTTGCAACGATACCGCTCCAAAGGTCATAGGCCTCTTGATCCATGGCTAGATTGTCGCCCGCATCGCCTTGGAAAACGGACACGTAGAGCAGGTCCTTGGGCAACTTGTAGACCTCGGTCAACAGTTCCCAAGCCCATTCGATCGCTTCCTTTTTAAAATAATCTCCAAAAGACCAGTTGCCCAGCATTTCAAACATGGTGTGGTGATAGGTATCTACCCCTACTTCCTCCAAGTCATTGTGCTTACCACTTACACGGAGGCACTTTTGAGAATTGGCTACTCTTGAGAATTTGGCGACCTCATTTCCTAAAAAAGCATCTTTAAACTGATTCATCCCTGCATTGGTAAACATCAGGGTAGGATCATTTTTTACTACTATGGGAGAAGAAGGTACGTATTGGTGCTGCTTAGATTGGAAAAACTCAATAAACGTACTTCTGATTTTTTTGGCTTCCATGGAAGAGAGTCGGTACAGTGGCTAAAACTAGTTGGGGCGTATCAGTTAATTGGAACGAATACAGGTCACAAATTTAATAGAATTGGCTGGCTTATGCA
>JBILBQ010000022.1:0-34749 GCA_044353615.1 Algoriphagus sp. | reverse complement strand
ATCCTAGTTTTATTTTAGCGGCAAGTTGAACTGCCGAACTACTCATTCCGGTGGCATCGGCAGGAATTGGGTTGGTGTTGTAACTTGGATAAGTACTCCCAGCAGAACCAGCACCCGGATTTACTTTAATAGGAGTTAATTCTGAGTCAGCGCTACACCCAAAAACCCAAAAAAAAGAAAAGCAAAAGATGGCAAAAAGTGTTTTTTTCATTCTTTTAGGGTTGCATGAATGGCTTTTACACGAGCTCTTTCAACTAAGATTCTACCCTTTACCCTCTATTTTTCGGGCGTTTTTAATGGGCATATAAACTGTAATTTTTTCGTTAACAGTGCAAGATTTCTTGTCCGTTTTTGATCTTCGAAAGTAAATGTTGTAAAGGACAATTCATATCCAAAAGAATAAAGGGGCTACAAATGCTTCTTGATCCACTCCTTGGGGGTCACACCATACTCCTCCTTGAAGGCAGTATAGAAAATGGATTTGCTCTTGAATCCTGACATTTCCGCGATGCCCTCGATGGAGGTGTTCAAGTGAGCTCCTTCGCGAAGCAGAGAGATGGCATGGGCGACGCGTAATTTATTTCGATACACAGGGAAGGAGGTATTCAATTGCTTATTGAAGCAGTTGATGACTCGAATATAAGGGATATTGAGTCCTTGAGAGATGTCGTGTAAGGTAAAGCTGACTTGGATATAGGGCTTTTCCTGGGCTATAAAGGCAACAATGCGTTCCAAATCAGTCGATTTTTCAGCGTAAGCTTCCTCTTTTGTTCCAACACCCTTTTTTTGAAAAAGACTTACGATTTTGTGGATCAGGGCATCTCCTGTTGAAGTGCTAGACTGGTCCCCATACAACCAGCTGGGTACAAATAGGAAGCTCATTGGGAGCAACAAAGTCAAAAAAAACAGAAGCCCATCGGAAGTGAAAGCGATGTTGCGGTAGACCAATTCTCCTTTTTCGGGCGCCTGTAAGGTGGAATAGAAGAACATTACAAGATAGGGAAGGATGACCACGGGCATGACCCATAAAATCCGGTTGATTAGGGCCGACAGTTTCTTTTTTATATAGGTTGTGCTGCTTCTTTTGAAGCGAAGCAACTGGCCAAAGGCCACGAAGGCATAAGTCAAATTAAAAACTATCATGAGGCTTCGCTGGTACTTCAAGGGGAAAAATAGGTAAGGTTCCGCGACTTTACCCAAGAAAGGAACAGGTCCTTGGGACTGAGCTATTTCAATTACTTTGGCGGCAAAAGGAGAGGCATAGTAAGGAAGTAGGTTGATAAAGACTAGTACTGCAGGAAGTACATGGAGCAGCAAGTACCGATCGGCAACAAGTTTTCCCTTGACTAGGCTTTTGAGGTAGTACAGTAGAAAAGGTCCTATGAGATAAAATAAGGGGTCAAAATAATTATATAGGAGTGCCTGTAGCCAGGTGTATTCGGTGGTATTATACAACAAAAGGGAAAACTCCCGAATGCCTAAAAATAAAAGAACTCCCACCAGGTAAACAATGCCCTTGTTTTGAGGCCAGTGATGGATCAGCAAAATGACCGCTATGATTACGGTAAGTAAAAGCGAAAGGAATAACATGAGCCGAATTAATAGGGTTCAAACCTAGTATGAAAAATAGTTTTTCATACGCTAGACAATTCGGGTACCTGTCCGAAAAACTATTTATTAAACCAATATACGCCTAAAAATCCACTTTTAGATATTTTGAAAAGCTTGCTTTACACCCAAATGCGTATTAATCCGCATCTCAAGTTAAATCAATGCCCACCCGAATTCTCTTTTTATCCTTCTTGCTGTGCCTTTCTACTGGGGTCTTTGCCCAGACTTCTGGGATAAAGCGCGCTACGTTTTCCTCATCTATTGGCAGCTCCACCTACCCCCAATCCATCGGGCAGTCCTCGGTCGTGATTGGATCAAGCCGAGTAAAATCCCACGACCTGCTGCAAGGGTTTCTAGCGCCGGACTTTCCGATTGTCTCCCGTTCTCGAGAGACTCTGGAACTGATTCGCCTGCAAGCCTATCCCAATCCCTTCACTTCCCAGCTGAAGCTAAAACTGGATCGCAGCTATCCGCAAACCCTACAACTCCAACTCTTTTCTATCTCAGGCTTATCGGTGTGGTCGGGTGAGTTTCCGGCTAATACCAAAGAGCTCAACCTAGATCAGTTGGAACACCTCTCTGTAGGCGTCTACCTACTCCGCTTGTACACGACCCAACAGGTATTCACCCAAACGCTGATTAAACACTAAGTGATGAAAAAATTTCTATTCTTCTTTCTTCTCTCCCTACCTGCCTATTCCCAAAGCTTCCAAGTGTCGGTAGGCTCGAACCTGACCTCCTACCTCTTTGTGAACTCAGCTTCTGTGAATCCAGCCAACATGCGTGCTGCATCAGGAATGCACCTGAGCATCCATCGGGAGAAGGCGATTTCGAATGACTTCTACTACGACTTGGGACTGAACTATAACCAGTTTAATGCAGTGGGCGATGTACAAAACATCCCGATGAGCTACACTACCGACTTTCTTGGACTAGGTGCAGGAATCGGCCCCCGCATCAAGCTGGGCAAGACTACCTCCCTGGTGGTGAAGGGCCGAGTGTCTGCTGTGAAGATGATCAACGGCAACCAGATGCTGCTGAATCGCTACATCAACTTGGCCGACGACGAGCAGTTCAACTCCATTCGCACGATGTATGGCTTGTCTCTAGAGCTACGAAAGCAGATCAACGCACAGGTGAGCACTTTTGTGAGCTACCAGTACCTAACCAGCTACAAGCAATTTATCGAACCCAACAGGATCGGCAAATCTACAATCAACTTTATCCCAACTACTTTTAGTATTGGCCTAGTGCTAAGCAAACCAACTAGTTTATGAAAAAAGTAATTTTCTCTCTCGCACTGCTACTTACCTGTTCGCTTCTCGGCTATGCCCAAAAAGGCATCTCCTACCAGGCGATTATCTTGGATCCGAATCCAATCGAGATCCCGGGACAAGACATCACGGGCCAGCCTTTTGTGAATGGGGCCGTGTCTCTGAAGTTTAGGATCTACTCGGCAAACCTCGTTCAGGAGTTTGAAGAGGTGCACACCACCCAGACAGATGCCTTCGGTACGATCAATGTACTGATCGGCTCGCAAAATACTGCCGCATTTTCCAGCCTGGTATGGGACAGCAAGCAGAAGAGCCTACACGTCCTAGTGAGCTTTGACCAAGGAGGAACCTACACGAAGGTATCTGAGCAGCAGCTGACTTACAATCCTATGGCCCTCTTTGCGGAGACGGCGGGCAAATTGAGCGAGACCCTATCCATCGCAGGTGGAGGAACGGGCGCGACGACAGCCGCGGCTGCACGCACCAACCTAGGCTTGGGCAATGTGGACAATACGGCTGATGCCAACAAACCCATCTCTATTGCCACGCAACTCGCGCTGGATGCGAAGACGGATGCACTTACTTCCTATGTAAACAACCAAGTGGCGGCAGCAACGATTGCAGATGCTGACGCGACTACCAAAGGAAAAATTCAACTGGCAGGTGACTTGGCGGGAACGGCAGCGGCACCCTCAGTACCGGGATTGGCAGCAAAAGCAGATGCGGCAGCTGTAGCGGCTTCCTTGGGATTAAAAGAAGATGTTTCGAATAAAGCGAATACCCCTTTGGGTACGAGTACGAGCTTATATCCAACTCAGAATGCGGTAAAAACCTACGTGGATGCCCAAGTGGCAGGGTCGACGATTGCAGATGCAAATGGAAGTACCAAGGGCAAAATTCAATTGGCAGGAGACTTAGCGGGAACCGCAAGTTTACCCACAGTACCAGGCTTGGCGGCAAAAGCGGATGCAGCAACCGTTACTAGCGCATTGAACTTGAAAGCGAATGCCGCGGATGTGACCACGGCTTTAGCTACAAAAGCGAATGCAGCTGATGTAACGACGGCATTATCCATAAAAGAGACTACAGACAATAAAAGTATCAGTGTACTCACCGATGGAGGCTCGGATACCAGGTACCCGACGGTCAAATCGGTGAAGACCTATGTCGATACCCAAGTGTCAGCTGCTACGATTGCAGATGCAGACGGCAGCACCAAGGGCAAAATTCAACTAGCTGGAGACCTAGCTGGAACAGCGGCAGCACCTACCGTACCTGGATTAGCTTTGAAAGAAAACTCAGCTAATAAAAGCACTAATGTAAGTACCGACGGGGCATCTGACTCTAAATATCCAAGTGTAAAGGCCGTAAAATCGTACGTAGATGCACAACTGGCGGCAGGTGTAGCTTCTGCAACGATAGCAGATGCGGATGCAAGCACAAAAGGTAAGATTCAATTAACCGGAGATTTAGGTGGAACGGCGGCGGCGCCTACCGTGCCAGGTTTAGCGCTAAAAGCAAACGCAACTGATTTAGTATCACTTACTTCCGATGTCAATTCAAATACTGCCAGCATTACCGCAAATACTTCATCTATCGCAGGAGAAACAACTAGAGCAACTGCTGCGGAACTAATATTAACTAATAGTGTAGCAGCAAATACTGCCAGCATTACCGCGAATGCTTCATCTATTGCTGGAGAAACAACTAGAGCAACTGCAGCGGAACTAGCATTAACTACTAGTGTAGCAGCAAATACTGCCAGCATTACCGCAAATACTTCATCTATCGCAGGAGAAACAACTAGAGCAACTGCAGCGGAACTAGTATTAACTAATAGTGTAGCAGCAAATGCTGCTAGCATTACAGCAAATATTGCGGCAATAGACTTAAAGGCTCCGATTGCTTCCCCCACATTTACTGGAACGCTAACTGCTCCTATCTATGCGACGACTCCTCAATTATTAACTTCAGGGGCTACTATTACTTGGAACCCTACACAAGGATTAAATGCAAGTGTAACGTTAGATCAAAATAGTACTTTAAGTTTTTCTGCCACTCCTCCATCCGGTTCCTATGGAACCTTGGTGGTGACGCAAGATGGTACAGGGGGAAGAACCTTAACCCTGCCTTCTATAGCTAACAAAGTATTGGGGTCGACCTCTAACACTAGTATTGCTTTATCAACTACAGCTGGAGCAAAAGACATCATTAACTTTTACTACGATGGAACGAACTGCTATTGGAACGTAGGTCAAGGTTATGGAGTATCCCCAATTCCGGTTCCGGTAAGTGCAGCAACATTAAATACAGCTAGAACCATTCATGGTGGAAGTTTTGATGGTACAGCAAACGTGACTAATATTATAGCATCTACATTTGGAGGAACAGGAAATGCTTATACTAAATTTTTAGGCCCATCAACAACTGAAAAGACGTTCACTTTGCCAGATGCAAATGCTACTATTTTAACAAATAATGCTGTGGTAACAGTGGCTCAAGGGGGTACTGGAGCGACCACATTAACAGGTTTGGTAAAAGGAAATGGAACGAGTGCTTTAACAGCAGCAGTTTCAGGAACTGATTATCAAGCACCTCTTAACTTAACTACCACAGGAACAGGTGCAGCAACATTATCGGGTACTACTATAAATATTCCTACTCCTGCTTCAAGTGGATCTATAACATATTCCATTGGGTTAAATAATGATTTAGGTGGTTATATTTTTTATGTCACACCAAATGGTAAACATGGTTTGGTTGCTGCAACTCAAAACCAAGTTACTGGAGGTTCAATTGAAATTATCTATAATAGAGTTAATCAACCATCATATCATAATACCGCTGGGAAGGAATTTACAGACTGGAGAATTCCCACACTTTGGGAAATGCAACAAGTATTGGGTTATAAAAGTCAAATTGGAGGGTTTGATATAAGCTACTATTATTTTATAATTTCAAATTATACTACTACTTCAAGTGGGTTTGTTATTGATGCTGATAATGGACAAAGTGGATCAGGATTTTCACAACCTTTGAGTTTACGTGCAGTACGCTCTTTCTAAATTCTGTTAATGAAAAAAAATATTTCCATATTTTTCCTTCTTTTCTATGCATTTATTTCTAATGCGCAGCAACCTTTATTCAAGGGTAACAATAATTATATTACTTCCCCTGTAGCGTTTCAGGCACCGGCCATTATTCAAACAGGGTTAATTTTAAATTTAGATGCTGCGAATCCATCAAGTTATCCAGGTACTGGAACAACTTGGTCTAATTTAATTAGAGGAAATAACGTTGCAGAATTTGCACTAGCAGGAGGTGCTTTTGCAAGCAATGCTGGAGGAGTTATAAGGTTTGAAAGTTCTTCTGGAAGCGCGTCCTCTTCAACTGGATTTTCAAATTTAACATCATATACTATTGAAATTTGGGTTAAACCTGCTGGCACAAGGGGTGATTATGATCCTTCAAGTTCACTTAGTACAAGTACAAACTATACCCCATGTTTTTTTTCTGAAAAAGTTTATAATGCAGGATCCGGGGCTATAGTTAATATGGTACTAGCCTTCAATGCTAGAGGGCTAACTAATCCTACAGCAAATAATAGTTATAGATATGAAAGTGCAATTAACTATGGAGGTTGGAAAAAATACCAAATAGCCACCGACTATTCTTCCGATTTAAATAATTGGATTCACATAGTGAGTACGTATGATGGATCAAAATTAACAATCTACAGAAATGGAGTTTCACTGGGAACCAGCAGTGCGCTTGGGGTTGTTTCCTTGAGGCAGACCTCCAATGGATACTACATTGCCCACCGTTGGGATCAGACTGATGGAGTTTATGGTGATTATTCTATAGTTAATATGTATAACAGAGCGCTATCTGCTTCAGAAGTGACTATCAACTTTGACGCGGTTAAATCCCGTTTCGGTCTCTAAAAAGCCAAGGATTCAATTCAGAATCTTTAGACCCAATGGACATCCATTGGGGTTTTCTTTTTACTTCCTACAAATGCTTCTTGATCCACTCGGTAGGAGTCGTTCCATACTCTTCCTTGAAGGCGGCGTAGAAGATGGACTTGCTCTTGAACCCAGAGCGCTCCGCGATGCCCTCGATGGAGGTGGTCAAATGTACCCCTTCGCGTAGCAGGGAAATGGCATGGGCCACGCGTAGTTTATTCCGATAGGTAGGGAAAGGGGTCTTCAGCTCCTTGTTGAAGCAGGTGGTCACACGGATACGGGGAATGTCGAGGGCCTGAGAAATGTCATGAAGGAAAAAATCCGTTCTGAGGAAGGGCTTCTCGGTTTCGATATAGGAAACGATACGCTCAAAATCCGATGATTTTCCGAAGGAATTTTCACGGGATTCCATCGAATTGGGATTGAGCATCTTCTTCCAAGCAGCCCTTAAATTATCTAAAAATGAAAAGGGCTCCTTTTCATTGTACAACCAGCTCGGAATCAAGAAAAAGCTCAAAGGAAGCAATAAGCTCACCAAAAACACAGCCCCATCTGGCTCGAAGGCAGGTTGTCGGAGGCTTAGGATCCCTGTTTTTGGAATGGTTAAAAAGGAGTAGCCAAGCAGCATCCAATTGGGTAGGAGTACTATGGGAATGACTATTAAAATGCGGTTTATCAAAACTGAAAGCTTTTTCTTGATATAACTCGTGCCGTTTTTTTTCAGTTGGACTACATACCCAATGGAATATAGTACGAAGATCAAATTAAATAGGGTACCCCCTAGTCCTTGGTACCTAAAGGGAAAAAGTAGGTAGGGAAAGTCACTGGGGCCAAGTAGGTTGACTGTTTCTTGAACTTGGGTAAAATGAGCGACCTTCTCCGCAAAGGGATAGCTGTAATAGGGTAGTGTGTTGATCAAGACAATAAGCGCTGGAATCGCACAGATAAGGAGGTACTTATCCACTACTAATTTCCCATGCACTAGGCTTTTGAGGTAGTAGAGCAAGCAGGGCCCAATCAATAGAGACAAGGGGTCAAAATGGATGAGCAGGATAGAAAGGAGCTCCACGTGTACATCGCTATTGATTAGGAGAAAGGTAATTTGTCTGAGGCTAAAAAGAATAATCGTGGCGGTGAGGTACACAATTCCCTTGTTTTGCGACCAATGGTTGATCAGCAAAATACTGGAGATCACTAAAACGAGGAGGGCTGAGGTAAAAAGCATACGAATTTGGCTACAAACAAACCTAGTTCGAAAAAATATACCGAACTCTAATTTTTTATTCTAGTTGTTCAAAAAAGACTTAATTAAACCAAAATCATTTTTAAAGGCCATTTTTTGAGTTTTTGAAGGGTTTGTTTTACATCCAAATGCGAATCAATGCGCATCAACAAGTAAAGCAATGCTCATCCGAATTCTCTTTTTATCCTTCTTGCTGTGCCTTTCTACGGCTGTCTTTGCCCAGACTACTGGGGTGAAGCGCGCTACATTTTCCTCGTCAGTAGGAAGCTCTAAGTACCCCCAATCCATCGGGCAGTCCTCGGTGGTGATTGGATCAAGCCGGGTGCAATCTCACGACCTGCTGCAAGGGTTTATTGCTCCGGACTTCCCGATTGTATCACGTTCACGGGAGACCCTGGAACTGATTCGCCTGCAAGCCTATCCCAATCCCTTCACTTCCCAGCTGAAGCTAAAATTGGATCGCAGCTACCCGTACTCGCTCCAACTCCAACTCTTTTCTATCGCAGGCTTGTCGGTCTGGTCGGGTGAGTTTCCGGCCAATACCAAAGAGCTGAACCTGGACCAGTTGGAGCACCTATCCGTAGGCGTCTACCTACTTCGCCTGTACACTACCCAACAGGTATTCACCCAAACGCTGATTAAACACTAAGTGATGAAAAAATTTCTATTCTTCTTTCTCCTCTCCCTTCCTGCCTACTCCCAAAGCTACCAGGTGTCGGTAGGCTCGAACCTGACCTCCTACCTGTTTGTGAACTCGGCCTCTACCAATCCTGCCAACATGCGTCCCGCATCGGGAATGCACCTGAGCATCAATCGTGAGGCTGCCCTATCCAATGACTTTTACTTCGACTTGGGAATTAATTACAACCAGTTTAATACCGTAGGCGATGTTCAAAACATCCCGATGAGCTATACCACGGACTTTGTAGGTCTGGTCGCAGGGATTGGCCCTCACATCAAGCTGGGCAAGACCACCTCCCTGGTGGTGAAGGGCCGAGTGTCTGCAGTGAAGATGATCAACGGCAACCAGATGCTGCTGAATCGCTACATCAACTTGGCCGACGACGAGCAGTTTAACTCTGTTCGGACCATGCATGGTTTGTCTCTGGAGCTACGAAAGCAGATCAATGCTCAGGTAAGCACTTTTGTGAGCTACCAGTATATGACCAGCTACAAACAATTTATCGAACCCAACAGGATCGGTAAATCTACAATCAACTTTATCCCAACCACTATCAGTATCGGCCTTGTGCTAAGCAAACCAACTAGTTTATGAAAAAAGTAATTTTCTCCCTCGCGCTTTTACTTACCTGTTCGCTACTAGGTTATGCCCAAAAAGGCATCTCCTACCAGGCGATCATCTTGGATCCGAATCCAATCGAGATCCCAGGACAGGACCTCACAGGACAGCCTTTTGTGAATGGGGCAGTATCTCTGAAGTTTAGGATCTACTCGACGAACCTCATACAAGAGTTTGAAGAGGTGCACACCACCCAAACAGATGCTTTCGGTATGGTCAACGTATTGATTGGCTCGCAAAATACTGGCGCATTTTCCAGCCTAGTCTGGGACAGCAATCAGAAGAGCCTACACGTGCTAGTGAGCTTTGACCAGGGAGGAACCTACACCAAGGTATCCGAGCAGCAGTTGACTTACAATCCTATGGCTCTATTTGCGGAGACAGCGGGCAAATTGAGCGAGACCCTATCCATTGCAGGTGGAGGTACGGGTGCGACGACGGCCGCGGCTGCACGCACCAACCTAGGATTGGGCAACGTGGATAACACGGCTGATGCAGCGAAGCCGGTCTCTGGTGCCACGCAAAATGCGTTGGACACCAAAGTGGATAAGGTGACAGGAAAACAACTTTCTACCAATGACTACAGCACGGCAGAGAAGACCAAGCTGGCAGCCATTACGGGAACAAATACGGGAGATCAAGACCTCAGCGCCTACGCCACGACCACACAGCTTGCTAGTAAGGCAAATGAATCGGATGTGACCAACAGCTTAGCCACTAAAGTAGACAAGGAAGTTGGCAAAGGACTATCCTCCAATGACTACACCACGGCAGAGAAGAACAAGCTGGCAGCCATTTCAGGAGATGGTCCTGGTAGCCAGGGTCCAGCAGGCCCCGCAGGTCCGGCAGGCCCAGCAGGCCTGCCTGGCGCGACAGGTCCTCAAGGTCCCGCAGGAGTAGCTGGCCCAACGGGTGCCACAGGACCCCAAGGACCCATTGGATTAACTGGACCTCAAGGACCAGCGGGGAATAATGGTTCGGCAGGTGCTACTGGTGCTGTTGGTCCAACAGGCCCTGCTGGAGTGGCAGGTGCCACA
This sequence comes from Algoriphagus sp., assembly GCA_044353615.1. Taxonomy (GTDB): domain Bacteria; phylum Bacteroidota; class Bacteroidia; order Cytophagales; family Cyclobacteriaceae; genus Algoriphagus. Next base: position 24,319 of record JBILBQ010000022.1, on the reverse strand, counting down.
GGCCCTACTGGAGCTCAAGGTCCTCAAGGACTCACTGGCCCCGCAGGATCAAATGGAAAGACCGTAGCCTATGGAACTAGCAACCCTAATTCGAGTACCGGAGTAGATGGGGATTTTTACATCAATACCGCAACGAACATGCTATTTGGTCCAAAGGCGAGTGGAGCTTGGCCTACAGGGGTTTCGTTAGTGGGCCCAACGGGAGCTCAAGGTCCTCAAGGACTTACCGGTGCCACTGGAGCAGCAGGCGCTCAAGGTATTCAGGGATTGACTGGAGCAACAGGCCCAGCTGGAGTGGCAGGCGCCACAGGCCCAACGGGAGCACAAGGTCCTCAAGGACTTACCGGTGCCACTGGAGCAGCAGGCGCTCAAGGTATTCAGGGATTGACCGGAGCAACAGGCCCAGCTGGAGTGGCAGGCGCCACAGGCCCAACGGGAGCACAAGGTCCTCAAGGACTTACCGGTGCCACTGGAGCAGCAGGCGCTCAAGGTATTCAGGGATTGACTGGAGCAACAGGCCCAGCTGGAGTGGCAGGCGCCACAGGTCCTACAGGCGCTACTGGCCCCGCTCCTTCGGGTACGGGTATAGTGACAGTTAGCAGTGGCACGCTCCAAACTCCCGGCACACTTTCTGGCGATGTAACTACCACGGGGGCCGGACTTGTCACTTCGATAGCCACGGGTGCAGTCACCTCGGATAAACTTTTAGATGGAACCATCGCCACAGCAGATTTAGCGAATAGCTCAGTTACGGATGAAAAAATTGCAGCTGTCTCAGGAAGTAAAGTATCTGGAAATATTTCAGGCAACGCAGCGAATGTTACAGGAACTGTGGCCGTGGGTAATGGAGGAACTGGGGCCACTACCTTAACGGGCTATGTAAAAGGAACAGGTACTACAGCGATGACAGCTAGCGCAACCATTCCTGTGGCAGATGTCACTGGAGCTGCGCCAATTGCTTCACCAACCTTTACTGGAACACTTACTGCGCCTATCTATGCCTCTACGCCACAGGCCTTAACGGATGCTGCCACCATTAGCTGGAATCCAAGCAGTGGATTGAATGCGAGTGTGACCTTAGCTGATAATAGGACCTTAAGTTTTTCAACAGCACCACCTACAGGTGCTTACGGAACATTGGTTGTAAAACAAGATGCAACCGGAGGGAGAACCTTAACCTTGCCTTCTGCTGCAAATAAAATATTGGGGTCAAGTTCTACCACAACCATTGGCTTATCGACTGCAGCGAATGCCATTGATATTGTCAACTTTTATTTCGACGGCACGAATTATTTTTGGAATGTGGGTCAGGGCTATGGAACTGCCGCTACTTCCTCAGCAACCAATATTGCAGGTGGTGCTGCAGGATCTATTCCTTACCAAACCGCAGCAGGCGCTACTAGTTTATTGGCAAAAGGATCCGATGGCCAAATATTAACCTTGGCTTCTGGTTTGCCAAGTTGGGCTGCTGCACCTGTAACTGGTGTGCCCTACTCAGGGGCAACAGGTGGGGTGAATTTGGGCGATTATGATTTAACGCTGAGAGGATTGACGATTGGAAAAGGGGTTACTGGAGGTACTGCAACCAACGATGAAAGTACGGCCATGGGAGCTGGAGCACTTATGAATGCGAGTAATACAGGAGGAAACAATACCGCCTTTGGTTACCGAACACTTTATTCCAATACAACTGGCTCGAATAACACAGTTGTTGGAGGTGGTGCGTCGAATACCAATGCTGGAGGAAGCAATAATGTGGCAATTGGTAGTGCTGCCCTATTTAATAATGTTAGTGGTTCTGCAAATGTTGCCATCGGTAAGTCGGCTGGTCAATACATGACTGGAAGTAAAAACACCGCGATAGGTGCGTATTCAGATATGAATGCGATTACTTATACCAATGCGACAGCAATAGGACATTCTGCCAGGGTAATGGGAAGTAATCGAATTCAATTAGGAGCTGATGGAAGTACCGTTAATGGTGAAGTTACTACTGCTATCGAAAATGTTCGGACCTCAGGTACTTTAACGTTAAAAGACGTTACGTATCCAAATACGCATAGATCAACTGCAGGAGATGTACTTACGATTACTAATACAGGAACAGCTAGTTGGGCAGCACCTGTCGCATCAGGGGTTCCGTACTCAGGAGCTTCCGGCGCAGTGAACTTAGGAGCCTATGAATTAACATCGAATGGAGTTACAGTAGGGCGCGGAGCATCAAGTAGGGCTAATAACTATGCCTATGGGTATGCAGTATTATCTGCTAATACAACCGGTAACTATAATAATGCATTCGGACATCAAGCACTTACAGCAAATACAGAAGGTCGAGAAAATAATGCATTTGGTGAATATGTAATGCCAAAAAATATTGGTGGAAATTACAATACAGCAATGGGATCTAATGCTTTAAAAGAAAATACCTCAGGAAGTGGCAATACTGGATTTGGTAAACAAGCATTACAAACTAATAGCACTGGTTCCAACAATACCGCGATAGGTCATCAAGCGAATGTATCAGTAGATGGATTAAGCAATGCAACAGCTATTGGTAATGGCGCAACTGTCACTGCAAGCAATACCATCCAATTAGGAAATTCAGCTGTAACGAATGTGAAAACGAATGGAACAATCACTGCAAAAGACGTAACCTATCCAAATACCCATAATTCAACTGCAGGACAGGTACTTACAGTTAATGCTACAGGAACTGCTAGTTGGGCAGCACCTTCTGGAGGTTCAAGTTCAGGAGGACATTATGTTGGTGAAGTATATGGGGGCGGAATCGTATTTTATGTTACTGCTGGGGGATATCATGGATTGATTGCCTCTTCAACTGACATAGTTGCAAATCCAGATGTAATTATTGATTTGGCGACAAGCCCTACCAATAAATCCGCGTCCAATGATGAGTCTTTATATACAGATTGGGCGATTCCTACTTTAAGTCAACTAAGTCTTCTTTATGCTGCAAGAGCAACTACTGGATTAAATAATTTCACTGCAGGAGCAGTTTATATAAGTACAACTAATCTAGCTGGTAATCCTTGGACATATAAATGTTTAAAATTTTCTGATGGTACAAGCCATAACGCAAACGGAGATTGGACTGATGCTAATGGACAAGGGCAGCTGAGAGGAAGAGCAATTCGTACTTTTTAAAATAAGATGAAAAGCCTAATTGCAATATTTCTCTTTATGCATTCGTTTGGCTCTTTTGCGCAGCGTACGATGTTTAGTGGGCAAAATAATTATGTGGCGCCGGTGGATCCTCCGGCATTGGTAACGGCAGGTCTTGTCTTGAATTTGGACGCGAGTAATACAGCAAGCTACTCTGGAACAGGCACTACTTGGACAGATTTATCAGGTAGGGGAAATCATGGTACACTTGTCAATAGTGTTACTTACAATTCGAGCAATCAAGGGACTTTAGTATTCAACGCGGATGGTACGGATGATGGTTCTAGAAATCCCTATGTTCAGTTGCCGATGTCTGCGGACTTTGATTTTGGGACAGGGGATTTTACAGTAGAAATGTGGGTGCATACGAGTTCGGGAAGTCCACACCCCAATTTAATAACCATTAATGCCAATACGAATGGCAATTCTTATGTTGCCCTTCGAATGGAATATTGGAGTGGGAATTTAGGTCTTCTTCATTCCTATGATGGAATTAGTCATGCAAGCGGAGGCAGTAGCGCTAGTTTTCCTTTTACGATAAATGTATGGAGTCATATCGTGATCGCTAGAATTTCTGGATCCGCTAAAGTCTATGTCAACGGAGTTCAAAAAGCGAGCTATGCGTTACCGGGTTCGCTATTGGCACAGCAAAATACGCGCATTGGAGGTTTTTATCCATTCAATGGCTATTACAGCCATTCAGGAAATATAGCTGTGACCAAGTTCTTCAAGGGGAGGGGATTGACGGCTTCTGAAGCATTAACCCATTTTGATCTGACCAAATCCCGTTTCGGTCTCTAAAAAGCCAAGGATTCAATTCAGAATCTTTAGACCCAATGGACATCCATTGGGGTTTTCTTTTTACTCTCTACAAATGCTTCTTGATCCACTCGGTAGGAGTCGTTCCATACTCTTCCTTGAAGGCGGCGTAGAAGATGGACTTACTCTTGAACCCCGAGCGCTCCGCGATGCCCTCGATGGAGGTGGTCAAATGAGCCCCTGCACGCAGCAGTGAGATGGCATGGGCCACGCGCAATTTATTCCGATAGCTGGGGAAGGGGGTTTGTAGCTCCTTGTTGAAGCAGTTGGTGACACGGATACGGGGGATGTTGAGTGCCTGAGAAATATCATGCAGCGAAAAATCCGTTTTGAGGTAGGGCTTTTCGGTTTCGATGTAGAAAACGATGCGCTCAAAATCCGATGATTTTCCGAAGGAGCTTTCCTGGGATAACGTTGCATTGGATTGGATCACCTTCTTCCAAGCAGCCCTGAAATTATCTAAAAATGAAAAGGGTTCCTTTTCATTGTACAACCAGTTGGGTACAAAAAAGAAACTCAAGGGCAATACCAACGATTGAAAGTATAAGTAATTATTATTGACCGCGTCTGGATTTAAAAAATCAATCATCCCCTCTTGGGGGGAATTCAAAGCCAACAAAAACACGACGACTAAACCGGGAATCACAGTCAAAAGGGCTACAATAAAAATACGTGTGAATAAAATATTGACTTTCTTTTTAATGTAGACTCCCCCCCCTGATTTCATTCTATTTATAAACGCGACACCATAAATAATAAAGGCGGTGTTGTAAATGGAGATGAATAAATATTGTTGTGACAACGTGAGAAAGAGGTAGCCTTGTAGGCCTGGATTTACTGGTGCATCACTAAAATAAGCAACCCGATCTGGGAAGGGTAAGGCATAGAAAGGAATTAAATTAATAAGAAAGAGCAGCGAAGGGATGGAAAGTAGCAGTAAGTACCTATCCCAAACAATAGCACCTTTCATGATGCTCTTCAAATAGTATAAAAAGAAGGGGCCCTGAAGTACAATTAAGGGTTCCAGATGGTAAACTAAAGAAAATACGGTGGGGTCCTGCGTTGCATTGAGTTCAAGTAAAGCAAATTGGGTCAAGGCTTTATCCAAGGCGATAAATACCAAATAAATGACCCCTTTGTTCTGACCCCAGTGATTGACGATGAAGATAAACGATACGATGATGACAAGAATAAGTGGTGTTTGTAGCATGGCAGGTGTTTTTAGCTCATCCGGTACTCAATTGGGTCTTTTTTTACTATTTACAAATTCGTCTTTATCCAGTCCGTGGGCGTAACCCCATATTCCTCCTTGAAAGCAGCATAGAAGATGGATTTGCTTTTGAATCCGGAGCGCTCCGCGATGCCTTCGATGGAGGTAGTCAAGTGAGCGCCTTCGCGTAGCAGGGAAATGGCATGGGCCACACGGAGTTTATTCCGATAACTGGGGAAGGAGGCATTCAGTTCCTTATTGAAGCAGGTCGTCACGCGGACATGGGGGATATTCAGGGCCTGAGAGATGTCGTGCAGCGAGAAGCTGACATTTACATGGGGCTTTTCGGTTTCTAGATAGGTGATGATGCGCTCCAAATCTTCTGACTTTTCTAAATTGGATCCCAAAGTGGCTTCAGATGTACTTAGCCGTAGTTTTTGGAGGAATGCTCGGATTTTTTCGAGGGGATTTGCACTGGCTTGGTCGTTGTACAACCAGCTTGGGACCAAGAAAAAGCTCAAAGGAAGTAGCAAGGTCATGAAAAAAATCGCTCCATTATCCTCAAATGCGGCTTGTCTAAATACCAACTCTCCTGTTTTTGGAGAATTTACGAGTACATAGACCAAAACCATCAAATTGGGGACAATCACTACGAGTGTGGTAGCTGCCAAAATGCGGTTAAGCAAAACCGAAACCTTTTTCTTTAGCGGAATCGCGCTGTTTTTTTTCAATCGGATCAAATAAACTAAAGAAAACAGGACCACACTCAAATTATACACGCCCGCCAATCGTAATTGGTATTTGAATGGAAAGAACAAGAGTTGAAAGTTAACGGGGCCATCCAAAAAATAATTTCCTTGAATGGCGGCACTTTCAGCGACTTTCTCGGCAAATGGATAGCTGTAATAGGGTAGCGTGTTGATCAAAGCAATGAGCGCTGGAATCATATAGATAAGCAGGTATTTATCCGCCACCAATTTTCCATGTACTATACTCTTAAGGTAATATAGAAAAAAAGGCCCTAGCAAGAAAAACAAGGGGTCCAAATGGAAGAGCAGTAGGGCGAGAACTTCTACATGTGCATCGCTATGTATCAAAATAAAAATGAATTGCCGGATGCTAAATAGAATAATGACGACAATAAGATAGACAATGCCTTTGTTCTCTGACCAATGGCTGACCAGCAAAATAGCGGATATAAGTAAACTGAGAAGGACTGAGGTGAGTAACATGCGACATTTGCTTCAAACAAACCTAGTTCGAAAAATTATTTTTCGAACCATAGTCGATTCAACTAGTTGTTCAAAAAAAAATTAATTGAACAAAAATCATCGCTAAAGGCCATTTTTTGAGTTTTTGAAAGGTTTGATTTACACCCAAATGCGCTTTGATTCGCATCAACAGTTAAATCAATGCTCTCTAGAACTCTTCTTTTTGCCTTTTTTCTGTGCCTTTCTACGGGGCTCTTTGCCCAGACCACTGGGGTAAAGCGCGCTACGTTTTCCTCATCTGTAGGAAGCTCCAAGTACCCCCAATCCATCGGGCAGTCCTCGGTCGTGATTGGATCAAGCCGAGTAAAATCCCACGACCTGCTGCAAGGGTTTCTAGCGCCGGACTTTCCGATTGTCTCCCGTTCTCGAGAGACTCTGGAACTGATTCGCCTGCAAGCCTATCCCAATCCCTTCACTTCCCAGCTGAAGCTAAAACTGGATCGCAGCTATCCGCAAACCCTACAACTCCAACTCTTTTCTATCTCAGGCTTATCGGTGTGGTCGGGTGAGTTTCCGGCTAATACCAAAGAGCTCAACCTAGATCAGTTGGAACACCTCTCTGTAGGCGTCTACCTACTCCGCTTGTACACGACCCAACAGGTATTCACCCAAACGCTGATTAAACACTAAGTGATGAAAAAATTTCTATTCTTCTTTCTTCTCTCCCTACCTGCCTATTCCCAAAGCTTCCAAGTGTCGGTAGGCTCGAACCTGACCTCCTACCTCTTTGTGAACTCAGCTTCTGTGAATCCAGCCAACATGCGTGCTGCATCAGGAATGCACCTGAGCATCCATCGGGAGAAGGCGATTTCGAATGACTTCTACTACGACTTGGGACTGAACTATAACCAGTTTAATGCAGTGGGCGATGTACAAAACATCCCGATGAGCTACACTACCGACTTTCTTGGACTAGGTGCAGGAATCGGCCCCCGCATCAAGCTGGGCAAGACTACCTCCCTGGTGGTGAAGGGCCGAGTGTCTGCTGTGAAGATGATCAACGGCAACCAGATGCTGCTGAATCGCTACATCAACTTGGCCGACGACGAGCAGTTCAACTCCATTCGCACGATGTATGGCTTGTCTCTAGAGCTACGAAAGCAGATCAACGCACAGGTGAGCACTTTTGTGAGCTACCAGTACCTAACCAGCTACAAGCAATTTATCGAACCCAACAGGATCGGCAAATCTACAATCAACTTTATCCCAACTACTTTTAGTATTGGCCTAGTGCTAAGCAAACCAACTAGTTTATGAAAAAAGTAATTTTCTCTCTCGCACTGCTACTTACCTGTTCGCTTCTCGGCTATGCCCAAAAAGGCATCTCCTACCAGGCGATTATCTTGGATCCGAATCCAATCGAGATCCCGGGACAAGACATCACGGGCCAGCCTTTTGTGAATGGGGCCGTGTCTCTGAAGTTTAGGATCTACTCGGCAAACCTCGTTCAGGAGTTTGAAGAGGTGCACACCACCCAGACAGATGCCTTCGGTACGATCAATGTACTGATCGGCTCGCAAAATACTGCCGCATTTTCCAGCCTGGTATGGGACAGCAAGCAGAAGAGCCTACACGTCCTAGTGAGCTTTGACCAAGGAGGAACCTACACGAAGGTATCTGAGCAGCAGCTGACTTACAATCCTATGGCCCTCTTTGCGGAGACGGCGGGCAAATTGAGCGAGACCCTATCCATCGCAGGTGGAGGAACGGGCGCGACGACAGCCGCGGCTGCACGCACCAACCTAGGCTTGGGCAATGTGGACAATACGGCTGATGCCAACAAACCCATCTCTATTGCCACGCAACTCGCGCTGGATGCGAAGACGGATGCACTTACTTCCTATGTAAACAACCAAGTGGCGGCAGCAACGATTGCAGATGCTGACGCGACTACCAAAGGAAAAATTCAACTGGCAGGTGACTTGGCGGGAACGGCAGCGGCACCCTCAGTACCGGGATTGGCAGCAAAAGCGGATGCGGCAGCTGTAGCGGCTTCCTTGGGATTAAAAGAAGATGTTTCGAATAAAGCGAATACCCCTTTGGGTACGAGTACGAGCTTATATCCAACTCAGAATGCGGTAAAAACCTACGTGGATGCGCAAGTGGCAGGTGCTACAATTGCAGATGCAAATGGAAGTACCAAGGGAAAAATTCAACTGGCAGGAGATCTAGGGGGAACGGCAGCGGCACCTACGGTACCTGGTCTGGCCTTGAAATTAGATGCAAATCAAAAAGGAGTTGCCAATGGAGTGGCTACCTTGAATTCATCCGGAATCATTCCATCTAGCCAAATCCCTCCGGTAACCGTGTCATCTACCACTGTGGTGGGAAGCAATGCTGCGATGACAGCCCTTTCCAATGCAACGGTTGGAAGTATTGCTGTTCGTACCGATGTGAATAAGAATTATGTGCTGAGTGCACTACCCGCAAGTACCTTGGGCAACTGGATTGAATTATTGACTCCCGGCGCACCCGTGCAAACGGTAAACGGCTACACAGGATCTGTCAACTTATCCAAAACGGATTTGGGGTTAAGCGAGGTCAACAACACCTCAGATCTCAACAAACCAATTTCCACAGCGACGCAAAATGCATTGGATTCAAAAGCGAATGGCGCTGCTGTAGATGCTGCATTGGTAACAAAAATTAGTAACGCAGATGCAACAGCAGCTTTAGCGTTAAAATTGGACGCGAATAAAGTAGCAGTTGTTAACGGAGTAGCCAGCTTGGATGCTTCGGGCAAAGTACCTACAGACCAAATCCCAGCCATTTCTTTTTCTAGTGTCAAGGTATTGGGATCTGAGAATGAAATGTTAGCGCTAAGTAGTGCTATAATTGGAAGTGTGGTGATTCGTACCGATGTCAATAAAAACTATGTATTGGCGGCATCGAACCCAGCAGTGCTAGCCAATTGGATTGAATTGTTGACTCCCGCGCCACCCGTACAAACGGTGAACGGTTATAGCGGCAATGTATCGATCACCAAAGCGGATCTTGGCTTGGGCAATGTGCAAAACACGAGCGATGCGGATAAAGTAATTTCTACACGGACCCAGACTGCACTCGATACCAAAGTAGATAAGGTAACGGGCCAAGGGTTATCAACGAACGATTACAGCACAGCTGAGAAAAATAAACTTGCCGCCATCACAGGGACCAACACGGGAGATCAAGACCTTTCAGCCTATGTCACCACGGCAGCACTCAATACCAAAGTAGATAAGGAAACTGGCAAAGGGTTGTCCACGAACGATTACAGCACGGCTGAGAAATCCAAACTTGCGGCCATTACAGGCACCAACACTGGAGATCAGGACTTGTCTGCTTATGCAACCAATACAAATCTTGCATTAAAAGCACCGATTGCATCTCCTGCTTTCACCGGTACAGTAGCTGTAGGCACGGCTAGTCCTTCACCGGCTGCAGTTTTAGACCTTACCTCTACTACACAAGGGCTACTATTGCCTCGTTTAACTTTTGTTCAGAAATCTGCCATTGTTTCACCAGAAGCAGGCCTGATCCTATGGTGTACTGATTGTGGTGCAAACGGGGAATTGCAAGTGTACAACGGCACCAACTTTGTAAATATGGTTGGAGCAAATGCTCAATTTGCCCTACCTACCCTTAGTGCAACTTCAGCCGCAACTGCAATTACCTCGAGTTCATTTACAACTGGAGGATCCATTGGATCAGATGGGGGTGCCCTTGTAACCGCTCGTGGGGTGGTTTGGAACACAAGTACAAATCCGACCATCTCACTTTCAACTAAAACAACGGATGGAACAGGAATTGGAAACTTTTCAAGTTCAGTAACAGGACTAACTTCAGGAGTTACTTATTATGTGAGAGCTTATGCCACCAATAGTGTAGGCACAAAATATGGACCTGAGATTACTGTCAATTCGGCACAAGCAGTGGCGACTTTAGCCACTACTACAGCAGCAAGTTCTATCGGTTCAACATCAGCCACCAGTGGTGGAAATATCACGTACAATGGTGGGGCCACCGTGACGGCTAGCGGAGTGGTGTGGTCTACTTCAGCATCTCCTACCGTTGCGCTTAGCACGAAGACAACTAATGGAGCTGCGACTGGAACCTTTACTAGTTCCATCACAGGCTTAAGCCCTGGCACCTTGTATTACGTCCGTTCCTATGCCACAAATAGTGTGGGGACTAGTTATGGCGCACAAATAAGTTTCACGACCTTAACTACACCAACCTTGGCAGCTACTACTGCTGCAACCTCCATCGCATCTACCACAGCTACTAGTGGTGGGAATATATCATCTGATGGTGGATCAGCTGTCACCGCAAGAGGAATAGTGTGGGGGACTGCTACGAATCCAACGACTGCCCTGACTACAAAAACTACGGATGGATCAGGGACGGGCGCGTTTACAAGTAGTTTGACGGGATTGACCCCAGCTACGCTGTATTATGTGCGGTCTTATGCCACCAATGCTGTAGGAACTGTCTATGGAGCAGAAACTAGATTTACTACACTTGCAGTGGCGCCAACGCTCAGTACTACTGCAGCTAGCAGTATCACCAGGTATGCTGCCACTTCAGGGGGTACAATCGCCTCTAATGGTGGATCGGTAATCACTGTATCGGGAATTTGTTGGAGTACTTCTGCTACTCCAACCACAGCAGATAGCAAAACAACTGATGGAACTACTTCAGGGACATTTAGTGGTTCCATCACTGGGTTGACCGCAGGTACAACCTATTATGTGAGAGCCTATGCTACGAATGCGATAGGTACGAGTTACGGTGCTGCGCAAAGCTTTACAACTTTAAGTTCAACATCAGTAAATCCAACTTTAGCAGCAACCACTACAGCTACAAGTATTACTACAACAACAGCTGTACTCGGAGGCAATGTAACTGACGAAGGAGCAACTCAGGTAAGTGCTAGAGGTTTAGTATACGGTACTACAACAGGTTCATCCACATTCAATGTCACAGTGGGATCTGGTGCCGGAACATTTACAAGCACACTGACAGGACTTGCGCAAGGAACCACGTATTATGTGCGTTCATTTGCCACCAATGCGCAAGGAACTGCTTACGGTGCGGAGACAAGCTTTACTACGCAAACCACCCCAACGGTTTCAGCGACTACCACGCCTACATCAATTACAGCGACATCTGCTTTGGGCGGAGGTACGGTTAGCAGTACTGGGGGAGCTACCATTACAACTGCAGGTTTGGTTTGGGGTGCAAGTCCGAATCCAGAAATCACACTTGCTACAAAAACAACCGATGGGGCATTATCAGGAACCTTCACTAGTTCGATCACAGGCTTAACTCAAGGTAATACCTATCATGTTCGTGCTTATGCAACCAACAGTATAGGAACTGGTTATGGGCCGAATATAACCTTCACTACGGCAACAACGCCTACCGTTTCAGCCACAGCAGCAATTTCCTCCATCACAGGAACTACAGCTACTAGTGGTGGGAACATATCATCTGATGGTGGATCAGCTGTTACCTCAAAAGGAATAGTTTGGGGGACTGTTACGAATCCAACTATTGACCTTTCCACAAAAACTACGGATGGAACAGGTTCGAGCGTGTTTACAAGTAGTATGACGGGATTGACCCCAGCGACTACGTACTATGTAAGGTCTTATGCCACCAATGCTATTGGAACCAGTTATGGAACTGAAATTAGCTTTACCACACTTGCCGTGGCGCCTACCCTAACCACTACTGCAGCAACCAGTATGACCAAGTATGCTGCCACTTCAGGGGGAACAATCACCTCTACTGGTGGATCGGTAATCACTGTGTCGGGAATTTGTTGGAGTACTTCTGCAACCCCAATTACTTCAGATAGCAAAACCACCGATGGAACAACTTCAGGGACATTTAGTGGTTCCATCACTGGGTTGACCGCAGGTACAACCTATTATGTGAGAGCCTATGCTACGAATGCGATTGGAACAAGTTACGGTGCTGCGCAGAGCTTTACTACGTTACCTCCGCCACAATCTCAATCAACAGTTTTAATTGGGACACAGAGATGGACTGATAAAAATTTAGAAGTTACAACCTATAGAAATGGAGATGCCATTACTTATGCTGCAAATGCAACTGAGTGGAATACTGCTACAGATGCAGGCATAGGCGCTTGGTCATACTATAATTTTGATCCTGCAAATGGTGCGATTTATGGTAAGCTATACAACTGGTATGCTGTTGCTGATTCAAGATTCCTAGCTCCTGCTGGATATCACATTCCTACTAAAGCTGAATACAATACCCTTGGAGCTAATTCTGGTAGCGCTCTTAAGGCTTCTAGTTCGGAATGGGGAGCAAATACGGGCACAAATACGACTGGCTTTACAGGACTACCTGGTGGGAATAATAATATTTCAGGAGGGAACCGGTTTGAGGATAAAGGAACTAGTGGTTGGTTTTGGACATCGGAGGAGGACATTGCAGATCCAACAAAAGCATACTTTAGATTATTACATCAGACTGCTGGTTTTGTAGATGTAGGCAGTTATTCGAAAAAATATGGTTTCTCTGTTCGATTAGTAAAAGATACTAATGCATTTGAAACAGGTCCAACAAATCCGGTTCTTGCATCCACCACTTCTGCTACAAGTATTACTACAACAACAGCTGTCTTAGGTGGCAATGTAGCTGACGAAGGAGCAACACAAGTAAGTTCAAGAGGCTTGGTATATGGAACTACAACAGGTTCAGCTACATTCAATGTCACAGTGGGATCTGGTGGGGGAACATTTACAAGCACACTGACAGGACTTGCGCAAGGGACCACGTATTATGTGCGTTCGTTTGCCACCAATGCGCAAGGAACTGCTTACGGTGCGGAGACAAGCTTTACTACACTTGCTGACGTGCCAACTCTAGCCGCTACTGCTGCTGCTACTTCCATCACAGGAAGTACAGCTACTAGTGGGGGGAACGTATCAGCTGATGGTGGAGCAGCGGTTACAGCAAGAGGGGTAGTTTGGGATACCAGCACGAATCCAACTACTGCCCTTTCCACAAAAACCACCAATGGAACAGGCACAGGAACGTATACAAGTAGTTTAACTGGGTTGGCACCATTGACAACGTATTATGTACGTTCTTATGCAACCAATTCTGTAGGAACTGTCTATGGAGCAGAAATTAGCTTTACTACACTTGCTGTGGTACCAACACAAGCAGCGATCACCACCCAGCCATCTGGTGCGGTCAATGGTGTTGCACTTACAATCCAGCCAGTAGTACGGGTAACAGATGCATCTGGAAATACAGCGACAACCTCTACAGTAAGCGTTGCTGCATCGATTGCCTCTGGCACCGGGGGAACTTTGAGTGGAACCACAACTGTTGCTGCAGTCAATGGTGTAGCAACCTTTACAGATTTAGTACTTTCAGGCACCCCCGGCAACTTCACTCTGAGATTCACGCCGACATCTTTGACCGCTGCTACCTCTAGTAGTTTTGCACTGAGCGTTGGCGCGGCATCCAAGGTGATGATTACAACTCAACCGGCAGGTGCATTTACTGGCACGGTATTTTCTACCCAACCTGTCGTGAAAATTACAGACGCAGGCGGGAATACCATCACCAGTTCAACTGCCAATGTTATTGCATCGATTGCCTCTGGCACGGGAACTTTGACCGGAATCACAACTGTTGCAGCAGTCAATGGTGTTGCAACCTTTACCAACCTGAAAATCACTGGAACCGGAAACCATACCTTGATATTTACTGCAGCAGGCGGACTTACAGCTGCCACTTCCAACACGGTAAATGTCGCTGAATTAGGTTGTGCTCAAGGTGGTACCTGTGCCATTGGAGATACCGGTCCTGGAGGTGGAACTGTCTTCTATTACTCAGCCGCTGGTTTCAGTTGCGGTCCAACTTTCTCAAATACCTGTTACTACCTAGAAGTTGCTCCAAAAACTTGGTATGGTGGCACAGCAGATCCATCATTGAGGTGGGATTACACTGCATGGTCAGATGAAAATCACGTAGGGTATCCGAATTTAGTCGACGATCCATATCCGAATGTTACCGCTCATATTAACGCGTCAGAGATAGGTCTTGGATATAAAAGCTCTGTTTATTTGGTCAACTACTATGGGAACAATAGCGATTATGCAGCCGGCGCAGCGCGCGGGTATACAGGTGGAGGAAAGACGGATTGGTATCTCGGTACGTCTGTTGAAATGAATCTTTTGTCCGATTGGGCAAAGGGTAATCCATCCACACCATTAGAAGACAGTAAGAGCGGGACGATGATACGAGGAGATTTCAGTCAAAGTTCAAGTTCAGCAACGCATTATTGGACTGCATCACAGCTAGATTGGGCAAAAGAGAATGCGTATAGGCAAGACTTCTTGAATAACGGTGCCGGTGGTAGTGGCCAAGACCATAAATCTTTCGAACGAAAGGTTCGTCCGATTAGAGCTTTCTAATGCCTTGAAAACCTTAAAGACTTTGGAAACCAATGCATGCGAATAGGTCTTTCAAAAACCATGAAAACGAATCGATTCTATGTTCTGATCTTGTAAGGGTTAAGGGTTTGCACTGAAATTCTTCAGAATAGGCAATTAGGTGCGATATCCCTGATTCATCAGTCCATTACGGATGAATTGCGAGGGTGAATGGAAGCTGTTCGAGTACTTCTTCGGTTACTACGATTTAAACCTGCGGGCTTACAGCGGATGGTAAAATGGGGGCACTTACCCATGAAGTATCACTCCTAAGTACCGAAGGGGGAGACAATTTTGCAACGGGGATTGATGATCTTGGAAGGATTCAATCAGCTACCAATTAGGTTTATCCCACAAAAGATCTTTCTAGATCTAAATAGTACAATCAACTACATAAACCCCAATGGACCTCATCCATTGGGTTTGTTTTTTTACTCCCTACAAATTCTCTTTGATCCAGTCCACAGGTCTGATCCCGTGCACGGCCTTGAAGGCCAAGTAGAAGGCAGACTTGCTCTTGAATCCGGAGCGCGTGGAGATCTCCTTCAAATCAAATTGATTATGCCGAGCTGAATTTATTTTTTCCGGGCGGCTGCGACTTATTATCAACAGCGATTGGAACCCCTTCCAATTCGACTACTACTGGAAAAATCATAGTAAGTAGAAGTTAATCATTTTAAATTATCTATATATTAATGGATAGAATCGTTTAACTAGTTAATTCATAGGAAGCCTTACATAATGAAAAAACAAATTCTAGTACTCCTCTGCCTTGCTTTTTCAGGGGCCGTTGGCTTTGCGCAGAACTGGCAGCCAGCTGGAGATAAAATCAAGACTCCATGGGCTGAAAAAGTTGATCCTGCAAATCCATTGCCCGAATATCCACGGCCAGCACTAGAAAGAGCACAATGGTTGAATCTGAATGGATTATGGGATTACGCAATTCTTGCCCAGGGCAGTGCAATACCCACGAAATTTGAGGGCAAGATTTTGGTTCCATTTGCCATTGAATCCTCTTTATCAGGCGTTCAAAAATCGGTTGGCGATCAGAATGAACTCTGGTACAACCGTGAGTTTACCGTTCCAGCAACCTGGAAAAACAAAAAAGTCATGCTTAATTTCGGCGCTGTGGATTGGAAAGCGGATGTTTGGATAAATGACATACAGATAGGCTCGCACAAAGGCGGTTATACCCCTTTCAGCTTTGATATTACGCCCTACCTACTTACTGGCAAACCTCAGAAACTCATCGTAAGGGTTTGGGATCCAACCAACAAGGGATTTCAGCCTCGTGGAAAGCAGGTTGTAAACCCTGGGGGCATCTGGTACACGGCAGTAACTGGCATCTGGCAAACCGTGTGGATTGAACCTGTAGGGGAGAATCACTTGACCCATATTAAATCAGTGACCAATATCGATCGGAACACGGTTTCAATAGCAGCTCAGAACGCAGAAAACAAAACCAGCGACTTGGTCGATGTTAAAATTCTGGAAAGTGGAAAAGTCATCGCCCAAGGAAAAGGAGTCGCCAATCAGGAAATTTTGCTTTCCATTCCGAATGCGAAACTCTGGAGTCCTGAATCTCCCTTTTTATACGATGTAGAGGTTTCATTGCTAAGAACTGGAAAAGTAATAGACCAGGTAAAGAGTTACATCGGAATGCGTAAGATTTCAGCTAAAAAAGATGCAAATGGGATTGTTCGGATGCAATTGAACAACAAGGATTACTTCCAGTTTGGACCACTTGATCAGGGCTGGTGGCCAGATGGCCTGTATACTGCTCCTACGGATGAAGCATTGAAGTTCGATATCCTTAAAACCAAAGAATTAGGGTTCAACCTCATTCGCAAGCACGTGAAAGTGGAGCCAGCACGCTGGTATTACCACTGCGATCGTGAAGGAATTTTGGTCTGGCAAGACATGCCTAATGGGGATAATGGTCCTGAATGGCAGACCACCAGGTACTTCTCTGGAACGGATTTTGTTCGCACACCCGAATCAGAATCAAATTTTAGGAAGGAATGGAAAGAGATCATGGACATGCTGATCTCCCATCCAAGTATTGTAAGTTGGGTTCCCTTCAATGAAGCCTGGGGTCAATTTAAAACTGTTGAAATTGCGCAATGGACAAAGAGTTACGACCCCACCCGCTTGGTAAATGCTGCCAGCGGCGGGAACTTCTATTCAACGGGAGATATTCTTGATATTCACAATTATCCAGACCCGCAAATGACGCTCTATGACGCGAATCGAGTAGCTGTAATGGGTGAGTACGGTGGAATTGGTCTTGTTGCAGACAACCATCTATGGGTTAAGGACCGCAATTGGGGTTATGTGCAGTATAAAACAGCTAAGGAGGCTACGGATGCCTATATTGTTTTGGCGAAAAAACTAAAAAAGCAAATCGCAAGCGGATTTTCAGCTGCCATTTATACCCAAACCACAGATGTAGAAATTGAGATAAATGGATTAATGACTTACGACAGGAAAGTGGTTAAGTTAGATGCAGCGCGAATTAGTAAAGTAAACCGAGAAATTTGCAATTCACTTTCTGATCAGTAGGAATTCCTACTGTATCAGATAATCTGATTCCAATAGCATATTTTTGAAACCCCAAGAGCTATCAGCTCTTGGGGTTTTTGATTTTTTAGCTCCCAGCTCCCCTTCAATCCAAGCTGATTTTGCCGTACTAAATTATTTTTTCCGAACAGGTTCACCGCGCTTTTTGGACTTTTCGGCTAAAAATCATCCAATAATTCAGTTTAAAGTCGAATTCGTTCAACTTTTGTGAAAAATCAAAAAAGTGCTCTTTAAATCGAATAAACGAGACATTTATCCAGTATTTAGGATATGTATCAATACGAATCACTCCGTAGTGCACCTAAAAAACACGAAAAAATGAAAAATGAGGAAGTCGGCTACTTAGTTTAGTGTAAAGTTTTCTCAAGGTTTTTTGTTTATTTTTTTGGGAGGGGGATTCACGGTTTCCCCTTCCTTTTTTTTAAACTTAAAGCCTGAAATGATCTTTCGAGGAGCAAAGATGAAAAAAAATGCGTTTCTCTTATTCTTACTTCTAGCTTGCTCTGGCAGTCCTAGTTTGGCGGCAGACTACAACGCCCTATATACCTTTACCAAAAGTTGGAAGGACAAAGGACAAAGCGATTTTTTAGAGGGGAGACTACCGGGAGCAGTACTAGACTCTTTGGACAAGATCTACGAAAAGTCCCCCTACCGGTACCTGATCTACGAATTGGGTTCCAAACTATACGTTCAAGTGGCCTGCACCTTTGATCTATACGAAGTCAAAGGAGATACCCTAGTCAACAAGTACGTTTATTTTAATCGAGGCTATTCCTGCGCTTCCAATTCCTTTATTCGTGAGAATACACATTACATGCTAGGAGGACATGGATTCTGGCAAAGTCATATGGATCTGCTCACTTTTGATGAACTTCATGGTTCCTGGGAGCTCCAAGTCACCAAAGACCAACCAGACAACTATTTTTCTCAATTTGTGTATCAAAATTCCAAGGGGTTATTTTCTCTTTTTGGAACAACCTCTAACCAACGCTATGGTATAGACTCCAAAAATCTGCAGGGATATTTTTTAGATTGGGAGACCAAAGCTTGGAAAGAAATTGAAGTGGTTATTGAGGGCTTGTCGCTCGAAGAGCTTGTAGATAAAGGAGGGCTTTATTTTATCCAAACCCAAGATTATGCCTTCTGGGCTTCCACCAGTGGCTTGAAGAATATCGGTTGGAACTTGATTGAAAAAGAGACGGGCAAGATTTTTTACTACGACTCCAAAAATGTGGACATGGGGCTCTCCCCTTATTTAGAAATTAAAGGGAATGTCTTGAACTATACCTCACCCAGCGGAGAACGAAAGACACTCGATCTGACCCAGATTCATCAGAAATCAACCGAAGTAGGCTATGTTCGGGTAAAGGAAGCCGCCGCATTTGGCATTTCATCCCCTTGGGCCTATATCCTGTTTTTTGTAGTGGTGGCGATTGGCTTGCTGCTCGTGAAAAAGATCCTTCCCAAGAAGAAAGTAGAAGAGCCTGAAGTGCAGCCTACCAAAAGGTTGGAGCCCATTCAACTCTTGTTGCCTTATTCTGGACAGTTGCTCACTACCGAGACTTTGGACCAGCTGCTCGGCATTGACACCCAAGCCAATTTTGACTCCCGACGCATGAAGCGCGCCCGACTCATCAACGATATCAACGAGCTCTACCTTGCTCAAGCGGGGAAAGAATTGATTATTCGCGACAAAAAACCGGAGGACAAGCGCTACGTCTTCTACAAAATACAGGCTTAAGCCCTACATTTTTTAAACAAATTCTTCCCGCTTTTTGGAGGTCTTCCTCGAATATAGCCGTACTTTTGTAGGGATTTTTACCACCCATGCTCGATAAATTACAATCCCTTAAAGATCGATTTGAAGAAGTAGGGCAGCTCATCATTTTGCCGGACTCCATGTCCGATATGAGTGCCTACGCCAAGCTAACCAAGGAGTACAAGGACTTGGAAAAGCTCGTTGGAGTCGCCGATGCCTACACCCTCGTGCTTCAGAATATTGACAGCTCCAAAGAAATTCTAGACAAGGAAAAGGATCCGGAATTTCGCGAGATGGCCAAGGCGGAATTGGACGAGCTGCGCCAGAAAAAAATCGAACTCGAAGAGGAACTCAAGCAGCTCCTGACCCCCAAAGACCCGAACGATTCCAAGGATTGTATCCTTGAAATTCGTGGCGGTACCGGTGGGGACGAGGCGGCGATTTTTGCAGGGGACCTCTTCCGGATGTACGAGCGCTTCTGTGAGATGCAGAACTGGAAACTTACCGTGCTGGACTTGACCTTCGGTTCTGCAGGGGGCTACAAAGAAATCATCGCCACCGTCTCTGGAGCAGATGTGTACGGCATGCTCAAGTACGAATCGGGTGTTCACCGCGTGCAACGGGTGCCTGCCACCGAATCCCAAGGGCGTGTGCATACCTCGGCAGCTTCTGTGGCCGTACTCCCTGAAATGGACGAAGTAGAAGTGCACTTGGACATGAACGACATCCGCAAGGACACCTATTGTTCCTCCGGTCCTGGAGGGCAGTCGGTGAATACCACCTACTCGGCGGTGCGCTTGACGCACAATCCCAGTGGACTCATCGTCACTTGCCAGGATGAAAAATCCCAAATCAAAAACTTTGAAAAGGCGCTGAAGGTCTTGCGTTCCCGACTCTACGAGATCGAGCTTGCCAAGCACAACGAAGCCGTAGGTGCCCAACGTCGTTCCATGGTCGGCAGCGGCGATCGCTCGGACAAGATCCGTACCTACAACTATCCCCAGTCTCGTGTCACCGACCACCGCATCAACAAGACGGTTTACAACTTGCCGGACGTCATGGATGGGCGTATCGAAGAATTTATCTCTGCGCTTCGTATGGCAGAAAATCTAGAAAAAATGCAGGCTGGAGGGGTTGATTAGGTCCTTCTTCATTGTAAAGAAGGAATTAAGTCCTTATATTGAAATAAATCCCATCGCTAGTATTAACCGAGTTTACTTATGCTTATTGAAGGAGAAAGAGAGATCCAACTGGTTACCTGGAATGAATCTCATTTTCATCAGTTGTGCCCGATTGCCAATAATCCAAAGATTGCCATGAACCTGCGGGATAATTATCCGCAGCCCTACACCATTCACGATGCCCGGCATTGGATAGAGTTCAACTATAAGTTCAATCCAGCCCAGAATTTTGCCATTGAATTTGAAGGTAAGCTGGCCGGTGCCATTGGTGCTGAGCGAGGAAAAGACGAGCTACGAACCAATATGGAACTTGGGTTTTGGGTAGGCGAACCGTTCTGGGGAAAGGGCATTGCGACCGAAGCAGTAAAGCGCTATACGGAATACATCTTTGACAAATTTGACATTCAGCGCATCTACGCTCAAGTATATGATTTCAATGGAGAATCAATGAACGTACTCGAAAAAGCAGGTTACGTCCCAGAGGCAATTCTAAAAAAAGGATTTATCAAGCGTGGCACTGTGGGTGATCTCTTTCAGTATGTACGGGTGAGAGGGGAGTAGAATTTAGATGCAAGATACGAGAACCAAGAAACGAGATTTTTTCGTGGAGATACGAGATACGTTTGTTCTACGAATTTCCACTTCTTCATTCTTCAATCGGAGTTCAGCATTAAATAGAAGCAAGAGCCGAGAACCAAGAAACGAGACTTTATTCGTGGAGATACAAGATTCGTTTGTTCTACGAATTTCCACTTCTTCATTCTTCAATCGGAGTTCAGCATTCGACATTAGTTTTAATCCCGTCTTTCGTACCTCGTATTTCATGAAAAACTCCCTCTTTCTCCTTATCCTACTATTCTCCTGCGGTCCTCAAGAGCGGATTTCAAAGGAGGTTTTTGATGATGTTCAACGAAACAATGACGTCAAGCGAATCACCGAAGTAGCAATTTTGGAGGAGGCCATGGTCTGGGGAGATTCCATCACCCAAGAAGCCCAGGCCCAACTTATCGCCCAGTTGCAGCAGGCCATTGCAACGAATGGTCATTCCGGAGCCATCGACTTTTGCCAGGTCAATGCCTTGCCCCTCTTGAAATCTTTAGAAACGAAATATGCGGTGACCTTGCGACGCGTTTCTTCCCGACCAAGAAACCCACTCGATGCTCCCAATGCGGATGAAATTCCGCTACTAGATGCCTACAGCTACAATGCGGAAAATAACATTTCCTCCGATCCAAGCATCCAAAAGTTGCAGCAGGGGGAAGTTTTGCTCTACACCAAGCCCATCACGATCGGCAACGCAATGTGCTTAAAGTGCCACGGGGATCCAAAAAAGGACATCACTCCCGAAACTGCCGCCAAACTCAAGCAACGCTACCCGCAAGACCCTGCTACCGGCTATGGTGAGGGAGATCTGCGCGGCATGTGGTCCCTACGCCTCCCCAAAAAAGAAGTAGTCAAAAGACTTTAACTGCTTCACCCTATTTTTTCTGTTCCCTAGAAGTTGATAGTTCAGAGGGCGACCGGATTTTTTTGATCGCTGCCAAATTTAGTTGACCATTTATCAAATGGCCTGTGGTAACCTAGAGAAATTTTGTATTTTGAAAGGTATTTTGGTGTACCTGAACAAATGAAAAAAATCCTAGGCCTTTTTTTGGTGATTTTAACGAGTTTCCAACTCAACCCGGCCCGGGTATTTGAACCCTATACCCAGAAAATTGTGGGTACTCCCGCATCTTTTGACATGACCCCAATTCCTGCCGGCACCTTCTGGATGGGAAGTACAGACCCTTCTTTTCCAGATCAGCAGCCCCAGCACGCGGTGCAGTTGGATGCCTTTTGGATGGGAACCCATGAAGTGACTTGGGATGCATTCGAACTTTTTCTAGACAAGCAATACGAGCAAACGATTACTGAAGGTGGGGTGCCTGCACGCGTTGATGCACTTTCCCGACCAAGTTTACCTTACCTCGACATGACCTTTGGCATGGGCAAAGAGGGAAAGCCTGCCGTGGGCATGACCCAGTACGGGGCCTTGCAATACTGCCACTGGCTGTATCTGAAAACAGGGATTTTCTACCGCCTCCCCACTGAAGCGGAATGGGAATATGCCGCAAGGGCAGGTTCGAAAGACCGCTTTTTCTTTGGCAACGACCCCGCAGCACTGGCTGACTATGCCTGGTTTGCACCCAATAGCAAGGGAAGCACCCAGGTGGTAGGAACCAAAAAGCCCAACCCTTGGGGCCTTCATGACATCTATGGCAATGTGACCGAATGGACGGTAGACCAGTATGCTCCTGATTTCTACGACAAGTCTCCGGCTACCAATCCTGTCAATCGAGGCAGCAAACTCTACCCCCATGCGCTGCGTGGAGGGAATTTTGCCAGCACCGAGGCAGCCCTTGGAGCAGCATTTCGTGAACAATCCAGTCCCGCTTGGAAACGAATCGATCCACAAATCCCTAAAAGCCAGTGGTGGTTTCCCGAAGCGCCCTTTGTGGGAATGCGACTCGTTCGCCCCCTGATACCACCCACTCCTGAAGAAATTTATGCCTACTACACGCAGGCACCGATTGTTGACTACTGACCCAAAACATACCTCTAATGAAAAAAAATCCATCTCGTCGCGAATTTGTGAAGACCTCAGCCCTACTGACGGGCGGGCTCCTCGCCCCCTCCTTTTTGATCCCTGGTGCCTATGCCGCACCCCAAAACCACCTCAAGCTCGCCGTGATTGGCTGTGGGGGTAGAGGTACAGGGGCTGTATTTCAAGCCTTTGATACGGGCCATCCCATCAAGTTGGTTGCCATGGCCGATGCCTTTGAAGATCGTCTTGAGGGTAGTTACAAACCTATTTTTGAGAAGTACGGCAAGGACAAAGTCGATGTGCCGCAGGAGCGTCGCTTCGTGGGATTTGATGCTTACAAAAAAGCCATTGCTGAGGCAGATGTTGTGATTTTGGCTTCGCCTCCAGGTTTCCGTCCTTCTCACTTTGAGGAGGCGGTGCGCCAAGGCAAGCAGATTTTTATGGAAAAACCCGTAGCTACCGATGCAGCAGGTATCCGAAAGGTGCTCGCCGCTGCTGAGGTAGCCAAGGCGAAGAAATTGAATGTAGTCGTGGGCTTGCAGCGCCACTACCAAAACAACTACCGGGAAGTGATGAAGCGCATCCAAGATGGAGCCCTGGGAGACATTGTTGGAGGTCAGGTCTACTGGAATGATGGGGGTGTATGGGTGAAGCAGCGCACCCCTGGACAAACGGAGATGGAATACCAGATGCGTAACTGGTACTACTTCAACTGGCTTTGCGGAGACCATATTGTAGAGCAGCACGTGCACAACATTGATGTGGCGAACTGGGCTAAGAATGGCTATCCTGTCAAGGCGGAAGGTACTGGAGGACGCGAAGTACGCAACGGCAAGGAGCATGGAGAAATTTTTGACCACCACGTACTCACCTTCACCTATGCAGACGGTACTGTGATCCACTCCGAGTGCCGCCACTTTCCGGGTGCAGCCAACCGGGTGGACGAGACCTTCCAAGGGACCCAAGGAAAGGCCTACCTCAGCGCGGGCAACCATGGGCTACTTACCGATTGGAAAGGGAAGGTGCTTTACGACCACGATCGCAAAGATCAGCCCAACCCGTACCAGCAGGAGCACGACGAGTTGTGGGCAACTCTAATGAAAGGGGAGTATAAGTTTGCCGATGCCGAAAATGCAGCCAAGTCCACGATGACAGCCATCATGGGCCGCTATGCCACCTATTCAGGCAAGGTGATGACCTGGGAGGAATCTCTCAATGGGCAGGTGGATCTTTTCCCCGATACACTCGCTTGGGATGCACAACC
>JBILBQ010000082.1:0-11434 GCA_044353615.1 Algoriphagus sp. | reverse complement strand
GAAGGATCTGAGCATCCTCACGCAGCACAGCAGCCGAAAGCCATCACACTTTAATTGCTGACGCATGGACACAATCAATACCATCGGTAGAAGAAAGACTTCGGTAGCCCGAATTTACATGACGCCAGGTAACGGTAAAATCACCGTTAACAACAAATCAATTGAAGTTTATTTCCCATTTGAGCTACACCAAATTGTAGTAAAGCAGCCTTTAACGCTTGTTGGCGTAGAAGGAACTTACGACCTACAAATCAATGTAGACGGTGGTGGAATCACTGGACAGGCGGAAGCCGCTCGTATGGCCATCTCTAGAGCACTTTGCGAAGCAGATGTAACACACAGAAGTCCATTGAAAAAAGAAGGTTTCCTTACTCGTGACCCTAGAATGGTAGAACGTAAGAAGCCAGGACGTAGAAAAGCAAGAAGAAGATTCCAGTTCTCTAAGCGTTAATTAGGAATTTACTTCAATCAATAGAAACCAATTTCATTCATGTCAAAAATAGAATACAAAGACTTACTGGATGCTGGTGTTCACTTCGGACACTTGACGAGAAAGTGGGATCCAAGAATGTCTCCATATATCTTTATGGAGAAGAACGGTATCCATATTATCGACCTTAATAAAACGCTTGCTTGCCTCGAAGAAGCATCCAACGCAATCAAGCAAATTGTACGTTCCGGCAAAAAAATCATGTTTGTCGCTACAAAAAAACAAGCCAAAGACCTTGTAGCTGCAGAAGCACAACGTCTCAACATGCCTTACGTGACCGAAAGATGGTTGGGTGGAATGTTGACCAACTTCGCTACTATTCGCAAATCTCTTAAGAAGATGTCTTCCCTAGAGAAATTGATGAAAGAAGATGGCTACAAGAACTTGGCTAAGAAAGAGCGTTTGATGGTAACCCGTCAAAAGGAAAAAATGGAAACGATCTTGGGCGGTATCGCCGACCTAAGCCGACTTCCTGCTGCTCTATTTGTAGTGGACATCAAGAGAGAACACATTGCCATTGCTGAAGCGCAAAAATTAGGTATCCCTGTTTTTGCGTTGGTAGATACCAACTCCAATCCAAACGAGGTGGAATTCCCAATCCCAGCTAACGATGACGCATTCAAGTCTGTGTCTCTTTTAGTACATGCATTCGGTGCAGCCATCGAAGAAGGACTATCTGAGCGAAAGAAAGATAAGGATGATGCCAAAGTTTCTGAAGAGGAAGAGGCAAAAAGAGCCGTGGACGCCGAAACAAAGGAATAATCCACTCATGTATTGCATCTAAAAAAAATTGAACATCTGGCGTAAGTCGATGTTCAATTTTTTGTTTTAACTCGGCGCTTGCGCCAATTCTAAGTACAACTGACCCTATTGGGGTCCGATTCCAACGAACTATCTAAACGAAACATACCATGGCAATTACTGCACAAGACGTAAACAAACTGAGACAAATGACCGGCGCAGGCATGATGGACTGCAAAAAAGCGCTAACCGAAGCCGATGGTGACTTCGAAAATGCAGTGGACATCCTCAGAAAAAAAGGTCAGAAAGTATCTGCTTCTAGAGCTGACCGCGAAACCAAAGAAGGCTTAGTAGTCACTCGTTTGACTAACGGCAACGCAAAGGGCATCTTGCTTTCCCTAACTTGCGAAACTGACTTCGTTGCTAAAAACGAAGGATTTGGTGCATTTGCTAACTCCCTAATTGATTTGGCAGTGAGCAACAGTTCCACTACCACTGCTGAAGTACTTGCCCTACCTATGGAAGGCAGCACCATCGCAGAAAAAATCATTGAAATGACTGGTAAAATCGGTGAGAAAATCGAAATCTCTCACTATGAAGTAGTTAATGCCGATCAGGTCGTATCCTATGTACACTCCAACGGAAAGCTAGGCGTGCTTGTAGGATTGGTAAACACCTCAGGTAACAACGTAGAAGAAGCTGGTAAAGACGTAGCGATGCAAATCGCAGCGATGAACCCTGTAGCGGTGGACAAAGACGGTGTTGATGCCACTACCATCGAACGTGAAATTGAAATCGGTAAGGAGCAAGCTAGAGCCGAAGGCAAGCCAGAGGATATGCTAGAGAAAATTGCCCTTGGCAAACTTCAGAAATTCTACAAGGAAAGCACTTTGCTTAGCCAGCAGTTTGTGAAAGACAATTCCAAGTCTATTGCTCAATACCTAGACGGTGTAAACAAAGGACTGACTGTCAATACATTCAAACGAATTTCTATCGGATAATTTCCCCTAGATTCAACAAAAAAGCCCGTCCCGAAGAATTTCGGGACGGGCTTTTTCTTTTTAAGCGTCGAATTACCGATTCATCAGGGACTCAATCTCCTCTGCTTCTATCGGAATATTCCGCATCAAATCCAGGTATCCATTCTCCTGAACCACAATATCATTTTCAATTCGTACCGCAAAGCCTTCCTCCGGAATGTAAATTCCTGGCTCCACCGTAAAGACCATGCCCGCTGAAATCGGGTAATGCATCGTGCCCACATCGTGCACATCCAAGCCCAAGTGATGCGAGGTGCCATGCATAAAATACTTTTTGTAGGCAGGCCAGGCAGGGTCCTGATTTTTGATATCGGTTTGATCCAGCAAGCCCAAGCCTAACAGCTCTCCTTGCATCACCAACCCTACTTCTCGGTGGTAGTCTTGAATGGTCACTCCAGGACGCAACATGCTCGCTGCTTCTCGCTCTACGCGCAACACCGCATCGTAAACCTGACGCTGACGCTTGGTATAGCGTCCATTGACAGGAATGGTCCGCGTCATGTCAGCATTGTAATTGCCATACTCAGCAGCCACGTCAAGAAGGAGGAGCTCCCCATCTAGACAAGCCTTGTTGTTTTCAATGTAATGCAACACGCAGGCTGATGGCCCCGAAGCAATGATGGGCTCGTAAGCAAAGCCCTTGCTTCGGTTACGAACAAACTCGTGGATAAATTCTGCTTCAACTTCGTACTCAGTCACTCCCGGCTTTACCATTCCAAGCACACGACGGAATCCCTTTTCGGTGATGTCGCAGGCCACTTGCAACTGCTGGATTTCTTCAGGCTCCTTGACCCCACGGAGTTCATGCATGAGGGGCGCTGCCCGCTCCACGATATGTAGGGGGTACTTCTCCTTGCAGGTCTTGATAAAGCGTGCATCCCGAGTTTCCACCACTACTCCCGCTCGCAGGTGCTCGTTGGTGTTCAGGTAAATGCGCTCCGACAGGTTGACTACCGAGCTGAAAATGAGGTCAAAGGACGGAAGCCACTGTATGTTTTCAATTCCAGAGGCAGCAAATGCCTCCTCTTTGGTGTATTTATGTCCTTCCCAAACCGCGATGTGGTCGTTGGTCTCTCGGAGAAATAACACTTCCCTCCATGCTGGATTTGGGCTGTCCGGAGCCAAAAGCAAGATGGTCTCCTCCTGATCGATTCCGCAGAGGTAAAACAAATCGTTATTTTGCTTAAACTTCATGGTACCATCCGCATTGGTTGGTAAAATATCATTGGCATTGAAGATTGCTACCGCGTTTTTCGCCATTTTTGCAGCAAACTTGGCTCGATTGCGTTGGTAGATTTCTTTAGGTAAGGGAGTATATTTCATTGCAGACAAATTATATTGCCAAGATAGTAAAATAGGACGTTTTTTAGAATGAAATTTCTAGAGACAGTTTAGATCACCTGCCCATCAAATCACAAACTCGGAACCACAGCGTATGCAGTTGACTTGTAAAGAGCTTCCCAATGGGATTCGGATCGTCCATCAGGAGATCACGCATACCCGCATGGTGCACTGTGGATTTATACTCAATATTGGGAGCAGAGATGAGAGCCAAGAACAAGAGGGCCTGGCTCATTTCTGGGAACACATGGCCTTCAAAGGCACCCAAAAACGAAAAACCTTTCACATCATCAACCGCCTTGAATCCTTAGGAGGAGAACTAAATGCCTACACCACCAAGGAAAAGGTCTGTTTCTATGCATCGGTCCTCAAAGACCATTACGGAAAGGCTGCAGAACTGCTGTACGACATCACCTTCCACTCCACCTTCCCAGAAAAGCAAATTGAACGGGAACGGCAAGTGATTCTGGAAGAAATGGCCATGTACCGAGACTCTCCAGATGATGCCATCCAAGACGAATTGGATGAACTTGTTTTTGAGCACCATGCCCTGGGTAGAAATATTTTGGGAACCGAAGAGACGGTAACCAACTTTCACCACCACGACTTCATCGACTTTATCTCCTCACGATTGGATACCTCCCAGCTGGTTTTCTCCGTGGTTGGCAATATCTCCTTCGAAAAAGCCCTCCGCCAAATCGAAGGTCCTTTACGAGAAATCCCCACCAAAAGGACCCTCTATACCCGAAGTGGATTTCAAACCTACCAACCCAAGCACAAGACCGTGAAGCGCGAGGTCACCCAATCCCTTTGTGCCATCGGAAGACCTGCCTATTCTTTACACGATCCGAATCGCTACAAGCTGTTTTTGCTTAACAACATCCTAGGAGGCCCTAGCATGAATAGCCGACTCAACCTCTCCCTTCGAGAAAACTATGGCTATGTATACAGCGTGGAATCTACCTACCAGCCTTTCTCTGATACCGGATTTTTTGGAATCAATTTCGGCACCGAGGAGAAAACCCTGAAGAAAAGTCTAACGATTGTTCACCGGGAACTGGAAAAACTCCGCGCCAATAAACTAGGTAGCCTTCAGCTTCATACTGCAAAAGTCCAAGCCATTGGACAAATGGCTATGGCGGAGGAAAACTATGCCGGATTGATGCTCGTATACGGAAAAAGTATTCTTGACCATGGGAAAATAGACCCTTTGGACCTTATTTTTGAGCAAATTCGATCCACCACCGCTGCTGAGCTTCAGGACATTGCTCAGGAGATTTTCCAAGCCGATCAGCTCACGCAGCTCATCTATACCCCTGCTTGATATGGAGTTTATTGCACCCGAACTACTCGCCTACTGCGAAGCCCATACCCAAGCTGAGGATCCACTTCTGCTGAAAATCACACGCGAAACTCAGGCCAAGGTCCTACTTCCTCGGATGCTCTCCGGACACCTGCAAGGGAAAACCTTGGAGTTTTTCGCCAAAATGCTCCAGCCAAGCTCCATTTTGGAAATCGGCACCTTCACGGGCTATTCTGCAATTTGCCTTGCTCGTGGACTTGCACCCGGTGGAACACTGCTCACACTAGATATCAATGATGAGCTGGAAACGATGGTCCGCGGGTTTTTTGAAGAAAGTGGCCTTGCTTCACAAATCGATTACCGCCTTGGAAATGCGCGGGAGCTACTCCCCTTACTTCCAGGTCCCTTTGACCTGATTTTTATCGATGCAGATAAGTTTTATTACAGCGCCTATTACGAGTTGGTCATCGACAAACTGCGTCCTGGAGGCATCCTCCTCGCAGATAATGTGCTCTGGTCGGGAAAAATTCTGGTCGAAGAAGGACAAAAAATAGACAAAGACACGCAGGCCTTGCTGGATTTTAACCGGCAACTCGCCCAAGATCCTCGCGTAGAAACGCTCCTTCTGCCCATTCGTGATGGAATATTAATGGCTCGAAAGCGGTAAGCTGTAAAAAAGGGTCTCATTTTTGCTAGCTTTTACGTAGCGCCAAACTCTTCTCATTTTAATGAAAGCCCAACTTCGTTTTCAATTCTTATTTTTTATCCTTTTTTCAGGTACCACCCTTCTTCAGGCACAAATTCCCCAGGTTCCTCTGGAGATGGAATTCGCGGATTTAACCTTGAAAATCCACCCACAAGCCCAACGGGAAATTCAATTGGATGTCGATGCACTCTACCGCAATGCCGCCTACTTTAAGGTAAAAGCGGAGCGCATTAACCTCTACCTTCCCCTGGTAGAGCGAGAACTCCGCAACCAAAATATCCCAGACGAAATCAAGTATTTGGTGATCCAAGAAAGCGGCTTGGTTCCGGACGCCGTATCTACCTCCAATGCAGTAGGCTTCTGGCAGTTTAAACAGGGAACAGCCGAAGAAGTAGGGCTGCGGGTAGATGGACAAGTTGACGAGCGGAAAAGCATTGTCGCCTCCTCTCGTGGTGCAGCGATCTACCTCAAAAAACACCAAGGAGTCCTCAACAATTGGATGACTGCGCTGGTCTCCTATCAAATGGGGTTGGGTGGAGCAAAAGCCTATTTTGGCAGCCAATATGCAGGTCAAAAAGTAGTGAACATTGACCGCAACACGCATTGGTACTTTAAGAAATATTTGGCCCACAAGATTGCCTACCAGCCTTCAATGGCTATTTTAACCTCCAATTCCGCACGTCTTTCTGAGGTTCAAGTTCAAGGCCCCAACACTTTTGCTGCTCTTGCAAAGCAGTTTGGAGTCTCTGAAGCACACTTGATCGAATACAACAAATGGGCGGTAAACGGCAAAGTACCTGCTGGATCCTTCACCCTTTTCTTTGTCAAAGGAAGTGGACTTACAGAAGGTCCTGTAGTCAATCAAAATTCCGTGGCTACAACGCAAGCAGCACCTAGCAAAACTTCAGCAGCCTCCAAGCCAGCCAACGCCTTTCCAAAAATCACAGGAAACACCAGCAAAGCCACTCAGCGCAAGCAAATTCTAGTGAATAACTTGGAAGGGGTACAAGCAGCAGCTTCGGCGTCAACTACTGAATTTTCGCAAGAAATTGGAATCCGAGAAAAGCGATTCATCAAATTAAATGACCTGCCTGAAACCGAGCAGATCGAACAGGGGGCCTATTACTACACGCAACGCAAGCTTTCGAGCGCAGAAGTAGCTACGCATGTGGTAGAAGCAGGGGAAACACTCTGGACTATTTCCCAGAAATATGGCATCCGGCTGGCGGCGTTAAAATCTAAAAATAGAATCAGAAAAGACTCGGAGCTTCGCCCCGGCATGGTACTGAATCTGAAGGAACCTCGCAAAAGGGGGACAGAAATTCCTACTTATTCGGAGCCCAAACCAGTAGTCACTAGTCCTACACCGCCTGCTGCACAGCCGAAAGTAGAAGAGACTCCTCCACAAAAAGTACAGCCCCAAACGCCTTCCTACTCCTTCCATACAGTGAGCGCTGGAGAAACCCTGTTTTCCATCTCCAAAAGATATGGGATGGCCGTAGAGGAACTCAAACAGCTCAATGGCATTGGTAGTCAAAACTTGATCACAATAGGACAAAAATTACGTATTTTGAGCCGTTGATCTGATCACCCTCACCCCAATTCCATGCGGTATTGCTTTTTACTAATCGGCCTGCTCCTCCTTAGCAGCTCTAACTTTGTGAAAGCTCAGGACAGGAAAATCATACCCGATACCGTAATCATAGATCGGGATACTCTGGTGATGTTGGGCGATTCGCTACTCATCCAGGAACCCGTAAAAGAAACTTTCTGGAAGACAGGAGGAACTTACACACTCAACGTGCAACAGGTCACCCTAAGCAACTGGGCAGCGGGCGGTACGGGATCCTTTGCACTGAATACAGGCGCTACCTTATTTGCGAATTTCAAAAAAGACAGCAAGGTTTGGGATACCCAGCTGACGGTCAACTTGGGTTTTAACCGCCAAAATGAGCGGGACTACAAAACCCGAAAAACCAATGACAACTTTATTTTCGTAAGTAACTATGGGCGGCAGCTTTCGGAAAAATTCTTTTTAACAACCCAGTTGGATGCCCGCACCCAGCTGGCGGCAGGATACAAATACACCAAGCCTCCTGGGTCAGAAAACGAACTACGCACCAAAATTTCAGACCTCCTTTCTCCAGGATACCTCCAATCCTCTACGGGTATCAACTACCGAAGAACCTTTGAAGACAAGGGCAAAATTTCGGTGATTCTCTCTCCCTTTACTGGGAGATTTACCTTGGTTATGAATGATTCCTTGAGTCGTGAAGGGGCTTTTGGGGTGGTCCCCGGAGAGAATGTTCGGGCAGAAGCAGGAATGTCCCTCGCTCTCGGAGGGGTAGATGTGGTGCTGATGGACAATGTCACCTGGAAGGCCGACCTCAACCTATTTTCGAACTACGAGCGGTTTGGAAATCTAGTCGTCAACTTCAACTCGCTCATTCGGATGAAAGTAAACAAGTTTATCTCCACCCGTATCGAAACGGTTTTGATTTATGACGAGGAAGTACGAATCAAGCAGGACGATGGGAGCAGCAAGCGAGCGATTCAATTTCAGAATCTGATCAATTTTGGAATCTCTCTCGATTTTTAAAAATCTACATCC
The DNA here is from genome assembly GCA_044353615.1 of Algoriphagus sp. GTDB lineage: Bacteria > Bacteroidota > Bacteroidia > Cytophagales > Cyclobacteriaceae > Algoriphagus. The sequence continues at coordinate 3,202 of JBILBQ010000082.1, read as the reverse complement.
AGGTCAAACTTCCGCTGTAGCTCCATCAAGGCGGGGTGCTTTTCCCGTAAAAATTTGAGTTTGTCCGTACTGGTATACAACTTCCCCTTTTCGTCCGGCACTTCTTCTTTCTGCACGACACTGATCGTAAAGGAAGTGGCTCCGGTAAATTTCCGGATCAAGCCCACAAGCTCTGGCTTCATCTTTTGCGCGATATCTTCTTGGATCGAACCACTCACTTGAAGGGTAATTTCACCCTTTTGGAAGCTAATCTCTTGATCCAGTAAGGTAAGTTCTAAGTTTTTGTTTTCGGTGCGGAAGAGCTCCTGAATCGAAAAAACCGCTTGGTCGAGCAACTCTTGAGTCAACAAAATCTCTGGAGCAGTTGGAGCGGAGCCATAGGTAGTTGGCACGACCTCTTCAGCAACTGTATTGACTTCCTCTTGCTGGCTGCTCTCTCCTAATTTCTTGGTTTGGCCGAGACTACTCGGAATCGAAAAAGTAGATTTTAATAAGCTAGACTTGGTTTCTGTAGGTGCAGTAGGCGGTTGGGAAACGGGTACCGATACCGTAGCGGGAATTTCAGGAGCAACAAATTGGGGTATTTCGGGAGCTTGAATTGGGGCTGGCGTATTTCCTTCCTCAATCAGACTTTTTTTTTTGCGTCCACCGTAGCGAGGGTGGCTAGGCGGAATGCCTGCGATAGTTTGGCCACCTTCATCAGGGTTAATTCCACATGAAGTCGCTGGTTTTTGCTGGTCTTGTAATGGATATCACATTGGTTGGCCAGGTTGAGGGCCGACAAGAGGAAGGAAACAGATGCTCGAGCTGTTTGTTCTAGGTAGCGTTCCTTGGCTGATTCGGACACTTGAAGGAGTTCCACGGTAGCTTCATCCTTGACCACCAATAGGTCGCGCAAGTGTTCACTCAATCCTACGATAAAATTATGCCCATCAAAGCCTTTCTTAAGGATCTCATCAAAGAGCAGTAGGGTAGTCGAAATATTTTCCTCTAGGAGCGCGTCGACCACTTTAAAGTAGTAGTCGTAGTCCAGGATATTGAGGTTGGCAATCGTTTCAAGATAGGTGACCTTTTTGCCCGCCGAATAGGTGACGATTAGGTCGAACATCGACAAGGCATCACGGAGAGCTCCATCTGCCTTGGTGGCAATTAATCGTAGGGCTTCTTCCTCGTAATCGACCACTTCCATGCCCGCAATGTATTTGAGGTGCTCGGCGATGTGCTTGATTTGAATCCGGTTGAAATCAAAAATCTGGCAACGAGAGAGGATGGTCGGAATGATCTTGTGTTTTTCCGTGGTAGCCAAGATAAAGATGGCATACTTAGGAGGCTCCTCCAGCGTCTTCAAAAAAGCATTGAAGGCCGCAGTCGAGAGCATGTGCACTTCATCAATGATGTAAATTTTGTACTCTCCTTTTTGAGGAGCATAGCGCACCTGCTCCACCAAGTTTCTGATGTCGTCTACCGAGTTGTTGGAAGCCGCATCAAGTTCGTATACGTTGAAGGAAGCATTATTTTGAAAAGACACGCAAGAGGAACAGGTTCCGCAGGCTTCAAAGTCTTTGGTGATGGATTCGCAGTTGATGGTTTTGGCAAGGATACGCGCACAGGTAGTCTTTCCTACACCTCGGGGTCCACAAAAAAGAAATGCCTGGGCAAGGTGCTTGTTTTTGATTGCATTCTGAAGGGTGGTCGTGATGTGCTGTTGCCCCACGACACTCTTAAAATCTGCAGGTCTATATTTTCTTGCCGAAACAACGAAATTTTCCATTCCCGAAAGATATAAAAAAGTCCATATTGATACGCCTCGAATTTAGGCCGATTTCTTTTTTTTTCTCGCAAAGGCGCAGAGACGCAAAGAAATCTAACTGCAAGCGAATCTCTTGTTTCTCTCGTCTCTTGGTTCTTGTCTCTTGTCTCTTGCTTCTTATCTCTTGTTTCTCGTTTCTTGGCTCTCGGTTCTTGCTTCTCTCTACTTGTCCCCTTCTTTCTTTTGCTCGCAAAGGCGCAGAGACGCAAAGAAATCTAATCGCAACCGGATCTCTTGCTTCTTGTCTCTTGCTTCTTGTCTCTTATTTCTTGCTTCTCATTTCTTGGCTCTCGGTTCTTGCTTCTCTCTACTTGTCTCTTTCTTTTTCGCGCAAAGGCGCAGAGACGCAAAGAAATCTAATCGCAACCGGATCTCTTGCTTCTCTCTTGGTTCTAGTTCTAGTTTCTTGCCTCTCGCTTGGCTCTTGCCTCTCGGTTCTTGTCTCTCGCTTCTTGTCTCTCGGCTCTTGTCTCCTGCTTCTTGCTTCTCTCTACTTGTCTCCTTCTTTCTTTTTCTCGCAAAGGTGCAGAGACGCAAAGAAATCTAACTGCAAGCGGATCTCTTGTTTCTCTCGTCTCTAGCTTCTTGCTTCTCGTCTCTTGCCTCTTGGCTCTTGTTTCTCGCTTCTTGCTTCTTGCTTCTTTGATACTTTCTTAATTCCGTACTTCGTATCTCGTATTTCCTACTTTGTTCTTGGTACTTCGTACTTCGTACAAAAATGAACCTTTTTACCCCTACCTTTGTACTAATTCTAAGGGGCTGACCGGTTTTGACAGTAGGTGTAATCATCGGGCTCGCATGCAGGCTGGAGTATGTACGGCCTTAAAAGATTCATACAAAAGACAAATGGCGAAACTTCTTACGCCATGGCTGCTTAATCTAACCTAAAAGGATAGATCGCTTAAAGGGTTGAGTTACGAGAGTGATTCCCCAGCCACATCCCACCGTGTTTTGCCTGATCGGCGCGGATCTGGGGTGTCGACTTGATCGGGATGCGGCTTGTGATGCGATTAAGCAAGTCTAAGATCAATCGCTAAGCCAAGCTCAGGTGTGTCACCCAGCATAGAATGGTCGAAAACCCAACCGGTGACTAAGCATGTAGACGGTACGGTGCTTCCTTATCTGGACGCGAGTTCGACTCTCGCCAGCTCCACAACTTCGATTAAACTAGCCCTGTAAACTCATAATTTACAGGGCTTTGTCTTTTGATAAGAATTTTCCAGTGGATATTCAGTGGCAATGCCTGGTTTAACATTGATTTTATTGAAGACTTGTTGTGAATTTTTAATCAAAATTACTTCACGAGAGAAACCATTCATAGCCTGAGTTCCTCGTTGACATGGCTTGCAAAACTCCTGTTGACAGATGTAATGCATTCACGTTTCTGTCAAG
>JBILBQ010000173.1:0-3440 GCA_044353615.1 Algoriphagus sp. | reverse complement strand
GCTTAGTTGGAAAAAAAACTCCCAACAACAGGATCCAGAGTAGGTTGAGCAAATGCAGTGTTCTCATGGAATAGAATACATTTAATTCTGTATTTTTACCTAAATTTACCCAGTGATTTAGGGCTTTTTAGGTTAACTAAAGGCTTTCATCTCGACTTAGTCTCCAAAAAAAAGACCCGAGGATTCAAGTTACAAAAGTTTGTAAAACTTCAATTCGACTTTGCGATTTTCTAGGGACTAAAAACCAAAACCTAAAAAGGTAGCCCACCACAAGAATAAGAAATCCAAGTACCGTTTTCGAAAAACTGAAAAAGCATGAAACTCCCTTCCATATTTAAGACTGCCTCCCACCAGCGTTTTTCAATCAAGCCTAGGTATTACGATCCAATTAAGGAAGAGATTGAAGAGCGTACTTCAAGGATAAAAAAAGAGCTTGAGCAAGAAGGATTGATTGAGCCGGAAGAGGCTGGAGGTTCCGAGCTTCCAAGGCGGTCAGCGATGAAAGGCTCATTTTCTACCTATCGAGGAATGAAGACTCGAGATACTTCTGTTTTCAATTCCACTGGAATAATCCGCACCTTGCTTTTTTTGGGCATGGTTTCAGCGGCATTTGGATACATTTACATTGGCCCCTCCATTTTTAGGTACTTGGCTTATATAGTTATCGGAGGTGTTTGTGGGTATTTTACGGTGAAATTCCTCAATAAAAGGAAAAATGCCTGATTACATTCAGCTTCTTCCCGATGCGATTGCCAACCAAATTGCAGCTGGTGAGGTAGTTCAACGGCCAGCTTCAGCGCTCAAAGAGTTGCTCGAAAATGCCGTTGATGCTGGTGCCACGCAAGTTCAGGTAGTCGTCAAAGATGCAGGGAAGCAGCTGATTCAGGTGATCGATAACGGAAAAGGAATGTCCCCCACCGATGCGAGGATGAGTTTTGAGCGGCATGCCACTTCCAAAATCCGCACTGCTCAAGACCTATTTGCCATTCGCACATTCGGCTTTCGAGGAGAAGCCATGGCATCTATCGCCGCAGTGGCGCAGGTCGAACTCAAAACCCGAACCCAGGATGCTGAAGTCGGTTCCTTGATTCATATTGAAGGTTCAGAAGTTAAAAAACAGGAGCCTGTAGCGGGACCAGTCGGCACTTCGGTGGCTATGAAAAACTTGTTTTTCAATGTGCCTGCTCGAAGGAACTTCCTGAAGTCCAACCCTGTGGAGATGCGGCATATCGTGGATGAATTTCAACGCGTTGCCCTTTCCTACCCAGAAATAGCCTTTTCCTTATACCAGCAAGATTTGGAAACCTACAACTTGCTGCCCGGCAAACTTAGCCAGCGTATTGTAGGGCTCTTTGGAAAAGGAATCCAAAATCAGCTTGTTCCCTGTGAGGAAGAAACTCCCCACCTCAGCATCAAAGGGTATGTGGGCAAACCGGAGTACGCCAAAAAAACGAGGGGCGAACAGTTTTTCTTCGTCAACAACCGATACATCAAAAGTAGCTACCTCCACCATGCGGTAAATACTGCCTACGAGGGATTGATTCAAGCAGATCAACACCCATTCTATGTGTTGTTTTTGGACATTGATCCAGCGACGATCGATATCAACGTCCATCCGACCAAAACCGAAATTAAATTTGAAGACGAGCGAACCATCTATGCAGTGATCCGTTCGGCAGTTAAGCAGGCCTTAGGTGCTCATCAGGTCATGCCTGCACTGGATTTTAGCATGGATGTCAACTTTCAAGAAAATTGGACGACCAATCCTCAAGTGTCTGTGGATGTAGACCGCGAATACAGCTACAAAACCTACAATACTCCTGAGTTTCAGAGAGCTTCTGTCTCAGGATGGGAGCGACTATTTGAAGGGGATCTGCCCCCAACCATTTCCCAAAAATCTACTGGCTTGGCTGATGAAGACCAAGAGCTACTTACTTTTCAAAGTAGGGCTTCCGCAGGGGAGGTTTCCATGGCATTGCAGCAGGAAGCCGGTGCTGGAACCGGAATAACCTTTCAAGTAGAGCGCAGCTATATTGTGGCCCAAATGTCTACGGGATTGCTTATCGTCGATCAGCAACTCGCACATGAGCGCATCCTCTACGAGCGCTACCTCAAGCAATTACAGACGACACAAGGAGCCTCACAACAATGCTTGTTTCCAACGGTGCTGACCCTGAATCCAGCAGACTTTGCTTTGGTGATGGACATGCTCCCGGAATTGGTAAGTCTTGGCTTTTTAGTCGATGAATTTGGCAAAGACACGGTAGTCATCCGAGGGGTGCCCGCAGAGACGCAAGTAAAGAATGAAAAGGAACTCTTTGAAGGATTGATTGAGCAGTTTAAAAATTTTAAAAATGAGCTTTCCCTAGATAAAAAAGAAAATCTAGCTCGCTCGCTAGCCAAAAGATCCTGCCTTAAGAAGGGACAAAAGCTGGATGCACAAGAGATGGAAACCTTAGTGGGGCAGCTTTTTGCTTGTCCAAACCCAAATTATTCCCCTTCTGGAAACAAAACCTTCGTGAAATTGGATTTAACTAGCATTCACGCCTTCTTCGCAAAATAATATGTTTAGAAACATCACCCCGGTCGTTCAAAATCTATTGCTGATCAACATCGCTGTTTTTCTGGTGGCCACCTTTGTGTTCCCTTCCCTAGACCAATGGTTTGCCCTCTACAATATTCAGAGTACCTACTTCAAGCCCTTCCAGTTTCTATCTTACATGTTTATGCATGCCGACTTTTGGCATCTATTCAGCAATATGTTTGGGCTCCTTATTTTTGGTCCCCTGTTGGAACAGTTTCTTGGCCCCAAAAAACTTTTTATTCTGTGGATGGTCTCTGGAATGGGTGCGGGAGTGCTTTATTCAGGCTATACCTTGGTACAGTATCGAACGATGGAGGAGAAGGTTTTGGCTTTTGAAGCCAATCCAGATCCTGAGTATTTTAACCGCCTAGTGATCGAGAATAGGGGCTACTTCTCTCCTGAAGTGTTTGATTTTGTGGATCAGTACAGCAGAAATCCAGAAGACCCAATAAATATTGAGCGGGCGGAAGAGACCCTGGATACCATCTTGAACTTGCAAGTCAACCAGCCTATGGTCGGTGCTTCAGGAGCACTATTTGGGATATTGATTGCTTTTGGCATGCTGTTTCCCAATACGCAACTCTTTCTCCTATTCCCCCCCATACCGATTAAAGCGAAGTACATGGTGCTTTTCTACGGGCTCTATTCGGTATACAATGTGCTGTTGACAAGTCCTACGGATAACGTGGCACACTTTGCACACCTCAGTGGTCTTGTGGTCGGTGCAATCCTAGTTTACTTCTGGAAAAAAAATAGAAATAGCTTCTACTGATATGTATTCAAGCTTTTGGGATAATTTAAAAAACGCATTTAACCGTCGGGACAATAGCTTATACAAGCTAATGGCCATCAACCT
>JBILBQ010000172.1:0-3469 GCA_044353615.1 Algoriphagus sp. | reverse complement strand
CGGTGGCTAACTTTGCCTTGAATACCGCCCGCTACAATCTCCCTAAGGATTACTATGCTACCTATTTGCAGAAGTTGAACTCTTACACCGTTGCAGATATCAATGCTACAGCTAAGCGTTTGATTGAGCCGGACAAGTTTATCATCACTACCGTAGGAAATGGAGCTGAGATCAAGGCGAAATTGGCTCAGTTTGGTGAAGTGGTCGAATACGACATCATGGGCGAACCAGCCAAACAGCTGGTTGCCGATGCCGCCATGACAGCTGAAAAAGTATTGGAAAATTACTTGACCGCGGTAGGAGGGGCAGATAAAGTAGCTGCCGTTAAATCTGCCAAGATCAGCATGGATGCTAACGTCATGGGGACTCCATTGACCATCGCTTTTGTCTACGACTCACAAAACGGCCGTTATGGACAGAAGCTTTCCATTGCGGGCAATGTGATGCAAAAGACAAGCCTAGTAAATGGCAAGGGTTCCATGTCAGTGCAGGGCAATACGATTGAAATGGCTCCTGCGCAACTAGCTGAAGCGCAATTGAACTCCTATCTATTCCCTGAAGCGGTTTACAAGGCCAATGGCTACACCGTTTCGCTAGATGGATTGAAAGATGTGGACGGGAAGCCGGCATACAAAGTCATCATCACGGCAGCTTCAGGCGCCAAGCTGATCAACTACTATGCACAGGATTCAGGATTGAAGATTAAGTACGAGAATCCAGCTTCTGGAGATACGTACTATGGAGATTACCAGGCCAAAAACGGAGTATTGCTTCCGATGGCTTGGACTATCAAATCCCCACAGATTCCAGTGCCATTGGAGGCTAAAGTGACTTCACTTGAGCTCAATGTTCCAATTACAGACGCGGATATTAACTAATTGAATTATCCGCAATTTTGCTAGGTGATTAGAATGAAGTTTGAGAGTGGCGGATAATTGTTAACAGCTGACAGACCACGGTCCACAGCTCATCATCTTGAACTTCAAACATCTTTTCTAGGTCTTCTGGTTAAAGAGCATATAAACAACTAATTAAAAAAGGAGGGTAGCGATACCCTCCTTTTTTATTGCATCCAATTGATTCTTAGTGAGGTACTTGGGCCTGCTTCCAAGCGCAGCTGGGGGTAAAAGTTTTGGGTTTCCTTGGCAACCGAAAGGTGTACTCGCCTTCCTTGTCGGACTACCTCAAGGTCCCAATGCAGTGCATCTGGGTGGAGGTCAATAGTGACCAGGAGGTCGTTTGCCATCAAGTGCTTGTAGGCAATGCTTTCGGGATGGATTTTTTGGATGAGTTGTTGGGCATTTACTTGAATGCCGATTTGATCGAAAACCGTATTTTCCGTTTCATCTCTTCGAATTAAAATTCCAAGTTCCTGTAAGCAATCTTCGAGAACTGGAAACAGATCCTTTCTTCCGCGCGCGAATGCATCGAAAAAGTCATTGATTTTTTTTGGTTCATTGAACTGATTTGCAATTATATTTTCAAAATCTGCCAATTGGTACCCTTGAAAGGGGATGCCGAAAATTTCCCACATGCCACGCATAACTTGGGCGAGGGAACTGCCTTCTTTTAGCAGTTGGACATCCAAGCAAAGGCAGATCAGCGCGCCATGGCTGTAGATATTTACTTTACGATCGGGAACGCCCAACACATAACCATCTAGCCAGAGATCAATGGAGGATTCTTCGATGGATGCATTTTTCCAGCCAAAGTGGGCAGCTTCCCGTTGGACGATTTTCTCCAAATGACGGAGGTAGGTGGGCAAGTCATAGGCCCCTGACTTAAGTAAGTACAAGTCGCCGAAATAGGTGGTTACCCCTTCCAGCACCAAGCCTGCTTGCGTGTAGGTTTCCTTAGAAAAATTGTAGGGCAGGAGTTCTTTTGGCCGAATGCGGCAGACATTCCAGGCATGGTAGAGTTCGTGACAGCTAATGCCCAATAATTCTTCGAGTGCCTCTTCCTCTTGGAGGGAGGTGGCTGGGCCAAAGGTGATCACGGTGCCGCGCCGGTGCTCTACGCCATGGTAGTGTGGGTAGGGAAGTAGCTGAAAGATAAACTGGTATTCAGGTTCAGGGAAGCTCCCAAAATCCTCCATCATCCGCCTAGTGAAGGCTTGGAGTTGATGGATAAAGGTGGTGCTGTCAAAATGGATGTCCCCGTGGAACCAGGCATGAAACTGGGTGGATCCGACCTTGTAGGTTTCACGGTGTAGATTTTTTGCTGCCAAGACCGTCGCATCTGCTAGGATCTGGTAATTCTCCGCCATCCAAGTGGAGGCTTCGGTTTGAGTTAGCGTTACCGCGCGGTGGGGGTAGTCCTCCAAGTCGAGTTGAACTTCAATCGCTTCCTCAGTTCTTCCTTGTAGTTCAAAACAGCAGTTGACCAAGTTGACATAAACTTGCTGATCGTCCACCCATGCGCTTCCGGCATCCATTTTTCCTGCCCAGTATTCATAGGTAATGTGAATCAGGGGTTCATCTGGGGCCAAGAGTTCCCAGCGATCCTTAGTTGTCTTTGTAAATGGAATTTGTTCCCCTTTTGAATTTAATGCAGTAAATCCACGTAAATTTTGGGCGTAATTGGCGACTTGATACCTTCCTGCTCTCCAAGCGGGAAGTTGGAGCTGAACTTTTTCGTTAGCTAGGCATGAAAAGTGAAGTTCAATTTGGAGAAATTGAGATGCAGGATTCGGGCAGGAGATGCGGTATTGAATCATTTTTCTGGATAGGACTAAAACAAATGTAGGGCCTCGATTTGTATTTAAGAAAATGGTACTTATCTTTGCAATCCTTTTTGGGGGCAATCTCCAAGAGGAAAGTCAAGAAAGCAACTAGATTAAAGATATTCGATCATGAAAAGAACATTTCAGCCCTCTAACAGAAAGAGAAAAAATAAGCACGGATTCAGAGAAAGAATGGCGACTGCAAATGGCAGAAGGGTATTGAGAGCCAGAAGAGCAAAAGGCAGACATAAATTGTCTGTGTCTGACGAAAAGACATTGAAGAAATAATTCTTTGAGTTGTTTTTCGTATGTTACCATACGAAAGCTTTCTTGCAATGAAGTATTCACTTCCGAAATCAGAGCGGCTTCATGCCGAAAAAAGCATAAAGGAACTTTTCGAAAAAGGTTCCTCTTTTTTTTTGTACCCATTCAAGATTATATTTTGGATTGGGGAGGGATTGGAAGGTACTTCCAACCAGGTACTTTTTTCCGTTTCCAAGAAGAAGATCAAAAAAGCGACAGGAAGGAACTTCATTAAGCGCAGGTTGAAAGAAGCGTACCGATTGAATAAATTAATGCTTCCCCCCGCTGGGCTTCTTTTGGGCTTTATTTTTGTAGGAGAAGCTGGTATGTCCTTTTCAGAGCTTGAACCCAAAATGAAGTTGGTGCTTCAAAAATTACCAAATGAATTGTCTAAAAATTTAGAGAAACATGATTCAAAAAATTAAGCGTCCGATAATCCTTTGG
>JBILBQ010000171.1:0-3484 GCA_044353615.1 Algoriphagus sp. | reverse complement strand
TGATAAAATTTTTACATACGACAATGCAGGTAGAATTCTAGATTTCCATGTGCCAGCAAGCGAGGATTCTTACGGGGATGCGCAAGCGTTGGTGGGTAAAACTCTGGAAGAAAGTGTTCCTTCAGATCAAGTCAGTGCCTTGGAGACTGCATTTGCGGAGGCAAGAAGTAGTGGAACTCTTCAAACTGCGAATGTCAGTAGGATGGACGCAGACTCGGGTGAAAAGCGCTACTACGAAATACGGTTTTTCCCCTTGGATGCCCAGCAAATGATTTCTATTTCCAAGGACGTTACAAGCCAGAAAATTTGGGAGAAAGGCCTCATTGAGTCTGTGCGGACAGCGGATCAGGCCAATCGATCTAAATCTGAATTTTTGGCAAACATGAGTCATGAGATTCGAACTCCTCTCAATGGCTTGCTTGGTATGATCGATCTTCTAGAAACCACTCGTTTGAATCAACTTCAATCGCAATACCTGGAGATCATCAAAAATTCAGGCAGTTCCCTCTTGTCCATCATTAGTGATATTTTGGATTACTCCAAGATTGAGGCAGGCAAAGTAGATTTCCATTTGGCCAACTTCTCGCCAGTCCAGGAGGTACAATCACAACTGGAGATCTTGGGTGCCCTTGCTCAAAAAAAGAACATTTCATTGCAGCTGCAAGAGGAGATTGGACCGCGACTTGTGGTGGAAGCTGACCAAGGAAAAATCAATCAAATCTTACTCAATTTAATTGGAAATGCGCTCAAATTTACGCCAGAAGACGGTAGCGTAACCGTTACCCTGACAAAAGAGTCGCTTACTGTAGAGCTGCTCATGCTCCATTACAGCGTGAGCGATTCGGGTATTGGAATCTCCGAAGAGAATATAGCTCGCCTGACCCAACCTTTTTTTCAAGTTGAAAGCTCCGCTACCCGATCCTATCAAGGGACTGGCTTGGGCTTGGCCATTGCTAAAAAGATGGTGGAATTGCTAGGAGGAGAATTGGAAGTGATCAGTGCACCTGGACAAGGGGCTACCTTTCGGTTTTCTGTCTTGGCAAAGCGGATGCCTGGCTTTTTGATTACTGGTTTGAAGGACGACACCCCTTTGGAGATGACTAAAGAGTTTGGGGAGTTTTACCCATTACGTATTTTGATAGCCGAGGACAATGAAATCAATCTACAATTGATGGGGCTCATGCTCCAACAACTTGGGTTCTCTTTTGAGGTAGCAAAAAATGGGCAAGAAGCAGTGGATAAAATAAAGGGGCAAGATTTTGATCTAGTCTTTATGGACGTGCAGATGCCGGTCATGAATGGGATAGAAGCGACGGAGGAGATTCGAAAAATGGCCAATAAACAATCACTTACCATCATTGGCCTATCTGCAAATGCCTTTGAGGATGATCAGAATAAGGCCCTTGAGGTCGGCATGAACGATTACCTGACTAAACCCCTTCGCTTGGCAGTGCTCGCAGACAAACTGGAGCACTATTACCAGAAGTTGAAGGTTCAGGAACAGAGAAATTAATCGCTAACAGTTAACAGTCCACCGTCCACAGCCCATTAATTGGACCTAACGGATTGTTTTTGACAGGTAAATTTTAGGGGCAATTAAGTAAAAATCCCCCAAGGAGTGATTCCACTTCCTGGGGGATTTTTACTAATGGGGAACGCTGAGTGTCTTAAGTTGATGAAGTAAGTGAATTCGAGAATCATTCGAATCTCGTTTTACCAGGAATATGTCTTGTATCTCGGCTCTCGCTTCTATTCAATTTACAATGCCGTTTCCAAATCAAACTCCTCCAAGTAATCCGCTACCCTGCGGACAAACATGCCTCCCAGCGATCCATCTACCACGCGGTGGTCGTAGGAGTGGGAGAGGAACATTTTGTGTCGGATGGCGATCACATCTCCCGTAGGCGTTTCTACGACGGCAGGTTTTTTGACGATAGCGCCGATGGCCAAGATGGCAACTTGCGGCTGTGGGATGATGGGCGTGCCCATGATATTCCCGAAGGAACCCACATTGGATACGGTGTAAGTTCCGCCAGTGACATCGTCAGCAGTCAACTTGTTGTTGCGTGCACGATTGGCTAGATCATTGACCTTTTTAGAAATCCCCACAATATTGAGCTGATCGGCATTCTTGATCACAGGGACAATTAGGTTTCCAGACGGCAAGGCAACCGCCATCCCGATGTTGATGTCCTTCTTCTTTAGAATATGCTCGCCTTCTACGGAGATATTGATCATTGGAAAATCACGAATGGCTTTTGCGACAGCATCGATAAAGAAAGGAGTAAAAGTGATACCCTCTCCATACTTGGCTTTGTAGGCTTCCTTATTTTTGTCTCTCCAAAGGACTATATTGGTCATGTCTGCCTCTACGAAAGAAGTCACGTGCGCAGAAATACGCTTGGATTCGACCATGCGCGTGGCAATCAACTTTCGCATGCGGTCCATCTCGATCAGTTCATCGCCACCCGTCAAGCTTGGTGCGGCTTTGGGCTGAGAGATTGATGGAGGAGTCTTGGTGGTTTCTGTCTTTTTAGAACTGCCGTTACTTCGGGAAGCAAGGTATTCCAGTATGTCTTGTTTGGTCACACGGCCTTCAGCCCCCGAACCTTGGATGCGTGAAAGTTCGTCCGCAGAAATCCCTTCTTCTTTTGCAATGCTTCGGACTAGGGGAGAATAGAATCTTCCGTCTGCCGTTGATTCTTGTTGCGTCGGTTCAGCAGTAGCAACTAGGCTTGCAGTAAACGCAGGCGCTGCTTGTACCAGATCCGCTTTGGGAGTGGCTGGGACTGCAGGAGCATCGTTGGATGCCTCAGTATTGATTTCGATGATGGCAATGGCTGTACCTACTGCCACTACATCGCCTTCTTTGGCTAAAATTTTCTTTAAAATACCCCCATGCGTGGCAGGAACCTCAGTATCTACCTTGTCGGTGGCTACTTCCAACACAGACTCATCTGCTTCAATGGAATCTCCTTCCTTCTTGAGCCAAGTAAGGATGGTGCCTTCAATGATACTTTCGCCCATCTTGGGCATGAGCATTTCTACACTTGCCATGTTGATCTTTGTAATTTAATTGGGTTTATTTTCAAGTTTTAAAATTAAATTTTATTGAACTGCTTCCCAAATCCTTTTTATAAAATTTTATTTGTGCTTTGGGAGAAAGCAGGTTCGGAATAAATTCAGAACAGCCACTCCTGTCAATTGAATATTGAGCATTCGGTCCTGAGTCAATTGTAATTTTCTCGTTTCCACTCCCTCCGGACCTGCACAGGCAATCCATACGGTCCCAACGGGTTTGTCATCCGTGCCCCCGTCGGGCCCTGCAATCCCAGAGCTCGCAAGCCCGTAGTCTGCATGGAATAGCGCGCGAACTCCCTTGGCCATGGCTGCAACCGTCTCTTCACTCACTGCCCCATGGGTACTTAGGGTTTCGGGGCTTACTCCCAAGAGTTGCTCCTTGAAGGCATTGTGGTAGGGAACT
>JBILBQ010000169.1:0-3501 GCA_044353615.1 Algoriphagus sp. | reverse complement strand
TTCGCATGACCTCGGATCTGACCTATGCTGCACAGAATCCCCAAGGCCATACCGTACACATCGACATGAACGATCCTGAGTTGAAGCAGGGGCAATCGCCGATGGAGTTGCTGCTTTCTGCATTGGGAGGCTGTGCTTCTGTGGATGCGGTCTTGATGATGAAAAAGAAAAAACGGGAGTTGCTCGATTTTTTTGTGGAGGTCGAAGGCCTTCGCAACGATGGGGTGCCAGGGTATTATACTGATATCACACTTCATTTTGTCCTGGTGTCCCCAGATGCAACTGTGGAAGAGTTTGAAAAAGTGGTGGCCTTGTCCGTAGAGAAATACTGCTCTGTGGCCTCCTCATTGTCCTCCAAAATCAGTTTCACCTCCGAAGTACGACGCTCGGTATGAGGGTGGTCAAGGAAGTGACTTTAGGAGAGATTCGGGTGAGTATCTTTTCCTGGAACTCCAAGTACATCTTCAAATACGAGTTGGGACCGATGGAGCAGACCTTCAAGGTCAGCGAAACGGATATTTTGGAAGAAGCCGAACTGGATGCCTTTTTGGAGGGAGAGTTTTTGGAAGAAGTGACCCAACGGTTTCAAGAGATGGGAGAGTCGCTTCTTAGGAAACTTAGGTAAATTAGAGACCAAAGTCAACAGATCCGGTCGACAGCTCATTGAAGCGAAATTCAAGCCTGATATTCATTGGTCTGGAGTAATTAAATCAGCATAATTTTTCTGGAATTAACCGCGGCGGATCGTGAAAAAATTGTCCGTTGCCGACAGCTTTCTTAAAATGGCTTTGAGACTTTTTTTCTTTTGGTAATCCAGACAATGTGAATAATCAAAAAATAAATAGTATTTTTTCAGCATTAAAAAGAAAATAGTGCCTGTTTTCGTTGAAGGTGAGCAAATAATTTAAGAATTGATAGCTGTTTTCGACCCTAAATTGTCGACTGTAGCTATTGATTTTACCCCTTCTACCTAGACAGGCAGTGTAGCCTTAATTCATTTTTCTAAACCATCCAGCCTATGAAATTTTTATCCGCTTTGTTTGTCCTATTTTTTGCTTTGATTCTGCTCTCCTGCCAATCTGGTGTGAGTGCTCCGGATCAAGAAGATTACAACAAATTGCAAGTGCTGGTGAGCCAAATTGAAGCGCAAATGCAATCCCTTACTTCTGAGTTGGAGCAAATTACCGACTACAACGAGCAGCTTTTGCAAAAACGAGATTCCATCCTGGGTACTCCTTTTTCTTCCAAATACACGATGGATGGCGCCTTTTCGACCAATCTACCCGGGCAGGATCCTGCCTTGAGCACCTTGGTGATTCTCAATTCCAGTACAGATCGAAAGAAGGCTGAAGAATTGCTTCGGCTTACCCATACCATGGACAGCGTATTTGCTGGGTTCATGCAAAAAAATCCAAAGGCCATCCAGATCTACTCCAATTCTTCCTTGGGGGCTAGCCGCATTTATCCGGCTTTTGATGCCAAAAATATAGTAGATCCAAATTTGGTTGTAACCGATTTCAATTTTTACTACGAAGCAGATTTGAAAAATAACCCTTCCAAAGGCACTGTGTGGATTCCCGAGCCCTATGTAGATCCGGCAGGCAAGGGATGGATATTTTCTCTGGTCCGTCCGGTGTATGCAGGGGAGGAACTCTCGGCTGTGATTGGCATAGACCTGAGTATTGGGGATGCTATTGATAGCTATTTGGATGCTGTGGATGGGTATTTTGTATTGGTGAATGGGAATGGGGATATCATTGGAGGCAAGTCGGAGGCCATCGAATTGTTGGGGATGCCCTTGTTAAAAAACCATGTATACCGAGAAACGATACAGATGGATAATTTCAGAGGTGCGGATTTCAACCTATCAAAAAGCAAGAACAGGGAAGTTCGGCAGATGTCTCAATCCATCCTGGTGGACAAAAACAACCATTTTGATTTTGTCCAGGATGCGCGGATTTCACGCGTGTTGGGATATACTTTTTCTCAAGTAGACTGGTACCTATTGGAAATCATGCTGCCTAATTGAGTATGAAAAAGAATTTTTCTGATCGTGGTTTTAAACTATCCCTAATACTAGGCGTCCTCCTTATTCTCCTGGTCATGGTGGTAGGGATCAGTTTTTTTGGTGCCATCTATTCCTCACAAGTGGATCGACGAAAAGATTTTTTGGGGCAGCAGACGGATCTGGCAGGTCGGGGTCTAGAAAATGAATTGGATCGCTTTGAAGAGGAATCCAAAGTATTTTTAGCTGAATTAGAGGAGCACGAGCTCAAGGGTAGGCAGGATGAAGTGGGTAAACTAAGCCGAAAAATGTTGACTTCATTTCCACGCCTAGTAGATACCTTATGGGTGGTAGACCCGCAACAGGAAATTACCCAGTATGTGTATACAAAGCGGAATGATTTTATACAAAAAACAGTACCTCATTTTCCTCTTGATTCACTCAAGCCACAACTACTTTTAGAGGGAAAAAGGGGGCTTCGGATTCTTTTTTCGACCACCATCGCTGGGTTTGCACAAGAGTATCTAGAGAATTTTTACCAGGTGCCCAATGGAGGTAGTTTTTTGTATCTGGACGAAAATTTGGTTGATATTGGGTCTCCCAGTCTTCCCCACCTCAAGGAAATAAAGATTGAGGAGTTTGAAGGAGTGAAAAAAGACATGTACCAAGGGGTCAAGGGATTGTACCCTGTCACATGGCAGCAGGATGGAGCAGTAGTTAATGGCGTATTGGCACAATATCCTTTCTCTTTTGGAGACTTGGTGCATCACATGGGTTTAGTGATTGTTTTGCCGGTGGATGACCTACGCACGGGGGTTTACCGTACCTATTTTCTATTATTTGCAGGCATGATCATTATCATGGTCATTTTGCTATCCATTTTCGTGATTTCAGTTAAAAATTACCTGCATTACACCAAAAATAGAGAGGCGAGTTTCAAGGAGGTGAGCGAACTCTTTGATCAGCAAAATATGCTGCTCAAGGAACTAAAAGGCTTCGTATTCTTCCACAATTACAAGGGAGAGATTGTTCGTGCGAGTGATGAGGTGGAGAATGTTTTGGGCTATTCTAAGCAGGAATTCATCAAAGCCTTCAACGATATTTCTACTGTACCCTTGGTTTTACAGGTAAGGAGGGAGATACGAAAGGCCTATGTAGAGAAAAAAGAGTACTTGGATTTGGAATACGATGTTTTTCGAAAAGATGGTAAAAAAATACGTATTCGGATATTTGAAAAAATCATTCTAGATAAGCAGGGGCTTTTTGATATTGGACTTGGGATTTGCACCGACATCTCTCAATCCTACCAGGCTAAAATGGATATTGTTCAAAGTGAAAACCGACTTCGATCGCTGATCAATAACCTTCCTGATAAAATTTTTACATACGACAATGCAGGTAGAATTCTAGATTTCCATGTGCCAGCAAGCGAGGATTCTTACGGGGATGCGCAAGCGTTGGTGGGTAAAACTCTGGAAGAAAGTGTTCCTTCAGAT
>JBILBQ010000170.1:0-3501 GCA_044353615.1 Algoriphagus sp. | reverse complement strand
CTGAAAAGTCCGGCATCGACCGAGTTCAAGGCGATTACATGGGCATGCTCGCCACCCTTATCAATGCGATGGCACTTCAAAGTGCTTTGGAACAGATTGGACTCTACACCCGGTTGATGTCTGGAATCAAAATTGAAAGCGTTTGTGAACCATTTATCCGTAGAAGAGCAATTCGTCACCTTGAAAAAGGTAGAATTGTGATTTTCGGTGCAGGAATCGGCAACCCTTATTTCACCACGGACTCTACCGCTGCGCTGAGAGCCATTGAAATTGAATCCGATGTGGTACTGAAAGGAACACGTGTGGACGGGGTCTACACTGCAGATCCAGAAAAGGATGCCACCGCCACCAAATACCAAAACATCACCTTCACAGAGGTTTACAAAAAAAACCTCAATGTCATGGACATGACTGCTTTTACACTTTGCCAAGAAAATAACCTCCCCATCATCGTATTTGACATGAATAAGTCTGAGAACCTTACCAAACTAGTTCAGGGGGAACAAATAGGAACGCTGATTACTGTATAAACCGAACCAGACTCATGGAAGAAATCGAAATGTATTTAGACGAAGCCAAGGAATTGATGCAAAAAGCTATTGACCATACGGCTTCAGAATTAGTAAAAATCAGGGCAGGCAAGGCCATGCCAAACTTATTGGATGGGGTTTTTGTGATGTATTATGGGTCTCCCACACCCTTATCTCAGGTGTCTTCTGTCACTACACCGGATGCAAGGACCCTCGCCATCAAACCTTTTGAGCGAAATCTCATCTCCGAAATTGAAAAGGCCATCATTAACTCTGACCTTGGACTTGCTCCGCAAAACAATGGGGAACTCATTATCTTGACTATTCCAGCACTCACAGAAGAACGAAGAATTAACCTGGTTAAAAGCGCAAAATCGGAGTGTGAAACAGGTAAAATATCGATTCGGTCTGTAAGAAAAGATACGAACGAATCGTTACGCAAACTTCAAAAAGAAGGAGCATCGGAAGATGCTATCAAAAGAGCGGAGGAACAAGTTCAAAAGTTTACCGACAGCTACTCTGCAAAAATAGATGAGCTACTCTCTAAAAAAGAAGTAGACATCATGAAGGTTTAACTCCTATCAAAGTCCCGAGCGATTCGGGACTTTTTTTTGCCTGGCTTAGGGTACCAACCAGTTTCCTTGCCAGCCAGAAGTCAAGTCAAACTGTATCCGTAAGTGGCCTTCCTTTGACAATTGAAGCGCTTCTATCGAAAGAGGGCTAAATTTCAATACGGAGAAATATGCGCTTTCTACCTGCGTCTCCCAGCCCAATTCGGGATTTTCAATCCGCGAGCCTGGTGCAAGTCCGCTTTTGTACTCCGATTTCCTTTTCTCAGAAACGCGCTTCCAATGTTCCTGAGCAAGTTCATCTTCTACATGAATGGTAGCAAGCGCCTTGACACGAACTTGCATTTGCTTTTTTGGATGGTAGAAAAGCAAACTCACCCTAGGTATTTTCAGTAAATCCTGAACTTTGGCAGATCGATAGTCTGTGTACACTAAAAATTCGAAGTTGGTAGTGAGCTGCCGCAACACTACCGTCCGTACCTGTGGAAAATTGGTGCCAGCAGTCGCTAAAGTTGGGAAGCGAAAAGGGTGCTTTGGATCCAAGGCACCCCGGTGCAACTCGTGGAGTACAGTCTGCCATATTTCACTTGGAACACCCGAAGAAGTAAAGAGCATTGGAATGGATTTTTAGTAGAAACAGAACTAAGGTTAAAGAGTTTAAAAACGATGTGACTGACGGAATTTAGCTAAATACCGTCAGTCAACTGACGGTATTTAGCTAAATTCCGTCAGTTAAAATTGAAATTATCAATTTTAATTCCCAAATTTGGATCATATTTATCTGTATTTCAATAAAATATGACTATTTATCCCAGAAGCATCCAATCTATTTTTGAAAAGAACCTTCGGCCAAACAAGGTGCTGATGCTTATTGGCCCAAGAAGGGTTGGGAAAACTACATTTATTCGGAATTACTTAAAAGCTTTTAAAGCTGAAGAAATTCTAAGCTTAAATGGGGAAGATGTTCTAGATGCTTCGTTAATTCAAGAACGGTCCGTAGCGAATTATTCTCGATTACTTGAAGGAAAGAAGCTATTGGTAATTGATGAAGCCCAACACATTCCAAACATTGGAATGATTCTCAAGCTAATTGTAGACTCAATTGAAGGCATCCGTGTGATTGCATCTGGTTCTTCGGCATTTGACCTGCATCAGCAAGCAGGCGAACCACTAGTCGGGAGAATGAACACTTTGCATCTATTCCCTTTAGGGCAGATGGAATTTGCTAAGGTTGAGGATTTCAAAACTACACTTGCGAATAGAGAAGAACGCTTGATTTTTGGAGGATATCCGGAACTGAGCCAGTATCCTGAATGGAAGGATAAGGAAACCTACCTTTACCAACTCATGAATGACTACTTATTGAAGGATATTCTAAAAGTAGACGGGGTCAAAAACTCCCACAAACTCTATTCTTTACTACGGTTGATTGCCTTTCAAATTGGAAAGGAAGTGTCACTGGAAGAGTTAGGCCGACAACTGGGAATGTCTAAAAACACAGTAGAACGCTACTTAGACATGCTATCCAAAGTATTTGTAGTCTATCGAATAAGTGGGTTCAACAGAAATCTTCGTAAAGAAATTGTCAAAAATAACCGATGGTATTTCTACGATAACGGGGTTAGAAATGCCTTAATCCAAAATTTTAACAAGTTGGACCTACGAGCAGATGTTGGTGAACTTTGGGAAAATTATTTAGCAGCGGAACGAATCAAATTTCAAAATTACACGCAGCTCCATTGCACTAATCATTTCTGGCGTACCTATGATCAACAGGAACTTAATTGGGTGGAGACAGAAGGAGCCACTATCCGTAGCTATGAATTCAAATACAACTTGAATAAGTCTCCAAAACCCCCCAGAGGATGGTCAAATGCATATCCCGAGGCTAGTTTTGAAGTAATCCATTCAGGCAAATACCTGGAGTGGATAGGAGGATAAAAAATAGGGCCCGCAAATTGCGAGCCCTATTTTTTATCCATTTTAGAATTCAATAAAGCCCCACTTCAGCACCTAGGTTCTTGAAATACACCTTCTTTTCGGCATCCAAATCCACAAGTACCGTCGCATCATTTTTGATGTAGCCTGCGAGTATCTGCTTCGAAAGCTCATTCAAAATAAGGCGCTGCATGGTTCGCTTGAGTGGCCTTGCTCCAAAATTGGCATCAAAACCCACCTCTCCCAAGTAATCCAGCACCTCAGTAGTCGCCTCAATTTCAATATTCGATTCAGACAATCGCTTTTGAATCTCCCGCCACTGTATGTCTACAATCTTACGGATCACCCGCTTGCTGAGCGGCTCAAATAGAATCGTTTCGTCGATACGGTTGAGAAACTCTGGGCGAACAGTCTTCTTAAGCAAGTCGAAAACTTCTGCTTTTGTCTTTTCAAGCACCTCCTCT
>JBILBQ010000021.1:0-36713 GCA_044353615.1 Algoriphagus sp. | reverse complement strand
TTTTTAACTCAGGTTGGAGATTCGTCTACAAGCCTTCAAAGGCTTTTTGCACCTCATCCTCGGTGTTTCGGAGTTTCTCCCTGCAAAATTTCACTAAGTCTGCAGCTTCTTTGACCAGTTCTGATAGGGTATCCACTGTAGCTGTTCCCTCTTCTAATTGAGCAAGAATTGTCTCCAATCGTTGCATCGCTTGGGTATAGGTATAGTCTTTCATTTTTTTTCAATACGATTGATCGTACTACTAATTTTTTGATTGAAGGTATGGGTCACGATGGGATCTCCAGGGGCCAAGGTTGTCAAGTGTATGGGGATCCCCTTGGATTCGGTTCGTGTATATCCCTTTTGGAGTAAGCTGCTCGGATCCAACTGCCTGCTGCTGCTCTCTAGTTGCGTAAGTCTATCCTGCTGGCTTTTCAAAAAATGCTGCAAGCCTTTCTTCAAGTGCTCCTGTCGCTGCTCAAGCCTACTTTTCTCCTGCTTTGCTCCATTCTTTCCTGCTTGCTGCATCCTCATTCCCCAGTTTCTTAACTTTTCCGCTTCCCGAGCCAGTTGTGACTTGCTCTCTCCTATGATTCGTAAGCTATACCCTTGAAGTTTTTGTCCTTCTCCTTTGAAAGTGGATCGGGTGATCCAATCCAGTCTTTGGGCCATGACACCCAAGCCTTCCTCAAACTCCCGGAAGCTGGAGAGAATAAATTCAGCAACAGCAGTGGGTGTTTTCAGCGGTGTATGTGCCACTAGATCAGCGATCGTTTCATCGCGTTCATGACCTATTCCTGTAAATATGGGGAGTGTAAAATTCGCTATTTTTACAGCCAAGCGGTAATCATCGAAACAGTCGAGATCCAGCTGAGCACCTCCTCCTCGAATAATCACTACGGCATCCAATTGAAGTTTATCTGCTTGGTTGGCTACTTGGTCAAGAGCTGCCAGGAGGCTGTCTACCGCCTCATTGCCTTGCATGAGGGAAGGAAAAAGTTGATGGTACACCTTGTAGCCTTGCGAATTCCCACCCACTTGATTGATGAAATCGCCATATCCCGCAGCAGTGGCACTGGAGATGATTGCGATTCGTTGAATTACGCGGGGCAACAGTAATTTGGCATTGTGCCCGATCCAACCCTCTTGAGTAAGTCTAGAAATCGTTTCTTGTCGAATCCGTGCCCGCTCACCTAAGGAAAAAGAAGGGTCAATGTCTTTGACATTCAAACTCAATCCATAGACCGGATGGTAGGTCACACTCACCTGAGCAAGTACCTTCATTCCATTCTTGAGGGAGGTGCCTGTGACTGCTTCAAATTTGGCGGCTACACTGCGGTAGGTAAACTGCCAGAGGTTGGCGCGAATCTTTGCTTGAACTTGGTTTCCCTGTTTCTCCACCAGCTCAAAGTACACATGTCCCTGCGGTGCTTGTCTAAAATCCGATAGCTCGCCTACCACCCAAACCAAGGGCTCAAGTTCTTTTTCAAGTACTTGCTGGATGTGTGTTGTGAGTTGTAAAACGGATAGGGCTTGCATGGTTTAGTGCGGCTTTGCCAAGCGGATTTTCTCACTCAAGCTTTGGCTAGCGCGCAACAAGGGTAGCCGTACTTGGTCCGTTTGAATGATTCCTTGATGCAGCAGTAGATTTTTTAGACCCACCGGATTTCCTTCTTCATACATCAATCCATTCAACTTTAATATTGAAAATCCTGCTTGCAAGGAGGTAGTTCCATCTCCTTCTATCAGGGTTTTGAAGGTAGCGGGAATGGCATTGGCCAAGACCGAGATCACTCCACTTCCCCCAATGCTTTGCATGGGTTTCGTAAGTAGATCATCTCCAGAGAGGAGCAAGAAGTCTTTCGGCATGGAGGCAGCGATCTGCATGCATTGCTCCAGATTTCCACTCGCTTCCTTGATGCCTACGATATTGGGATGATGGGAAAGGGTGAGCGTGGTGCTTGCGCTCATGTTGGACATGGTCCGTCCCGGAATGTTGTACAGTACCAGTGGTGCTGGAGACGCATCCGCCAAGGCACGGTAATGCGCGATGATTCCTTCCTGTGTAGGCTTGTTGTAGTAGGGACTCACGGATAAAATTCCTGCGACTCCATAAAAGTCGGTTTGTTCGATTTCGTCAATTAGTTTCTGCGTGGCATTGCCCCCAAGGCCAAGCATGAGAGGAACTCTTCCCTTGTTGTATTCCACTGCCGCTTTGAGCACCTGGGCCTTTTCCGATGCAGTGAGCGTTGCTGACTCACCTGTAGTACCAAGTACGACTAGGTAGTCCACACCACCCGCGATTACATGGTCGATTAAGCGCTTTAAACTATCAAAATCAATACGTTGATCTTCCTGAAAGGGGGTAACTAGTGCAACTCCAATACCTTTGAATGCGTTCATGTGGAAGTTTTTAAACCAAAAACAAATATAGGGTCTTGGCTGGGTTTTTAGCGAAAAGGATCCGTAAATACGGCTGCAAATGAAACCGAAATGCAAACCAATAACTTTAAATTATCGGTTCTTGTTTGGGAAAGTGGAATTTAGGGCAAACTGGCTTTCTAGTTGGCAATCCTAAATCCTTGGTTTATTCGAATTTGAAATACTGCATAAAAAAGAAGTATTTTAAGTTAAATTTATAGCC
Organism: Algoriphagus sp.; assembly: GCA_044353615.1. GTDB lineage: Bacteria > Bacteroidota > Bacteroidia > Cytophagales > Cyclobacteriaceae > Algoriphagus. Next base: position 34,090 of record JBILBQ010000021.1, on the reverse strand, counting down.
GTATCCTCATTTTTCTCCCAGTGGAAATTGTAATCATCCTTTTGCTTGTGTTACTAAATGGCGTCTTTGCCATGGCAGAACTATCCCTTGTTTCTTCTCGGAAGTTCAAGTTAGAGAGTCTAAAAAAGCAGCGAAAGTTGGGAGCAAAGGAGGCCTTAGCGCTTTCGGAGAACCCCACCAAATTCATGTCTACGGTGCAAATCGGTATTACGCTCATCGGTGTTTTGCTGGGGGTATATGGAGGAAAAAACATTACGGATGACCTGGAATCCATGCTTTTGCAGGTTCCTTTTTTGCAGCCTTATGCGAATACCCTGGCCGTCGGTCTAGTCGTGGTGCTGATTACTTACCTGTCCATTGTTCTGGGAGAATTGTTCCCCAAAAGGCTAGGCATGACCTTTCCTGAGCAGATTGCTTTGCGTGTGGCCAAACCCATGCTCTGGCTGTCCAAGTTGACCAGTCCTTTTGTTTGGCTATTGACTGTTTCCAATGATTTTTTACTCTGGGTTTTTCAAATCAGGCGAACTTCTGACAGTAAAATTTCCGAGGAAGAGTTGAAGGCACTCATCAAAGAAAGTGCAGAGGGAGGCGAAATCATGGATATTGAGCAGGACATCGTGGAACGGGTTTTTGAGTTGGGTGATCGACGGATCAATACCTTGCTTACCCATCGAAATGAGTTGGTGTCTTTCAATACAACCGATACCGAAGAAATGGTCCGATTGAAAATCAGCGAGGAAAAGCATTCCGCCTATCCGCTATGTAAGGAGGGGGATTTGGATCAAATCGTCGGGATGGTGCTGGTGAAGGACCTTTTCGACTCCAGTCTTCAGGAAGGATTTGACTTGAAAAAAATTGCAAAATCCCCACTATTTCTGAACGAGAGTATGTTTGCTTACCAAGCCTTGGAATCCTTTAAAGCGCATCGGCTGCATTACGGATTGGTTATCGATGAATATGGGGTCACCGTGGGTATGGTGACCATGGATGATGTGGTAGACGCACTCGTAGGTGAGTCCACTGAAATGGATCAAACGGATTACGAACTCGTGGAGCGGGAAGATGGTTCTTGGTTGATCGATGGTCAGTATTCCTTGATCGATTTCGAAAAGTTTTTCGATTTTGATATTTCCTACCAAAACAAAAATTTCACCACTTTGGCAGGCTTAATTCTTTACCAAAGCGGATCCATTCCAAATGTAGGAGATACCGTAATTGTCGAAAAACTCAAACTTGAGGTAATAGACAAAGATGGACAGCGGATTGACAAGGTGCTAGTAAGTAGGATCTGATAGGAATTACTTATTCCTACAATTCATCAGGATTTAGACCATTTCTTTTTTGAATTCAAGCTTTTCTTGAGCAATTAAGCCTGTACCAGTTTCAAGAATTCTTCTTCCGACAGCAAAGGAATGCCCAACTTCTGAGCCTTTTCTTTTTTGCTCGGCCCCATTTCTTCTCCTTCGATGATGAAGTCTAGGTTTTTGGAAACCGAACTCAGGTACTGCCCACCGTGGGCTTGAACAAAAGTGATAATCTCATCCCGTTTGAAGTGATTCAATTTGCCGGAGGCTAAGATTCTTTTACCCTCCAGGGCATTGCCGAGCGCCACAATTTCTCCTCCCTGCATCTCAAAATTCAAGCCCTGCGCTTTCAGTTGGGCGATGATGTCAAGGTTAGTCGACTGGGCAAAGAATTCTTGAAGGCTTTGCACTAGGGTTTCACCTACGCCATTGATTTCTAGCAATTCTTCTGCACTTGCAGCTTGAAGTTTTTCGAGGTTCCCAAAATGCTTCGCAAGGAGCTGTGCCGTATTCTCCCCGATATTTCGGATGCCAAGGGCAAAAAGCACTTTGTCAAAATCCTGGGATTTGGAAGCGAAAATCCCTTCCATCATGTTGCTGATCACGCCCTCCTGGAAGGTATTGGCTTTTAGTTTTTTGATTCGTTCCTGAAGTTCGTCAGGAAGGCTGAGCTGGAGTTCAAGCAGAATGGTGTGGATGGTGCCGTGCTTTTTGCTGGCTTCCAAGATCTGTTCAAACTCCATCCTGCGCCCCAGAAATATTTCCAAGACCACTGCCACTGGGATGTAGTCTTCCACCTTCATCAATTCCACATGCGTGGCCAGATTCTGCAGTAAAAAGTCAACCATTCCTACGTTGGAAGGCACTTTTTTCTTCCAAGCTTTGAGTTGCGTCTGAAAAGCGCGGATCCGATCCCGAAGAGGGAGATGGGTATTTTCTAGGAGGAAATCTTGGATTTGCTTGAGGGAAATTCCCTCTGTAAGCGCAAACAAAACTTTTTCTAGGGAGATGTACAGCAATCCATTGACTTCCCGTTCGTACTGGTCTTGGCTCATCTCTAGCCCGAGGAGTTCCTGTTGCTTGCTATCCAAACTGTAGATGTCCGCATAGTTGCGAATGAATCCTTGATCGATCAAGGCACGAATTCGTTCCGTACCCATGGAGTCAATGTCCATGGCTCGCTTGCTTATAAAATGTTCGATGCGCCCAAGAATCTGTGGAGGACATGCAGCGGCATTGGGGCAGTAATGTTTGGCTTCCCCTTCTTTCCGCTCCAAGGTGCTTCCGCATTCCGGGCATTGGCTGATGTAGGCAATGGATTGAGCGCCAGCTCTTCGCTTTTCGGGATTGACCGCAGTGATTTTCGGGATGATTTCCCCACCCTTTTCTACGGATACAAAATCACCTGCATGGAGATCTAGCCGCTCGATTTCATTCGCATTGTGCAAGGATGCACGCTTGACGGTGGTACCCGCAAGTTGTACCGGCGCTAGATTGGCCACAGGAGTGATGGCCCCAGTTCGTCCCACTTGGTAGGTTATGGAGAGCAACTCTGTTTCCGCACTTTCTGCTTTGTATTTGTAGGCAATCGCCCAGCGTGGATTTTTTGCAGTAAAGCCAAGTTCTTCGCGTTGCTGGTAGTCGTTGATTTTGATCACAACCCCATCGGTGTCTAGGGGCAATTCAAAACGTTTATCCCTCCAAGATTCAATGTAGGCGAATACTTCTTCGATGGTTTTTGCCTTTTGATAGGTAGGGGATACGTTGAATCCCCATTTTTCCAACAGGTGAATCGCTTGATCGTGTTGATTGACTTCCAAGTCATCTCCCAGGAGCTGGTAGAAATAACAGTTGAGCCTACGCTTGGCTACCACGCTGCTGTCCTGCATTTTAAGAGTGCCTGAAGCCGCATTTCGAGGGTTGGCAAGTAGGGTGTCGCCCTTGGCTTCCCGCTCCGCATTAATTTTTTCAAATTCCTTGAGGGGTAAAAAAATCTCACCCCGAACCTCAAAGCGGCTTGGAATGGAATCTCCCAGGACCTGCAAAGGGATGTTTCGGATGGTCTTCACATTTGAAGTGACATCGTCTCCTTTGGTGCCATCGCCGCGGGTCACCGCCCTTACGAGCTGTCCATTTTCGTAGACGAGTGAGATGGCGACTCCATCAAACTTCATTTCACAGAAGTATTCGTAATTGGTATCGCCCAAACCTTTGACAATGCGCTCATCAAAAGCAGTTAATTCCTCTGCCGAGTAGGTATTGCCCAAGGACAGCATGCGGGATTCGTGCGCAACTGTCTGAAATTCTTTGGTGATGGTGCCTCCTACGCGCTGGCTAGGGCTATCGGACTGAAGTAAGTCGGGAAATGCTTTTTCCAAGCGGATCAACTCTTCTAAAAGCTGATCAAAATCGTAATCAGAGATTTCTGTACGACTTTCTTGGTAGTACAGCCGATTGTGGTAATTGAGCTGTTGGGTGAGTTCTTGGATCCGAGTTGCGGCTTCAGCGTGGGTCATGCAAGGCTAAAATTTCTACCCTAAAAATAAGGGTTAAGGCTTAAGAAATTGCGCTTTAAACTTATTTATGCCTTCATTTTTTTGAATGGATTTCGAATCCACGAGGAAATGCCTTTGTGCGGATTTTATAGCGTACTTGGGTTACAGGCTTCCCTTGAATTTTCTATCTTTGTGGTCTAGTTTCAGAAAAAGCAGTTGCTTTTTCTAGGAGCGATACGACACCCACATGAGCGATACCAAATTTAAACGCTATACTGTTACCTCAGCTTTGCCTTATGCGAATGGACCACTTCACATTGGTCACCTGGCAGGCTGCTACATTCCGTCTGATATTTATGTGCGCTACTTGCGGTCCCAAGGCAGAGATGTCGCCTACATCTGTGGCTCCGATGAGCATGGCGTAGCGATTACCATCAAGGCAGCCAAGGAGGGGAAGACGCCTCAGCAGGTCGTAGATCATTACCATGAGATGATGAAGGGTAGCTTTGAACAGTTTGGGATTAGCTTCAACCATTATTCCCGCACTTCTGCGCCAATCCATCACGAGACGGCTCAGGAGTTTTTCACGAATCTGTACCAGAAAGGGGAGTTTCTCGAACAAACCACCGCTCAATATTACGATGAGGAGGCGGATCAATTCCTTGCTGACCGCTACATCGAAGGTACTTGCCCTAAATGCAGCAACGAGCACGCATATGGAGATCAATGTGAGAAATGTGGAACTTCACTTAGTCCCACCGATTTGATCAATCCCAAGTCCAAGTTGAGTGGGCGAACCCCCATTCTGAAGGATACTACCCATTGGTTTTTGGACTTGGCTCGCTACCAGGATTTTTTGAAAAAATGGGTTTTAGAAGAGCATGGGAATGATTGGAAAAACAATGTCTTGGGCCAGTGCCGCTCTTGGCTAGAGGCAGGAGATGGACTCCAAGCACGATCGATGACACGAGATTTGGATTGGGGTATTCCAGTTCCACTTCCAACTGCCAAAGGAAAAGTATTGTATGTGTGGTTTGATGCCCCTATCGGCTACATCTCTGCTACCAAAGAGTGGGCAAAAGAGAAAGGGATTGATTGGGAGCCTTACTGGAAAGACAAGGACACCAAGTTGGTGCACTTTATTGGTAAGGATAACATTGTATTTCATTGCATTATTTTCCCAGCCATCTTAAAAACCCATGGAGGCTATATTCTTCCGGACAATGTGCCTGCGAATGAGTTTTTAAATTTGGAGGGAGACAAGATTTCTACTTCCCGAAATTGGGCCGTCTGGCTTCATGAGTACTTGGAAGAATTTCCAGGGCAGCAAGATTTACTTCGGTATGTGTTGACTGCCAATGCTCCAGAGACGAAGGATAATGATTTTACTTGGAAGGATTTTCAAACCAGAACCAATTCGGAATTGGTTGCCATCTATGGCAATTTTGTGAATCGGGCAGTGGTGCTCACGCAAAAGTTTTTTGATGGAATTGTGCCTGCACGAGGAGAATTGCGAGGCATTGATCAGGAGGTTCTCCAGGAGCTTGAAGCTTTTCCAGAGAAAATCGGGGCTTCAATTGAGCGGTTCCGATTCCGAGAAGCCCAGGGCTTGATGATGGATTTGGCCCGAATGGGAAATAAGTACTTGGCGGATACCGAACCTTGGAAAGAGGTCAAAACAGATGTGGCCCGTACCCAGACCATACTAAATATTGCATTGAATGTAGCTGCCAATTTGGCAATCCTATCTGAGCCCTTCTTGCCTTTTACTGCCCAAAAGCTGTACCGCACCTTTGGGATGCAGGCCACTACCTGGGCAGATGCGGGAAATGGAAATTTGATTCAATCCAATCGAGCTTTGGGAGAAATTGGACTCCTTTTTGAAAAAATTGAAGATGAAGTAGTCGAGAGACAAATTCAGAAACTTGTAAACGCTAAAAAAATGAATGAAGCTGCTGAACTACCAGTTCCTGCAATGAAGGAGCTAATTACGTACGATGATTTTGCGAAGCTAGACATGCGCGTGGTAACGGTACTTGAGGTGGAGGCGATGCCTAAGTCCAAGAAGTTACTCAAGCTGAAGGTAGATACTGGCTTGGGTCACCGTACCGTTTTGAGCGGTGTTGCCGAGCATTTTGACCCTCAATTTTTGGTGGGCAAGCAAGTGACGATGTTGATCAACTTGGCTCCACGAACTATGATGGGCATCGATAGCGAAGGGATGATCTTGATGGCAGCAGATAAGGATGGCAAACTCAAGTTGCTCCAACCACACGAGGTGACCTCTCCAGGTTCAGTGATTTCTTAAGGAGTAGCAAAGCACAAAAAAAAGGAGACAAAAACTTGTCTCCTTTTTTTATGCCTTTTTGAGGGTTCAATCCTTTCTGGATCTTAATTGGATTTTACAGCTCCTTTGGGCATCTCAAATAGATCACTATCCAGTTCTTCTTTTACTAAAAACACATCTGAGAAGCTGGTTTGGTAGCGGATTCTTTTGCTTGAATCATTTTCTATTTGGTAACCCGTGATTACCCGTGGGAAGATCAAACCCCCTGCATCGCGGTAATCTTCGTATTTCAAGGCTTCTTGTACCTGATTGCCCTTATCGTAAAAAGTAACCGCAAATAGCACCCATGCCAACTGCCCCGAAGTAGGGTCGATCAAAAGTTCGTAGCGGTTGGAGGGACCCAAAAGTTTCCCATCTTTCACTTTTGCTTCCAGTGTGGGGTAGCTGATACCATTGAATACTCTGTTATCTAGCGGGGTGATAGTTACCAAGGTATCGGTAAGCGTGTAGGGGATACTGAGAAATGTCGAATACAAGTTGTGGTAGAAGCGGACCGAGTTTCCAGGAAAGGCTTGACGATTGGGGCTTATCCAAACTTTTTCCCCATCATTTCCAGCTTGAAAAAGATCTGCATCGATACGCGCCCTGCCATCGCGGAGGTCGAGGTAGTGATTTTCCCATTCCAAAGTGGTTTCATGGACCATCGCAAAGGATAGGGACTTTGCGTCCACCCATTGTGCCCAATCTCCATGTGCTTCCAAAAGTTTTTTAAATTGTTCTGGCTGCTGTAGTCGTGGATCAGGCCCTTGATTTTTTTCCTGACAGGAAAATAGAGCGAACAGAAGAACTGCTGGAAAAATAAGTTTAGACAGATTCATAAGCGGTAAAATTTTCTAAATATACCAAAACAGGGAGATGTTCATCGATTTTGAGAGGCGATTATCAAAGGGTGTTAGCAATTTTTTAAAAAAAAGTAGAAGAGGTATTCGAAGAAACAAAAGTCTTGTTTAGATTTGTTCCAAATAAAAATAAGCTCCTATGTGGAAGCCCATCCGCCAATTTCTCAACGACATTCACTTGTATGCTGGTTTGCTTAGCGCAGTCATCGTAATTGCGGTATGTTTTACTGGGACGTTGTACGTTTACAACACAGAAATACGCGAATTTTTTGATTCTGAGCGCTATTTTGCCTCAGCTCAAGGGACTCCTAAAACCCTAGAGCAATTAAAATCTGGTCTTCAGCCGCTTCAACAAGGCAAGTTGGTGGGTGTAACTGCCTACTCGTTAGCCGACAGGACGGTACAGTTTCAAGTGAAAGCAGCGGGCGAAGAGAAAGCCACCACCTATTTTGTAGATCCTTACACCGGAAAAGTCTTGGCGGACAACGCCAAGAAAACCAGTTCTGAGGAGTTCATGGGCTATGTCTTCTCCTTACACCGCTGGTTGCTTTTGGACAAGGTGGAGGCGCCCATACTAGAAAGTATGACCAACCAAGAATTGGGTCGCTTGATCAATGGAATAGCCACTTCCTTGTTTCTGTTAGGCGTACTTACTGGAATTTTTCTTTGGCTTCCCAAAAAAGCCAAAAATTGGAAGCAAGGATTGTCCGTAAAATGGTCTGGCAACTGGAAGCGGATCAACCATGACCTGCACAATACCTTGGCCTTTTACTCGATCCTCGCACTGTTTATCATGGCCGTGACAGGTCCTTTCTGGTCGTTTGGCTGGTACAAGACGGGTTGGCAAAAGACCTGGGACACCTACCAAGCTCCCAAAGAGGAGAAGAACGAGGATAAATCCAAAGAATCGAGTACTGCCGAGCAGGTTGTGGAAGATTCTACCGCTATCCCTGAACCCCTAGTGCTCTCTCTTGATGAAGCCCTCGCAGCAGCAAATCAGCACTTGTCTTACGCTGGGGTGGTTAAACTTACCTTACCTGAAGATTCGCAAGGGGATCTTGCGGTGAGCAAGTCTCGAACTGGATTTTTTGCGAGAGCGGGAGCGGATCAACTGAAGTTGAATGCACAAACCTTGGAATTGAAGGAGAAGGTGCTATTTGGAGAACTTCCGGTTCGTCAGCAGATTGGTAAGTCGGTAAAGGCCCTGCACACGGGAGAGATTTTCGGAAAGTTTACCAAGTTTTTATGGGCGGTAGCCTGTGCGATTGCAACTTCTCTTCCAATCACCGGAACCTTGATTTGGTGGAATAAGCGGAAGAAGAAGAGAGTTATTAGTGATTGATTTTTAGTATTGATAATCAATTATTTGTAATTTAGAATTGCAATAAAACCCGTTGATTTTGATTCCCAACTGCAATGTTTGCTGCAAGGTTAAAATCTTCAATCCAACTAGGTTCCCCCTAGCTTCCTAATAAATTTGAGGAAGTGAAAATCATTTTTCAGCAAATCGTCATTTCACCATTTGACCTCAGTCTCTTTTACTAAATATCGGGTAAAAAAAAGCCGCTTGAAGATATTCCTTGAGCGGCTTTTTATAGTAGTTGGTTTAGGATTCAGGCAATTTGAATCTAATCGGCAATCTCATTCTACAATTGACGGGCTTTCCTCCTTGTAGTCCCGGGGTCCATTTGGGAGCGTTTTGAATGACTCTCATGGCTTCCTCATCACATCCTCCACCTATGCCTCTGAGGGTTTCTACATCAGAGATCGTACCGTCCGAATTGATAACAAAAACTATAATAACAGTTCCTTCGATTCCTTGTTTCTTAGCCTCCTCCGGGTATTTGATAGATTCAGCTAGGTACTTCATCCATCCTTCCATTTTTCCCCCTGCTGGATTGGGTTGAATTTCGACAGCATCAAAAACCTGATTCCCATCCTTTCCCAAAATGACGGATACCGTATCGGTTGCCGGTTGCAAATTGGTATTAAGAATATCTGCGGACTCAGGAAATTCTCCTTTGGAATTAGCTGAGCTTTCGAAGGAAAAGACTGCAATAAATAATGCCAAAAGAGGAAGAGCCAAAATAAATCTAGCTTTCTGGACGGGTTTTGTGTTGGTTTGGGTCATCATCATGATTCGTTTTTTGGTTTGAAATTGATTAAAACTATGTACTAAATGGTTGGAATTACTTTTGGTCGCTAAGCGCAGCAAAAGCTTGGAATATGCTATTTCGGAATGAAATCTGGTTACGAAATGATCTGCTTGAAACTCATGAACTTCCCTGATTAATCGCTCATACATAAAAATGAAAGGATTAAACCAGAAAAAAACTTTCAACAACTGAACCAAGATCAAATCCAATGAATGCCTTTGGGTGCAATGAACGGACTCATGTTGTAGGATTAACTGATGATCAGCGTCAGTTGGATCAAAGCTTGGGAGCATGATGTAGCCTAAAAAAGATGCTGGTTCAAAGGCAGAATGAATCACCAGTTTGTTTCCATTGTAAACCTGAAGAGTGGCTGATTTGAGTTGAATCCATAATTTCAACGTTCCCCAGACAAATTTTGAAAAAGCAAATACCACTCCGACGATATAGCAGAAAAACAAAATTTTCTGCCATGAAAAATCACTGGAACTCACCATTGATTCTGGCTCAATCTGGCCACCTACCCAAAATACAGGTAATAGAACTTCTGGGAGGACTGCCACACTTGGTGCAACATCCACTGTGAAAAGGGGAATCAAAACCGAAGCTGCTAATAATATGAGTAGCATGGACCTGTTCCATTCAAAGAAAGTAAGTTTCTCAAAGAATATTTTGTAAAATCCAACAGTTAAAGCGAGGCAAATACTTCCTTCCCAGAGATAAATTAAAACATCATTCATCATGTTTTTGAGTTTTCATAATCATCAATCAACTTTTGAATTTCTTTGATTTCCTTTTCAGAAAGGTCTTTTTCTTTGACCATAAAGGAGAGGAAATTACCTACTGAACCCTCAAAGAAGTGATTCACCATTCTATTGATGCTTTTCTTACTGTATTCTCCCTGCGTGATGAGAGGAAAATACTCGTTAGTAGTACCGTATGCTTTGTGTCCCAAAAAGCCTTTTCGTTCCAGCAATTTGATGGACGAAGCAAGCGTCGTGTAGGGAGGTTTGGGTTCGGGTAATTGTTCCAATACAACTCTGACCAATGCACGTTCTTCCTTCCAAAAAATCCGCATAATACGCTCTTCATGTTGTGTTAATTCTTCCATGACGCTAAGCTAAAATTATGTTTTTAATAATCCTACGAAAAATTCGTAATTCTACGAAAAAATAATAATTGAATTAAAAAAAGTAATAATCAGTTGAAGGGCTGGTATCTTAATCAGGACATTTGCTAAAAGAAAACAGTTTGAGCAAATGGAAATGGGCGTATTTTGTAGCCTTGCTAAGCAAAAAACCTAGAACTAGCTTTTAGGAAACGCTTGATCCTAAAGGAGAAAAAAAATCAGAAGTAGGCTAAAAGCCAACCGCACTTAAGCTCCCACAGTTTTTCAATTGGACTTTTATTGATTCGATTTTTTTGAGTAGGTATCGTGAATTTTCCAAAAAATAGGGAAAATTTACAGCATGAGAATCCTAGTAGTTGAAGATGAGCAAGGGATTTCCAATTTCTTAAAGCAGGGATTGGAAGAAGAAGCTTTTGCCGTGGATGTGGCAGACAATGGGAAGGTAGGTTTGGAACTTGCTCTTTCTGGAAATTACGATTTACTCTTGCTAGACTGGATGGTGCCGGGCATGAGTGGGATTGAATTGACGCGGCTGTTTCGCAAGGAGTATCCGGCAACCCCCATCATTTTTTTAACGGCCAAGGATACCGTGGATGAAACAGTCTTTGGCTTGCAAAATGGGGCGAATGATTACATCAAAAAACCCTTTCATTTTGAAGAACTTCTTGTTCGTATACGTGTTCAGATGCGTAACCAGGTACAAACTGAAGAAAAATTGACCCTTGGCCCCATTGTCTTGGAACCAGAAAAACACTTGGTTCTTTTGGAAGGTAAGGAAGTGCCGTTGACACAAAAGGAATTTGCTCTCCTTGAGTACCTCGTGCGCAACAAAAATAAGGTATGCAGACGAACCCGAATTATTGAAAGTGTCTGGGACATTCATTTTGACTACAACACGGGCATCATTGATGTATTTATCAATTCCTTGAGAAAAAAGCTCCAGTTAAAGAAAGGGGAAGACTACATTCAAACAATCCGTGGGGTAGGCTACATGGCCAAAGACTTATGAATACCTCCTACAAAGAGCGGATCGCAAGAAGATTGACCTGGGTCACAGCCCTGATCTTCTCGTTGGTATTCCTCCTGATTTATTTGGTGGCCAACTTTACCGTAGTTCGAAACATTGACCAGGAACTCCAACTAGAGCTGGATAAACACAAGGGGGAGATTTTTTTAGTTGATGGCAAAATCCGTTTTCTGTACCTGAATGAATGGAAGCAGATGGAGCATACGCAACTCCAACTGAACCCGATTTTCATCGAAATAGTCGATTTGGAAGGGAATTCCATGGATCGATCTCCCAATTTGGGAGAAAATCACCTCACCTTTTCTCCCGAAAAAGCAAAAGCTGAAGAGGCCTGGACCCAGAAAATCGGTTCTCGTGAGGTGCGACAGCGTCAGATTCCACTGTTAAACGAAGGAAAGCAAGAAGGCTACTTGTTATTGGCGAAGTCATTTGAGGATTCCCGTGAACTTCTGGACAATCTGCGAAATGTACTGCTGTTGATCTATCCTTTGATCCTCGTTTCGCTCTACTTGAGCATGCGCTACTTGGCTGGCAAGAGCATTGAGCCCTTGGAGAAAATTAGTTGGAAGACCAATCAGATCACCCAGCAAAATCTAAACGAGCGTGTTCCAGAAACAGGTACTAACGACGAAATAGGGCAGTTGACTCGGGCTATCAATAGTTTATTAGGACGTCTAGAACAGGCCATGCAACGGGAGAAGCAGTTTACTTCGGATGCCTCCCACGAATTACGCACCCCACTGGCGGTTTTGCGGGGGACTTTAGAAGTATTGATTCGTAAGCCAAGATCTGCGGAAGAGTACGAGACGAAAGTAAAAACTGCCTTGATAAGTATTGACCGGATGAGTGCCATGCTGGACCAGTTGCTGGCCTTGGCTCGGGTAGAAAATGGCAAGAATCTGGTGAAAGAAGAGCTGGAGCTCATTACTTTTTTGGAGGAGCTTGCCGATAAAATAACGGAAGAACAAGCACATCCGATTCAATTCCAGTCCTTGGTGGGAGTTCCGATTTATGTGGCCACTCATGAAAAGTCCTTGGAGATGATTTTGCAAAACCTCTTGGAAAATGCCGTCAAATATTCCAAGAATGGAGGAGAGGTTTTTCTTCGCGTTGGAAAGGAAAAAGAGGCATTTATAGAGGTGGTGGATACGGGTACGGGCATTGCTTCGGAGTACTTGGAGCAAATTTTTGATCCTTTTTTCAGGGTTCAGGAAGCTTTGGATCATGGAATTCCCGGTACCGGTTTGGGCTTGGCGATCGTCAAAAAATTGGCTCAAGAATCTTCCATCCGTTTGTCGGTAAGCAGTGAAAAAGGGAAGGGGAGTACTTTCCGTTTGGACTTTAGTGAGACTTCTTAAGGAAAAATTAAGAATGGACTAAGTTAGTCCTAAGGGGGGTGTTGGAATTTTGTACACTACCCTAGCCTAGGACTTATGCTTGACCGGATCATACAGTGGAGTATTTCTCATAAATTTTTAGTCGCCCTGTTTATTGCAGCATGGGTAGGTTTTGGAATTTATTCCTTAGCCAATCTGCCCATAGGTGCAGTTCCTGATGTGACCAACAACCAGGTGCAGGTCATCACGACTTCTCGAAATTTAGCGACCGAGGATGTCGAAAAGTTTCTTACCTATCCCATCGAGTTGGAAATGGCCAATCTTCCGGGGATCAAGGAAATTCGATCCATTTCCAAGTTTGGTCTTTCGGTTGTCACCTTGGTTTTCGAGGAGGATATGGGTACTTACCTGCCGAGGCAACTGATTGCTGAGCGACTCAAGATTGCTGAGGAACGCATCCCAGCGGGCTTTGGTAAACCCATCATGGGTCCTATATCCACAGGACTTGGAGAAATCTACCAATACATCATCGACGTCAAGCCAGGTTACGAAGATCGCTACAGCATCACCGACCTGCGAACGATCCAAGACTGGGTTGTCCGCCGCAATCTCTCTGGAATTGAAGGAGTCATCGAAGTCAATACTTGGGGTGGATATCTGAAAGAATACGAAGTAGCTATCAATCCTGAGCGACTCAAGTCCATGGAGGTGGATTTGGCAGCTGTTTACGCCGTGCTGCAGCAGAACAATTCCATCGCTGGGGGTAGCTACATTGAAAAGACCAACGAGAGCTTTTTTATCCGTGGGGAAGGTCAAGTCAAGAGTTTGGAGGACATCGAAAACATCGTGGTGGAACTCCGCAATGGAAGCCCAATTTACATTCGGGACCTGGCTGAGGTGAAGTTTGGCCATGCCAATCGGTTTGGAGCCATCACTGCCAATGGCCAAGGAGAGAAGGTATTGGGACAGGTGATGATGCTCAAAGGTGCTGATAGTAAAGGCACCATTGATCGAGTTAAGGCAAGAATTGCAGAAATGGAATCTACCCTTCCGGAAGGGATTGTGATCAATGGATTTTTGGATCGGTCGGAGTTGATTGGCCGCACGACGCTTACCATTGTGGAGAACCTTGTTTTGGGCTGCCTCATCGTGGTATTTGTAGTGGTCTTGTTGCTTGGCAATTTCCGTTCGGGACTAGTGGTGGCCTCTGTCATTCCTTTGAGTTTGTTGTTTGCCTTGTCCATGATGTATTTGTTTAACGTGGATGCCAACTTGATGAGTTTGGGTGCTATAGATTTCGGAATCATCATCGATGGCGCAGTCATCATTGTAGAATTCATTGCCTTTCAGTTTAGCAAATCCTCAGCGGCTTTTGTTGGGCTTTCTAAACAAGATAAACAGCTCGAAAAAGATAAGATTTCCTTCACTGGATCTTCTAAGATGATGCATTCGGCGATTTTTGGGCAGATCATCATTATAATTGTCTTCATTCCTATTCTCTCCCTTTCTGGGGTGGAGGGCAAAATGTTCCGTCCCATGGCAGAGGTGTTTAGCTTTGCCTTGATCGGGGCGATGATCCTGGGTCTTACCTATGTACCCGTAGTTTCTGCCATTTTTCTCAAGTCCAGCGTACCAGGACCCAAAAACATTTCGGTCCGATTACTTAATTTTTTAAATCAAGTCTATCATCCGGTATTGCATTGGGCTTTGGACCACAGCAAAGCGGTTTTGATCGGAGCAGGAAGCCTTCTAGTGGGCGTTATTTTGATTTTTTCAAGCATGGGATCGGAGTTTGTACCCACCTTAGATGAAGGAGATTTTGTGATTCAACCTGTACTAAAGACGGGGACGACCCTGACCAATACGGTAGAGACAATCACTGAGATGGAGCGAATTCTAATGAAATTCCCTGAGGTCAAGCAGGTAGTGACGCGTATCGGAGCGGCCGAGATCCCTACGGATCCCATGTCCATGGAGGAGAGTGATGTGATTGTGACGCTACATCCTCCGAGCGAATGGACCACTGTCGAGACCAAAGACGAGTTGGCAGAGGAATTTAAAAAGGCATTAACTGCTATTCCTGGTCTGGACTATGAATTTACCCAGCCGATCGAGATGCGCTTCAACGAGTTGATTACGGGTGTTCGTGCTGATTTGGCCATCAAGGTGGTGGGAGAGGACTTGGATGTGTTGCTGCAAACTGCTGAAGAAATTGAAGCGGCCATCCAGGGAGTAGAAGGAGCGGCAGATATTATTCTTGAGAAAGTGGATGGGCTTCCCCAGATGAAAATCGAATACGACCGCGCCAAAATCGCCAAATATGGTTTAAATGTGGAGGCGATCAATCAGGTCGTGACCATGGGTTTCGCGGGGCTGAGTGCAGGAACGGTCTTTGAGGGCGAAAAGCAATTTGAATTGGTAGTTCGTTTTGATGAACCCTATCGAAAAGATATTGAGCATCTCGAGAATGCAGCCATTCAGTTGCCCTCTGGTGGAAGTATTCCCTTGTCAGAACTGGCAACAATCAGTTACACCAAGGGACCCGCAAAAATTTCGCGCGA
The DNA here is from genome assembly GCA_044353615.1 of Algoriphagus sp. Classification (GTDB taxonomy): domain Bacteria; phylum Bacteroidota; class Bacteroidia; order Cytophagales; family Cyclobacteriaceae; genus Algoriphagus. The sequence goes on along the minus strand of JBILBQ010000021.1, from coordinate 18,898 downwards.
CAACACCCAGCGAAGAGTTGTGGTCGGGGTCAATGTCCGAAATCGCGACCTCCAGTCCGTAGTAGACGACATTCAAGCGATTGTGAAAACCAAAGTCACCATTCCTGAGGGATACCGAGTGGATTATGGGGGTCAATTTGAAAATTTGCAGCAGGCTAGAAACCGCCTCTTAATAGCTGTGCCCATCGCACTGATCTTGATTTTTGTCTTGTTGTACTTCGCTTTTTCTTCCGTTCGAGATGCCTTTATGATTTACACAGCGATACCGTTTTCAGCCATCGGAGGCGTGGTATTGCTTTGGCTTCGGGACATGCCTTTCAGTATTTCTGCTGGAGTTGGGTTCATTGCCCTATTTGGTATTGCGGTTCTCAACGGCATTGTGATGATTGAACACTTTAAATCCATGGCTTCTAGATTTACTTCCCTACGCGAACTCGTGACTGTAGGCGCTGCCGAGCGCTTGCGTCCTGTCCTCCTGACTGCTTCGGCAGCAGCCTTAGGCTTCTTGCCTATGGCGCTATCTGGTTCCGCCGGGGCAGAAGTGCAGCGTCCATTGGCTACCGTGGTTGTGGGCGGCCTTATTTCTGCCACCCTACTGACCTTGGTGGTACTCCCTGTGCTTTATGTCTTGTTCAATTCTAGAAAAACGAACACTACCGTTCCGCTTCCAAATAAAGGAGCTTTGGTTCTTTTGTTTCTACTTGCTCCACTTGCTTTTTCCTGGGCTCAGGATACCAAGGAATTGACTTTGGAGGAAGCGCTTACACGTGCCGAAAAGCAAAACCCACTCTTACAGGCCTCCCAAAAGCGTTTGGAGTCGGTTCAGGCCATGACTGGTACAGCCTGGAATCTGGGACGAACGGAGGTGTACCATGCGCAGGATCAAAACGACATTGCCGAAAATGGGGTATTCAACCGAGTTTGGGGTATCCGTCAAGGTCTTGAATTCCCTAGTATCTATGCTACCCAAAAGAATTATTTAAAAGCAGGCCAGCGACAGGAAGAAGCCCGGCTGGAGCTGGATGTGCGTGCGCTTAAGAAGGAAGTAAGCAGCGTTTATGTTCAGGCCCAGTATTGGATGGAATTGGAGAAAAGGTTTGACTACTTAGATAGCCTGTACATTTCTTTTGCTCGAGCGGCTTCAAGGCGATTAGAAACGGGCGATGCTACGCTGCTTGAAAAGCTGACGGCCGAGAGTAAACAAAAAGAAATTGAGCTTCGTAAATCAGAGGCCCAAAGTGAAAAAAAGAAGGCCTTGATTCAATTGGCCAGCCTGATCCAGTGGGAGGCTGAGGGTGAGGGTGAACTCACTATTTCCTCCAAACCAGTGATTTTAGCCAATGTGAATTCTCAGGAGGGACATCCCGGAATTTCCTGGTACGAGGCAGGCAAGCAACAGGCCTTGTTCCAAACTAGAGTAGAGCAACAGGCATTTCTACCTGATGTGAATGTCAATTTATTCCGAGGGACCAACCTTGCTGCTGGTTCAAAAATTTATCCTGGTTTCGAAGTGGGGCTCGGTATCCCGCTATTTTTCGGTGCCCAATCTGCCAAGGTGAAATCTAGCAAAAGCGTGCAGCAGCAACTGGAGTTGGAGGCAGTCAATTTTCAATCTCGCTTAGAAAGTCAATCTCGCGCACTTCAATCCTCTTTAGCCCAGCAGCTGTCCGTCATTCAGTACTACGAGACGGGAGGAAAGCAATTGGGGGATCAATTGCGTGAGCAGGCCATTCGTTCCTTTGCTGAAGGAGAAATTGATTTTATCCAGTACGTACAACTTATCGAAAATTCTCAATCCCTAGACCTGCAGTACCTACAGGCCAAGCGGGATTATTTACTCAATCAACTCGAACTAATTTACTTCACTATCTCATGAAATCTAGAAATATATTCTTTTCAGTAGGGCTAATTTTTGGGTTGTTTTTGCTTGCCTCCTGTTCAAAAAACGATTCTTCAGACGGAGGGATTGAGGTCAGCGAAGCTCCCGAGCAAACCACAGAAATAGAGTTGACCGAAGAGCAGTTCAAAACCATGAAGATGGAGTGGGGCCCAGTACATACGGGCGATTTTTCGGAAGAAATTCAGGTTCAGGGAACTGTGCAAATTCCAGTAGAAGGGATGCGTGAAATCACTACCTACTTTGGGGGATATGTTCAAGATTTGAAGTTGATCGAAGGACAAGAAGTTCGAAAGGGAGAAGTGTTGTTTACGTTGGAGAATCCTGATTTTCTTCGTTTGCAACAGGATTTTCTAGAGATAAATAGCCAGTTGGCTTACCTGAAAGCAGAATGGGAGAGGCAAAAGACCTTGGCGCAAGAGCAGATCTCAGCACAGAAAAATTTTCTAAAAGCTGCTGCGGATTACGATGCGGCCTCAGCAAAAGCGCAGAGTTTGAAAAAGCAATTGGCCATGCTTGGAATCAATGCAGATGGGTTGACGCCAGCTACCATGAGGAGTAAAATTTCAATTCCTTCGCCGATCTCAGGATTTGTGGAAGAAGTGCTGGCGGTTCCGGGTCAGTTTTTGCCACCTGCGGCAAAGGCGCTCACCTTGATGAGCAAGGAACACATACATGTGGAGTTGGTTCTTTTTGAGAAGGATGCGAGCAAGGTTCATGTCGGTCAAATAGTCGAATTTACAAGCCCAGATAGTCCGAATGAGGTGCTCAAGGCAAAGATAAAAGTTGTGGGCAAGTCCATCAATGCCCAGCGACAGATCAACGTGCATGCGGATCTAATCGATGAAAAGGAGGAAGCGAAATTGACTCCAGGCATGTTTTTGCAAGCGCGCATTCAGTTGGACCCACAACGGTCTTTAGCCGTTCCCGAAGAATCGATTATTGAAGTAGGGGAGGACCATTACATATTGGTTCAGAAATCAAAAAGTGCTGGCGCCTTTACCTTACAAAAGATCAAGGTAACTCCCGGAGCAAAAGGCAAGCATTACCGAGCAATTTCTACAGAGACGGCTTTAGATTCTATAGTAATAGTGTTGGTAAAAGGAGGATTTAATTTGCTTTAAATTAGGTCTTGAGCTCCTTGAAAATTTCAATAGAAGTAAATCAGCTCGGGTTTCTTTAGTAAGTTGGCTTTTTAATCGAATTTGATTCTCCATTTCAAGCATGCAACATCCTTTAGATAATCCCATTTGGACCGCTTTGAATTCAGGCTCAGCTTCCTTTGCCTATGGCGATGGAGTCGTACGGTTTATAGATCGGAGGATTGGTTTTTTTGCAGGAATTCCCCTTTACGACACCGAACACTTGAATCAGTTGTATGAAGCGATGGATTCGGGCATGCGGGTGATTGTATTCCCCCCCGGGGATTTGGATCTGGATGCCAAATGGAAAGTGCGCAATGACAATGCCCTGTTGCAAATGGTCTTCGAAAAGCCTTCATTCAATTTACCTCAGGATGCATCCATCCGGGCACTTGCTGCGGCAGATGTCCCCGATATGCTGGCTTTAACCCAGTTGGCCAAGCCTGGGCCCTTTTTAGAAAACACCATTGCTTTTGGAGGGTATTTTGGTTTTTTTGTAGAAGGAAGGCTGGTTTCCATGGCAGGAACCCGACTGGCAGCAGGTCCCTATACCGAAGTGAGTGCAGTATGCACGCATCCCGATTTTGTGGGGCAGGGATTGGCGCAACGAGTATTGCCTTATGTGCTCAACTATATTCAACAGCAAGGGCAAATTCCTTACCTCCAGCTCTATCCCGACAACTTACCTGCGTACCGATTGTACCAACGATTGGGATTTGTGGATCGGGCAAACTTGCGCGTCTATTCTTTGGAAAAGTAAGGAGTCTTTGGGATGCGATTCCACATGACATCTTGGAAAGTCTTTTTTTGAAAAATAGTGATCAAAGGAGAAATAATCCAGCATTTCCCATGAGAAGCAGGACTTGGGCTGCGCTGAAAATTCCTATATTTCATTTCCAAATTCATTTTTAGGTTACCAACTAATTCATTGCTATTTATGAATCCATTCAAATTCATTTTGCTAGGGCTAATGCTACTTTCTCTTGAGCTTTTTGCCCAATCCAAAACCACCAAAACAGAGCACGTGGTGCTCGTAACCCTAGATGGCCTGCGCTGGCAAGAATTGTTTCGTGGAGCTGACTCCTTGTTGGTGGACGACACGGGAATGGTAGCTATAGCAGGTTCTTTGCTGGAGGATTTTTGGCATGCCGATCCCCTGGTACGTAGGGCAAAACTTTTCCCATTTGTATGGGGCACGCTTGCCAAGCAAGGGCAAGTGTATGGAAACCGATCTTATGGGTCCAAAGTAGACACCCAAAACAAGCTCTGGTTTTCGTATCCGGGCTACAACGAGTTGCTCACCGGAAGTGCTGACGATGCCCAAATCAGATCCAATGACAAGTTTAATAATCCCAACATTACCTTTCTAGAGCACTTGAACGAGCTGCCTGCCTACCGAAACCAGGTCATGGCTGTTGGAGGCTGGGATGTATTCCCTTTTATCATCAACGAAACCCGGAGTGGTATTCCCGTAAATGCAGGCTTTGTACCTGCAAAGGGGAGTTCACTCTCTGATTCTGAAAAACTCCTCAACCGCTTGCAACAGGAGATTCGCGGACCCTGGGGGTCGGTTCGCTTGGACCCATTTACCCACCACTATGCATTGGAAGCGCTCAAAAACCGCAAGCCGCGGATACTCTACATTGCCTATGGCGAAACGGACGATTGGGCCCACGATGGGGAATATGATGAATACCTAAGATCTGCCAAGCAGACGGATGCTTATTTGAAGGAAATCTGGGAAACCCTACAAGCAGATCCGTTTTACCGAGGTAAGACCACGATGCTCATCACCGTAGATCATGGTCGTGGTACGAGCAAAGAAAGTTGGAAGAGCCACGGTGCAGATATTCCGGGAGCAGGGCAGGTTTGGCTGATGGCCATCGGCCCAGATACACCAGCTTTAGGAGAAATCAAGCAGGAAGGGCAATGGCATTCTGCCATGCTTCCGCGCACAATATTTAGACTATTGGGACTGGAGTATCCAGAAGCTAAGGCTGCACAAGAGCTGCAAATGATCTTAGGGAAACCGAACATAAAATAGGGTAATGCAGCAGGTATTGCTTCCTTGATAAGAAAAATGCATTTTTAGAGGGGACATTTAAGCGCGATTTACGAAAAGCCTAGATTTGAAGGGGATTCCTTCCCTTCAAGTCTAGGCTCTCGTATTCTCATCTTATAGATCCTTAGGTTTCTTGTCTAAGAGGAGAAACTCATGGACGATCACTTCAGTAATGAGTTTTTTGTCCCCATTTTTATCCGTGTAACTCCGGTTGGTCAACTTGCCTTCCACCGCAATTTCTGAGCCCTTATCGGTGAATTTGGCTAGGTTTTCCGCAGGCTTATCCCATATTACCAGGTTATGCCAAATGGTTTCTTCTACCCGCTCTCCCTTTTGGGTTTTGTAGCTTTCATTGGTGGCAAGCGACACATGACCTAGGAATTTGCCCGACTCGAGCTGCTTGAGATCTACTTTGGCACCCAAGTGCCCGATCAACTGAACTTTGTTTTTTAATGCATTCATGTAGTAAAAAATTGAGGTGAAACATGACCAATCCTTACGCGGATTAGATTGAAAAATTAATACACTAAACTCGAAAAGAAATCTTATAAAAACTGTGAGATAAGTAATTAAAATCGTTTAAAAATGCTTTTTGTCAAAATTAAAGAGGATTGGAGGTTGGGAGAATCGGTAGGAATGAATCAAAAAATGAACTAGCTCTGCCGCTTTCCTACCCAATACAAAATAGAACCGATGCCTACAAAAATTGCGGTCATCCAAATCGACCGCTCACTCACCTGCAGCATAAGCCACAAACAAGCTGCGATTCCCAAAACAGGAATTGCATAGCCACCCTTCAAGATAAATCGTCCTTCACCTCGAAACTGTGGTCTGAGTTTGGGTATGGCCGCACAGCTCATGCCATACAAAAACAATCGAGACAACACGGTCATTGCTGCCAATACCGTAAACGAACCAAAAGCAGCCAATAAAAAGGCAGCAACTCCAAAAAATACGACCGAGTTGGCCGGAGTCAAATACCGGGAATGTACCTCTCCAAACCAACGCGGTAGCGATTTTTCCAAGGAGAGGGCATAGGTCACTCGCGTAGCGGAAAACATGGAACTGATGAGGTTGGCAAGGACTGAGGCAGCAACTCCAACCATCAACAGGATGGCGCCAACGGGTCCAAAAAGGGTTGCAGAAACATCCAATAAGGGGGTTTTGGAATTGGCAAGATCAGGCACAGCAGCTTGAGATACCAATTGGATGACCATGTACAAGACTGCCACTACGGCCAATCCCAGCAACAATCCCAAGGGCATATCCCGCTCGGGTCGCTTGGCCTCGCCAGCAGGCACTACTGCTCCCTCAAATCCCACAAAAGCATAAATCAAGAGCAAGGCAGCAGCTCCCAAATCAGCTGAAGGAGGTGTGGGGCTATCAAAACTAGGGATGACCTCCGAACCTAAAAGAATAAATCCTCCAAGTGGAAGGAGAATTAGTACCGCAAATTTAATCACAGTAAACAGCGTCATGGACCGAATCGATTCCACTGATCCTAGGACATTGATGACACTGAGCGCAACACAAATGACCGCCAAAGAAATAATCCTCCCCGTGCCTGTACCTGCTCCTTCAATAAAATAAGCGATGGAATCGGTGAGCAACACCGTATTGGCAGAGAAGGAAATCAATCGTGCCAAGTAATACAACCATCCTCCTTGAAACCCTACAAAAGGGCCAAATGCCAAGGTGCCATACCGAATTGGCCCGCCTGTGCCTCGGAAATAGCTTCCCAGTTCGGCGAAACACAAAATAATAGGTAAGATTAGGATTGCGCAAAATGCATAAACGAGTACGCTGTACTCTCCAGCCAAGGCTGCAGCACCACTGGGTAAACCAAATATTCCAGCTCCAATCAAGCCATTGACTACCAGCATCCAAATCCCCCAAAGTCCAAGATTTCGAGGAAGCTTTTCTTCAGTGCCAGACGATGCAGGTGGGGTTGGGGTCACTTATACTGGTTTTTACGCTTGGAAATTAAAGAAAAATTGAACCGAAAAGAGTATGCTGCTCTTCAGACCTGCTTATTTTTTCCATTCGAGCACTTCCATCGTAGAAAGTTCCGGGCCACCCCCACGGTTGGCAGAACCTGCATGAACCCATATTTTTCCATTCAAATAGGCTGTACCTGTGCCGTGGCGACCCTGTAGTAGATTGGGAAGCTTGCTCCAGGTATTACTTCGTGTATCGAGAACTTCCACATCGGCATGTGAAGTTGCTTGAGCGGAGCTCTCTCCATTCATTACCACCAAATAAGGACCAATTCCCAAATTGGAGTTTCCGGCACGCTGCGTAGGTAGCTCGGTTTCCAAAGTAGTCCAGGTTCCTTTCTTAAAGTCATAAACATCCACCTCTTTGTTGGTTAGCTCGAGCACCTTGCCAATCTTGGCATAGGAGGTACGACCACCCGCTAGATACAGTTTGCCATCTACCAGAGCTGCACTGACGTGATCTCGGGCTCTTGGTGCACTCGGTAAGGATTTCCAAGTTCCCGTCTTCGGGTCCAGCTCATCAAACCAGCGTACAAAACCATCGAAATGTCCATCCTGAATGCCGCATACCATGTAGATTTTATTTTGGCTAACGACGATCCCTGCAGAACCTCTTTCCCGGTTTTTGGGAAGAGCAGGGCCTTCTCTCCAGGCTTTCGTCTTGGGATTGAAAATTAAAATGTTTGGAATGGGAGTTTCATGCGGATACTTGCCTGTTAATGCACCTACAATCCAGAGTTCATCCTGAAAGGAGACTGCCTGAAAATGGTGAATTTCCATCGGTGCATCTGCCAGCTTCACCCAGGTATTTGTTTGGGGATCAAATTCCTCGATCGGACGAACTCCCCGTCCTCCTAAGGCATACAACTTGCCGCCAGAGGCAACAAATGAACTTTCATGACGGGCAGTGGCCTCAGTACTGGGAGTTACAGCAGTCCATAACTCTTGCGCTTCCGCTTGAAAAGTGGCTAGCACTAGGAATACTAAAAGATATCGTAGCATGGCAATAAAATAGGATAGGCAATCAAGTTAGGAAAAGATTTTAAACGAAACCTAACCGCCTGAGTAAACCTAATTTGAGCTGTTTTTTAACCTCCGCCAAGAAGGGTTTTTACTTTCCGAAATCTAAAATCCCACGAATGGCGTTGATTTCTTCCATTTCTTTTTTCAAACCAGCGCCATCTTCCGCAGCGATTTTTTCTCGAAACGCACTGAGATTCGCAATGTAGCTATCCAAAGAGGTTAAGACATTCTCCTTGTTTTCAATAAAAATGGGTGCCCACATGTCTGGACTTGACTTGGCTAGGCGAACGGTTGAGGAGAACCCAGATCCAGCCATGTCAAAAATATTCTTCTCGTCTTCCATTTTTTGGAGGACAGTTTTTCCCAACATAAAGGAAGTCAAATGCGATAAATGGGACACATAGGCCAAATGACGGTCGTGTTCCTCGGGATCCATAAACCTAAGTTTCAAGTTCAGGGCATCAAAGAGGCGATACGCTTTTTCTTTCAGGTGCAGGTCTGTCTTTTCCAGCTCACATAAGATCATTACTTTCCGGTCCAGCAAAGTCACAGAAGCAGCTTTTGGACCTGAATACTCCGTGCCTGCGATGGGGTGGGCCGCAAGGTATTGGGATCTTTTGGGGTGTGAGGCCACGACAGCGCAAAGCTTTGCTTTGGTGGATCCCAAATCAAAGACTAAGGTGTTGGGGCCGATTTGATCCAAGGTTTTCAGAAGTAAATCCCCTAAACTGTTGGCCGGAGTAGCCAAAATCACAAGGTCTGTATCGGAATCGGGTCCGGAAGCCTCTTCAGAAATGATGCCCAATGCAAGTGCATCTTGGAGGTTTTGCGGATTGGTGTCCTGCCCCGTTAGTACTAGTTCAGGAAATTTTTGTTTGGCAGCAAGTGCAAAGGATCCTCCCAAGAGGCCCAATCCAATCAGATGTATTTTTTTCATGCTAGGGAGTAGGTTTGATGCGGTTGATGGCTTCTAAAATTTTAAATTCTTGGAGGCAAAGGGAGATTCGGACATAGGTATTTCCTTCTGTTCCAAAAATTTTCCCTGGCGTAATAAAGATGTTTTTTTCATATAGCAACCGGTCCACCAATTCCTCGGCGGAGGCTCCTTCCGGCATTTTGCACCAGACAAATAGTCCAGCAGCTTCTCGATCATAGGTCAACCCTAACTGATCAGCAAGAGTCCAAACCAACTTCCGACGGGCAGTATAGATTTCATTTTGTCGGTCAAACCAGCCTTTTTCGAGTGAAAGGGCTGCAATAGCTCCTTTTTGAAGGCCCAAAAACATACCCGAATCCATGTTGGATTTGACTTTTAGTGCAGCTTCAACCCATTCCGTTTTTCCGCAAAGCATGCCTACGCGCCAGCCCGGGATATTGAAGGTTTTACTGAGTGAGTTGAGCTCCAAGCCCACCTCCTTGCCACCTGGCAGGGCCAGCAAACTCGTAGGAGAGGGGTTTAAAATATGGCTATAGGGATTGTCATGCACAAGTAAAATGGCATGCCGCTGCGCAAAGAAAATCAGTTCCAATAGCAGTTCTTCAGAGCCTGCAGCTCCGGTAGGCATGTGTGGATAATTAATCCACATCATTTTTACTTTGCTCAAATCCAACTGTTCGAGTTCCTCCAAGTTAGGCCGACCCTGTCTGCTCAAATCCAAGTTGTAAAAAATAGGGGTTGCTCCAAGCAATTGTGTGACTGCAGCGTAGGTCGGGTAGCCTGGATTCGGTATCAACACCTGATCTCCCGGATTCAAAAAGGCCATGCTGACTTGAAGAACGCCTTCTTTCGAACCCATCAAAGGGAGAATCTCAGCATTGGGGTCTAGCTGTACCCCAAATGCTTGTTCATAATAGGTGGCCATGGCTGCGCGCAAGGCAGCAATGCCTTGATATCCCTGATAGCCATGCGCCTGCTCGTTTTCAGCGGTGCTTTTTAAGGCTTCAATTACGCTACGATCGGGGGCAAGATCGGGGGAACCGATTCCTAAATTCAATACTGGCTTTCCTTCAGCAAGTAGGCGATTGACTTCCCGCAATTTGGCGGAAAAATAGTACTCCTCTACCCCTTGAATCCTGTTTGCAAATCCCTTCATCCTTTTCTGCTCGTATATTCTCCAAAAATTTTCAAGTCACCATATTCCGCTTTCATTTGCTCCACTGCTTCTTGGTAGGTTTGCTCGGCTGCAAATTCTGCATCGATAAAAAAGGCATAATCCCAAGGCTTGTCCATCAACGGGATGGATTGAATTTTACTCAAATTCAGGTTTTTGTCTGCAAGCATAGTCAGAAGCTTGGCCAATCCTCCCGCCTCATTCCGGATGGTGATCTTGAAGGAAACCTTGTTGGGAGCTTCCTTGCGGTTTGATTTTTCCTTCGTTAGAAATATAAACCGGGTGAAATTATCTTGCACAGTTTGAATCTGTGGTGCTAGAATCTCTAATCCATAGGTTTCAGCAGCGATTTCACTCGCTATGGCTGCGACTCCTCGGAGTTTCTCTTCCTGGATGCGCTTCGCAACCGAAGCAGTGTCTAAGTCATCAATCAGTTGAATTTGAGGGTGCTTCGAGAGGAAAGTCTTGCACTGCAGCAAAGCCATAGGATGGGAGCGGACTTCGGAAATATCGGCAATAGTTTGCCCTGGCAGTGCCATAAACTGATGGGAAATCGGCAAGTAGTATTCCTCATGAATAAACAATTCATAGCGATCAATCAGATCGTAATTTGGAAGAATCGCACCTGCAATGGAATTTTCGATTGCCATAATGCCCACTTCCGCAGCACCCGAGTCTACTGACTTGGCTACCTCTTCGAAGCTCATGAAAGGAAGAACTTGGGCCTCTTTCCCAAAATTCAACAGCGCAACCTGGTGATGGAAGGAACCAGGAATTCCTTGAATTGCTACTTTCATAGGATGCCTGGACTGTAAGTTTCTTGATGAATGCCTGCCAAGGCTACCTGCTTCCAAAAACTGGGATAGGATTTGTTGACTACTTCAGGGTCTTCAATCTGCACCTTGGTTTTCGTAACCAAGGGCATAAAGGCCATGGCCATGCGGTGGTCATCGTAGGTGTAAATTTGCACTAATCTCGGCATGGTGACCGATGGGATCACTTGAAAAGTGTTGGTCGCTATTTCCCTCAATTCAGCATTAAACTTTGCCAATTCCTGCTGCAAGGCATGGATCCGATCAGTTTCCTTGATTCGCAAACTTTCAAGCCCTGTAAACACGGTGTTTTGACCCAAAATAGCGCAAGTAACTGCTACGGTCTGCGCCAAATCTGGGCAGTGGGTAAAATCCCATTCTTTGAGACCAGTTATGGCTTGCTTTTCGAGTAGTAAACCTCCTTCTTGAAAGCTGCTACTTATCCCCAACTGTGCCATGATCTCCACAATGGCCGCATCTCCCTGAAGACTTTTCTCTTTCAGCCCTTCCAGGAAAAAGGATCCTTCATCCGCACAGGCCAACAAGCTAAACCAGTAGCTTGCACCTGACCAATCGCTCTCCACGGTAAATTGGGTGCTTTGGTAGGCTTGCGGTTCAATTTTTATAGTAGCACCTTCCCAGCTGTAGGCAATTCCAAATTGCCCCATAAGCTGCAGAGTCATTTCAATGTAGGTACGGCTACCTATTTTACCCTCGAGTTCAAGCTCCAACCCGAGAGTAAGTAGGGGGGCGATCATCAAGAGAGCTGAAATGTATTGACTGGACACATCGCCACGAATTCGGATTTGATGGGTGAGTTGCTCCCGCAATCCTTGTATAGCAAGCGGTGGATATCCTTCCACTCCGAGGTAATGTATCTCCGCACCCAGGCTGCGCAAGGCATCCACCAAAATACCGATGGGGCGTTCGCACATGCGAGGAGTACCTGTCATTACTTTTTGTTGATTGGTAACTGCCGCAAAAGCAGTTAGAAAACGCATCGTAGTGCCTGCATCCAGTACATCAAAAACAGCTGGATTGGTGTGCAGCAGCCGGATCATCGTTTGGGTATCACGGGCCTCTGCCAGGTTGCTCAGCGTATTTTTTCCTTCCGTCAAGGCATCAATCACCAAGGCACGGTTGGATTCGCTCTTGGAGGAGGGGAGGGGGATATTTACCCGGGAGAACTCATTTTTTTGCGTCAGCTGTATCAGCTGTATTTTTTGATAATCCATTAGGCCAAGGGTAATTGTTGGTAGTAGAGGATCGCATGTTTGATTTCCTCACGGGTCACCGGAATATTAAAGCTGCAATCTCCAAGGGTGGGTAGTAGGGAGAAAAGTTGCGTATTTCCTTCGTTTTTTTTGTCCTGAGCACAAAGATCCAAGATTACCTCTAGGTCGCTTGTATTCAAGGTCACTTTCCCAAATACCTGGAGCAATTTGCTGCTGAGTTCGTTTAGCTCTTCAAAGCTGAATCCTATTTTCTCGAAGGATAAAAATCCCTCCGCGATCATCCCGACTGCGATGGCCTCTCCGTGAAGCAGTGGGTTGGAACTATTGAGGTAAAAAGACTCTACCGCGTGACCGATGCTGTGTCCAAAATTGAGAATTTTCCGAAGGCCAGCTTCTTTAGGATCTATGGCTACCACCGCTTTTTTAATTCCTACAGAATGCCGAATTACCCGAGTCCAGTCTTGTTGCTCCCAGTCTTTTGAAGGCAGGTCTCGAAAGAAAGTTAAATCTCGGATTAGCCCATGTTTGATCACCTCAGCATAGCCAGAGCGTAACTCACGGTGTGGCAGGGTAGCGAGAAATGCAGGGGCGATTAGGACTTTTTCAGGAAGTTGAAATACCCCCAGGTGGTTTTTAAATCCCATGAAATCTATCCCTAGTTTCCCACCAACACTCGCATCTACCTGAGACAGCAGGGTAGTGGGTATGGTCAAAAATGGAATTCCTCTTTTGTAGACACTCGCGCAAAATCCACCCATATCACCGATCACCCCACCACCTAAGTTGATGACTAGCGCATGCCGATCGAGTACCGCTTCGGTCATCGCTGTCCAAATGCTGGAGCAAGTTTCCAAGGTTTTGTGCTGCTCCCCTGCAGGCACTGTAATTAGTACAGCATCTGAAGGTAAAGCATCCTGAATCAAGGGTAAGCAATGCTCGCGTGTGTTCACATCCATGAGCACCACCACTTTGGAATAGCTTCGCGAATGAAGTTCCTCTGAGAGGGATTTTTGAATGTTTGTTGTGAAGAGTACGGTTTCCACAGATCTATTAGGTCTAGCCGGTAAAGTTAGCAAACCTTCCTGCTAACAATGAACTAGCGGATGTGGCTTTGCTGACAATTAGTTGAGTAATTAAGCTTCCCGAAGTTGTCTTTCCTGACGCTTAACCGACTCCTCATGGATGCAGTAGAGCAATTCTTTCATGAATTTTTCGCTCAGTTGTTTTTTGACTCCTTTTTCAGTTCTAGAGTCCATCACCTCTTTCCATCTATCCGATTGGAATACGGTGAGGTTGTGGGCACGCTTATGTGACCCAATCTGATCAATAACAGAAAATCGTTCCTGTAGAATATCCAAGAGCTGATCGTCTAAGTGGTCTACTGCGCGTCGTAGATCAAACAATTTTTCATCAGGTTGCATGTTTTCCAAGGACTGCTTGAATTCGATCGAATCGATCATTTCCTTTAGTCTTTGTGGAGTCACTTGCTGCTTGGCATCTGACCAGGCCTTATCTGGATCGTGGTGAGTTTCGATCATTAAGCCATCCAAACCAAAGTTCATCGCGCTTTGGGCAACTTCCAGCAAGCCGTCTCTACGTCCAACAATGTGAGAAGGATCGTTGATTACTTCCATGCCTGTCCATTCCCGCTTCAGGTGAATCGGCATAGACCAGTTGGGCTTGTTGCGGTAGCGCTTGTCATAAGCATCTGAAAAGCCACGGTGGATGGCTGCCAGCTTGGTGATACCCACAGCATACATTCGTTCTAGAGCTCCCATCCAAAGCTCCAAGTCTGGATTCATTGGATTCTTGATCATCACAGGAATGTCAACACCGCGAAGGGCCTCTGCAATTTCTTGCACTGCAAATGGGTTAACTGTAGTGCGCGCCCCAATCCATAAAATTTCGATGTTGTGCTTGAGTGCCATTTCTACGTGAGCGGCATTACCCACTTCTACAGTAATTGGAATATGGAGTTCCTCTCGAACAATCTCCAACCACTTCAGTCCTTCCTCTCCAACGCCTTCGAAAGATCCAGGTCGTGTGCGGGGCTTCCAAATGCCCGCTCGGAATACCTGGGGAATGATTTGATTTTCCTTCATCTCGGAACAGATTTGTGCAATCTGCTCTGGGGTTTCTGCTGAGCAGGGTCCTCCGATGATCATTGGGTTGCTGAGACCAAGTCCCCAGTCTTTAATTTGCTTGTGCGGCTTCATAGTACTACGGTTAAATAAAAAAAGCCCGACTCTTTCGAATCGGGCTTTCTGTTGTTATTTGTTTTTAGTTTTTGGCTAGACAATACACAGCTCCGATTCGATTCTTCTGTCGAAAGTAAAAGTAAAAGAAGCTAAAATAGATCGCGGCTGTGATGAACATGTTGTAAATGTAATCGGCTATTTTTTAAAAGCAAAATTATTTTTTCTACAATAAATTGTCAATTCTCTAATAAACCGGTTCTAACTTTTACAATATTTCAATTTTGAATAGGCTACTTGTCTGAAACAGAATAATATTTTTCTAAAAACATATAATTTAAAATAATAGCTTGTATATATTTTTCTTAACAAGAAATGAATAAGTCGTTTCCCTAGATTACCCTATTTACAGTCCTAGTCTTTTTATTCGTCTAGCAGTTCGGTTTGCTTACGAATGGACTCTTGATGAATGATTCGAAACAATTCTGTTACCACCTCGGGATTCAATTGGAAAGCTTTCGCCCAATTTGGACGGCTAGAAAGGATCTCTTGCCACCTCTCCAATTGGAATGCGGCCACATTGTTTTGCTTTTTGTAGGATCCTATTTGTTCAACCAAATGCATGCGCCGGCTCAGCACTTCAAGCAATCCTCGGTCTACTTCGTCGATTTGCTGTCGAATTTCTTCCAAGGGATTGGGGATTTCATTGCTCCCAAAATTCTCATTTCGTATAAGGAGTTCTCCCATCAGTACGTGCAAGTCTGCAGGGGTCAGCTGCTGTGCCGCATCGGTCCAGGCTTGATCAGGATTTACATGGGATTCGATCATCAAGCCATCAAAGTTCAAGTCCAATGCATGCTGCGCAATGCCCTTTACCAAGGCTCGCTTCCCAGAAATATGGCTAGGATCATTGATGAGGACGAGTTCAGGTCGGAGGGTTCTAAATTCAATGGGCAATTCCCACATGGGGCTATTTCGGTGGAGGGTATCTCTGAAGTTTGAGAATCCACGGTGAACTGCACCCAGTCGATTCAGACCCACTTGTTCCAGCCGCTCAAAAGCGCCTAGCCAAAGTCCTAAATCTGGATTAATGGGGTTTTTGACTAAAACTGGGATGTCAACTCCTCGGAGACTTTCTGCGATTTCAGTTACTGTAAATGGATTTACCGTGGAGCGAGCTCCAATCCAAAGCACATCCATTTCTGCTCGAAGGGCTTCTTCTACATGGTAGGCTGTAGCGACTTCCACCGCAACTTTTACCTTATTTTTTTTCTTTGTCTCTTGAAGCCAAGGCAAAGCAAGGCTTCCTAGTCCTTCAAAGCCATTGGGGCGGGTTCTGGGTTTCCATACTCCCGCTCGGATGAGCGATATGCCATCACCGGCCAACTGGCTTACCGTAGACTCGAGCTGCTCTGGAGTTTCTACACTGCAGGGCCCTGCGATGACAAAAGGGGTATCAGTTGGGGAGTTTTCTAAGAATGGGAAAAGTTGCTTTATACCTGGATTCATGCTTGAAAAACCACTAGGAAGCGTTCAAAGTTTCCTCATCTAAGAAAAATCCAATCTTTTTCGCTTACCTAAATCCCAAACAAAACCCAAGTGACTCTGTTTTTCTACTATCTTTGCCCCCATAAATGCGCGCTATGCCCGTCAAACCCACTATTTCTTTTGAGAATTTGGAAGTAGCCTTTGCTTCCAAGAGTAATGCAGAACTCCGTAAGATGTATCTGATTTTCGCAACCCTCAACAACAACTTTTTGTCTACTCTTGGGATCAAGTTGGCTGATTTGGCGTTTCAATTGCACCTGCCTGTCAAAGGCATCATGAAAAAAACCATGTTTGGACATTTTTGTGGAGGTGAGACCATTCGAGAAAGTGTACGTGCATGCAAGCGCTTGGCCAACTACGGCGTACATTCAATCCTAGACCTTTCGGTAGAAGGAAAAGGAGATGAGGCAAGCTTTGAAGCTACTACAGAAGAAATCAATCAAACTATGGTAGAATCTGCCAAGACGGACTACATGCCCTTTGGGGTGTTTAAGGTGACCGGACTTGGGGATTATCGGATCCTAGAAAAAATCCAAGCAAATCAAGCCCTAACTCCTGCTGAGCAAGAAGCTTTTGCCCGTCTAGAAGGCCGAGTAGATCGCCTGTGCAAGACTGCACATGATCTGGGACTAAAAATATTGGTAGATGCTGAGGAAAGTTGGTTTCAGGACGTCATCGACACGCTGGCGTACCAAGCCATGGCCAAGTACAACAGCAGCCGCTGTGTGGTCTACAATACCTACCAAATGTACCGTCACGATTCCTTGGCGCGTCTCAAACAAGCGCACCAAGTTGCTCAAAAGGAAGGTTACTTGTTTGGAGCGAAGCCAGTGCGCGGTGCTTACATGGAAAAAGAAAGGAAAAGAGCCCAAGCGGAAGGATATCTAGACCCCATTCAGCCCAACAAGGCTGCTACGGATCGAGATTACGATGCCGCAATTCATTATTCGGTTGAAAATCACATTCACCTCGTTTGTGCCACGCACAATGAAAAGAGCAGTGTAGCACTCACCGAACTGATGGATACGCACGGCATTGCTGCTGAATCTGAGTTGGTATATTTCTCACAGCTCTTTGGAATGAGTGATTCCATCTCCTTTAACCTTGCGAATGCGGGCTATCGGGTGGTGAAATATGTGCCGTATGGCCCAGTAGAGAAAGTGATGCCCTACCTGAGTAGACGTGCATCCGAAAACTCTTCTATCGCAGGACAAAGCAGCCGGGAGTTTGAACTGGTTCGCAAAGAAATGAAGCGGAGAAGACTGAAGTAATTGAAGAAATAGAAACAAAAAATTAGAACCTACAATCCCATGCAACTTTTAAGCGAACAGGAACTGGAACGAAGAAAAGACCGAGAGGAACTCTATTCCTTAGGCATCAACCCGTATCCTGCTGAATCTTTTGTAATCAATGCCACTGCGGAGGATATCCACAAAAACTATGAAAATAGTAAAACGGATTACAAGGATATATCCATAGCAGGGCGATTGATGAGCCGGAGAATTATGGGTTCCGCTTCTTTCGCTGAGATTCAGGATTCCACAGGCAGACTACAGATCTATGTGCGAAGAGATGATATCTCTTCTGATGAGAATCCAGAGTTTTACAATACTGTTTTCAAAAAGCTCTTGGGAATTGGTGATTTTATCGGTGTCACAGGATACATCTTCACCACCCAAACAGGGGAAATCTCCTTGCATGTGACCAAACTTACGGTTCTTTCAAAAGCCGTAAAGCCACTTCCTATTGTAAAAAGAGATGAGGAGGGTACCATTTACGATGGATTTACCGATCCAGAGCAGCGCTACAGACAGCGCTATGTGGATTTGACGGTAAACCCAGATGTGAAAAAGACTTTTGTTACCCGCTCCAAAATTATCTCCAACATGCGTCGCTACTTTGACGATCATGGCTGGTTGGAAGTGGAAACCCCCATTCTTCAGGCAGTTCATGGGGGAGCCGCAGCGCGACCTTTCCAGACGCATCACAACACGCTGGATATGCCTTTATTCTTGAGGATCGCCAACGAACTTTACCTAAAGCGATTGATTGTGGGTGGATTTGATGGGGTGTACGAGTTTGGCAAGATGTTCCGCAACGAGGGCATGGACCGTACACACAATCCGGAATTCACCTCCATGGAGATTTACGTGGCCTACAAAGATTACATCTGGATGATGGAAATGGTGGAGCAGTTGCTCGAAAAAGTAACCCAGACCATTCATGGTGTGACGCAGGTATCGGTTGGAGACAAGAAAATTGATTTTGCAGGCCCTTACCGTCGTTTGACGATGTTTGACTCGATCAAGGAATATACGGGAATAGATGTCAGTGAACTCGATGAAGAGGGTCTTCGGAAGGTCTGCGCACAATTAAAGATTGAGGTGGATGCCTCCATGGGCAAAGGCAAATTGATCGATGAGATCTTTGGAGCCAAGGTGGAAGCCAATTTGATTCAACCCACCTACATCACGGACTACCCGATCGAGATGACGCCGCTTGCCAAAAAGCACCGAAGCAAACCAGGATTGGTTGAGCGCTTCGAGCTGTTTGTAAATGGAAAAGAAATTGCCAACGCATACACCGAGCTCAATGATCCGATTGATCAGCGCGAGCGCTTTGAGGAACAGCTGAAGCTTGCCGCTAGAGGTGACGATGAAGCAATGGCCATGGACGAAGATTTTCTTCGTGCCTTGGAATACGGGATGCCACCTACCTCTGGATTGGGGATTGGTATCGACCGTTTGACTATGCTGTTAACAGATAATACTACCATACAGGAAGTGTTGTTTTTTCCTCAGATGCGCGCAGAGAAAAAGGCAGTTGAGCTGACTGAAGAGGAGAAGCAACTCCTAGAACTCTTGAAAGCCAAGCAT
>JBILBQ010000168.1:0-3576 GCA_044353615.1 Algoriphagus sp. | reverse complement strand
TGCAGCTGCCCATTTTTTGAGGAATTCGAGGCCATCCTTAGCAAATCCATCTTGACTCGGTACCAAGGGTTTCCAGATGCAAACTGCCCCTGCAAGCTCCTTCACTTGAGGAGTAAAGCTTTCGATGGAGATCGTACCTCGGTAATCAATGGCTTCTAGGCCTCGCTTCCAAGCAGCCCAATTTGTCTGGCCAGTTCCTGGAGTACCTCGGTAATTTTCCGATACCTGCACATGGATCAATTTATCGCCTACGCGACGAATCGCTGACTCCAATTCAGGTTCCTCGATATTGAGGTGGAAGCCATCCAAAACCGCTTTCGCTTGAGGTTCGTTGATGTCCCCAATCAAGCGCATCAGGTCTTCAGAGGTGTTGATCAGGTCTGTTTCAAAGCGATTGAGGGTCTCAATGGCTAGATCCAGTCCAAATTCTCCTGCACGACGGCAAACTTTTCTGAGATTGCTGACCGCTCGGTCCCATTCTACTTGACGCTGCTCAGGAGATACGAGTCGTGCCTTGCCTACAGCCGAATACATAGGACCCGCCACAAAACCTGCTCCCAGTTCGCTGGCGATCTCCAAACAGGAGTCCAGGTAGGTAAAGCAGGTTTGGTGGAAAGCCGGATCATCATGCGTCAAGTCCCTGCTGGTCCCAAAAGCACCACAAATGATGGCTTTTAGACCCTCATCTGCCAAGGCCTTTTTTACCAGGTCAAGGTCAATCAAGGAAGTATCTTCCACAGGAATTTCCACAGCATCGTAGCCATAGCTTTTGATCTTCGGAAACAATGCAATCGTCTCTCGATTAAATGGGGAAGTCCAAAGCCAGGTACTTACCCCAAAGGTTACGTCCAATGCCATGGTTTACTTTCGTACGACCATGATGCCATTCATGATTCTCCAGTGACCTGGCACGGTACATACAAATGGATATTCTCCTGGTTCGGTAGGTGCGGTAAATACTAGCGTTTCCTTGCCTTCTGGACTAACTAGCACAGTGGCAATGATCACTTCTGGGATTTCAGGAACATAGTTCAGTTCTGCACCCTTTGGATTTTTTGCCAGTTCATCTGCTGCCTTGCCAATCACTTCCATGCTTCCTTTTTTACCGATAACCAGGTTGTGCTGCATGAAATCCAGGTTCTCAAAATCAATGGTCACTTGAGTTCCAGCCTGCACCGTAAAGGAAGGCTTGTCAAATTTCATTTCATGAGGTATCACGCCCAATTTGATAGCGGTGGCTCCAGTTGTATTGGTTAGTGTAGGTAAACTAGCTACCAGCGCTATTTCGGAACCCGGTTTCTTGAGCGTCAGCATAGAGTTCTTGCTCAATCTTCCTCCAAACCACCAGTTGCCTTCGTACTTACCGACCACATTTTTACTGTCGTTGGAGCCTACGCGGACCCTGTTAGGACTAAGTGCCTTTGGAAATACTCCTTTGGTCTTGCCCTTGGCAATTTCTTGCCCATTGATTTGCAAGGAAAGGGTACCGTCCGCCACAAGGGTAGCATCTACAACAAACTGTGTGGTAGGAAGACCTTTTTTGGAACTGATTATGGTGAGCTTATCCTCCTGGGCAACCGCAAAATGAAGGGCATCCTGGTAAATGTAGAGGCTATAGCCATTCGTATTGTTGCCTTGTGCCATCATTACGCCATCGAGTGGATTGTCTCCTTTGGAGAGGATCATGCGAATTCCTATTTCCTTGCCCGTTACATCAGGCGGGAATAAAATGCTGTTGCGTTGGTCGAGAGGGTATTGCTCCGCTACCAAGCTTCTGCTGATTCGGTCAGGAAGTGGGAGAGGGCTTTCTCCGGAAGCTTGGATTGCTGCTTTTGCATCTCGCTTTGCAAATTCGGATGGATGAGTCAATACTGCTGCAAATATGGCTTGAGGTAGGAATGGATCTGCTCCATTCTCTTCCTGCTTGGCTTCTTCCATCAATTTCTTAGCTGCATCCGTTGAAGATGGCATTTCAGAAAGTGCTAAAAATGCTTCTTTACGGGTATGCAAATCCGCATCTCGCAACAAATTGCTGCTTAGAATCGCTTTGGAAGAAGCCTCATTTCGTGGAAGTACCCGAAGCGCATTCTTGCGTACTGCAGCAGATGGATGGCTGAGTGCTTTTACTACGGCATCGGTTGCCTCTTGATTTTTTCCAGTCAATTCACCCAAACCATGCAGTGCCCATAAGGCATTGATTGCTGGACCGTTGATGCCCACCTTGTCTTGGGATTGGTTGCCGATGAGTGAATAAAGGTCCTTTAGGATTGATTTTTCTTTTCGCTCTACGATCAAGCGCTGGGCAGTCATTCTCCAGAACAAGTTATCACTTTTGAGCGCTTCGATAAGCTTTGAAGGTTTTGCGTCTTTCAAATCGAATGTTTTCGCATCCTTGCCTCCCTTGTAGCTAATTCTGTAGATACGGCCATGCTTGCTGTCTCGAAGTGGGTTGATGTAGGCATTGCCTTCTCCATTTTCAAAACCACGAGGGGTAGGGTTGTGCTGAATGATAAAATTATACCAGTCGGCCACCCAAAGGGCTCCATCTGGGCCTACCTCTGCATGAACTGGGGAAAACCATTCGTCAGAGCTGGCGAGGATATTGAAACCGTTTTTCTCCTTGTAGCTTGATCCATCTGGATTGATAACAGCCTTATGCAATACTCGGCCTGTAGGTTCAGCTACAAAAGCAATGCGATTCCAATAGGATTCAGGGAAACTACGTGCAGTGTAAAAATTATGTCCTGCAGCAGCGGTATACCCTCCAAACCAGTCTACCTGACGAAGGAAAGGAGTGAGGTGAGGCATGTCGTAGTGGCTATCGATGCCATGTACCGTATTTGCAGATCCTTGGAAGATGGGACGCTTTAGGAACTTGTTGGCCATTGAAAAATACACGCTGTGTTGTCCATTGGCAGTAGAGAGGAAGGTTTCGAAATCTTCCGTAAAGCCCAAGCCCCAGGTATTATTGGAGGAGCTGCCCAAGTATTCGAGCTCGCTAGCATTGGGAGTAAATCGGTAAACGCCTTGTCCAAAGGAATGGGATTTTCCACCCACTTCTCCGTTGAAGCCTGAATAACCCAATACACCCCAAATTTTGTTATCGAAGCCATATTTCAAATTGGAAGGACCAGCATGGGTATCGCTTTTGCCCCAGCCAGTAATCACCACTTCCCGTACATCTGCCACATCATCTCCATTGGTGTCTTTGAGGAATATAAAATCAGGTGCCATGGAGATCAAGATGCCGCCATTAACGGCCATGATCGAAGTGGGGATATTCAATTTGTCGGCAAAAACAGTGACTTTATCAGCTTTGCCATCACCATCTGTGTCTTCGAGTATTTTGATTTTGTCGTTGCCGCCTTCAGTGCGAACCTCATTTGGATAATCCACTGTTTCGATCACATACAATCTGCCGCGCTCGTCCCAAGCCATGGCCATCGGATTGATGATCATGGGCTCGCTAGCAAACAATTCCATTTCAAATTCAATCGGTAGCTGCACCAATTTCATACTTTCTTCTGGAGAAAGTGGCAATTGATAACGAGGAGCTGGATCCCTTTTTTCGTAGTT
>JBILBQ010000167.1:0-3600 GCA_044353615.1 Algoriphagus sp. | reverse complement strand
ACATACACCTCTTGGATATCTCCATCCATCAAGTCGCGGCACATTCGTCCAATTCGAATGGATGCAGCACAATGTGAACTCGAAGGGCCTCGCATGACCGGGCCAATCACATCATTGAATATGCTTGGGTAGGTTTTCATTTGGGTTAAATTTTAGTAGTTCTTGAATGCAGAATAGTTAAATATAGGGTTTTGTGTAATTAATTCATCCCTGATTTACCTGAAGGGAGGCTTTAATACAAGTGCAAGTAGGGAACTGCGCAAATTTTTGGAGTCATCGGTGCTAGGAACTACTAGAATTGAAGCATTGAATTCATTTCAATTTTTATATTTTTGAACTGATGAACCCGCAACCCGATTCTACTTGTCTCAACTGTAATGAGCCCTTGTCAGGGAATTTTTGCACACAGTGTGGGCAGCAGAATCTACCTTTGAAACAGTCGGTAGGGCAACTTTTGCTCGTATTTTTTGGCGAATTTTTTAATTACGATGGGCGATTTATACGTTCCATTCGGCTCATGCTTTCTCAACCTGGTGCGCTTACGCTAGCCTATCTGGAAGGAAAGCGTACCGCCTATGTCAATCCAGTTCGATTTTACCTGTTTACTTCTGCCTTTTATTTCTTAGTGATCAATTTTTTGGCCTTGCCTTCCCAAGATGCTTCTTCCACCTTTCCGCTTGCATCCCAGGTGCAGCAATCTTCTTCTGAAGAAGTAGCTCACGGATTTTTTGACGGGCTAAATGAAGGGTTGGCAGTAGCAGATAGCAGCGACGATGGAACACTAATTCAAACTGATTTTGAAAATTTTCAAGCATTTCAAGCAAATCAGGCGACCCTTTCCCCAGAACAGCGAGCTTCAGGGCTCGAGCTCCGATTTTTAGAGAAGGTGTATGAGTTGAAGGAAAAATATGGGGACACTACCAGCTTTACGAGTGCATTAGGGAAGGAAGTGCTAAAGCGATTGCCACAGCTCTTGCTAATTTCCTTGCCCTTATTGGCCCTAATTTCCAAATTAGTTTTTTTCAGGAGAAAGCACTTTTGGTACATCGATCACCTTGTTTTTATTTTATACGAAACTACCAGCCAGTTTTTCTTTCTATTTATCCAATATGGAATAGACTATGTGGCACTCAGTACAGAGCAAGGGTGGCTGGAGACCTTAGCTCAATTGCTTACAGTCGTTTGGCTGGGGTATTACCTGATGAGCTTCAAGCGATTTTTTGGAAAGAGCTGGGGCAAGACGTTGCTACTTTTCTCTTGGCTTGGATTTTTGCAAGTACTTCTCCTGCTCGGGGTTTTTATCCTATTTATGGCAGTTTCTTTGTTTAATTTGTAGCCTTATCGGCTCTGAGCGATACCGTTACTGGGAAACATTCCTATTGAGCTACGGGTATACTTAGGGACAATCCTAAAAACCAATCCATCATGAAAACCTCCTTGCGAGTTACCCTGTTAATTTTCGCATTCCTGCAGGCCGCTACCCTTGCCGCACAGGAGCGGTACATTGTGAAGCCGGGGGATCCCAATGGCATCAGCAAATGGTACATGGGGCGCCAAATTGCGCAGGTAATGAGCCACTTTGGAATTGACTGGCTTGAACGACAAGAAAGGGAGCAGGAGGAAAACACCTCCTTACTATTAAAAAATCTCGCCCTAAAGCCCGGGATGGTCATTGCAGACATTGGTGCTGGAAGTGGCTACCACAGCACGCTATTATCCAACATGGTGGGCAACGGAAAAGTGTATGCCGTGGATGTGGAACGGGAGATGATTGCGTACTTGACTAATCGAATCAAGCGTGAAGGGAAAAAGAATATCATTCCCGTGTTGGGAACAGAAAAGGCAGTTTCATTGCCGGCAAACAGCATGGACATGATGTTGCTGGTGGATGTGTACCACGAGTTTTCTTTTCCTTACGAGATGGCGCTATCCATGTTGGAAGCACTCAAGCCTGGGGGTAAGTTGGTATTGGTAGAGTTCAGGGCTGAAGACCCGAATGTGCCAATCAAAGCCATTCACAAAATGAGCCAGCAACAGGCGGTAAAAGAGTTTAAGGCTGCCGGCTTTACCTTTGAAAAAAATATCAGCAATCTACCCTGGCAACATTGCCTGATTTTCAGGAAACCAATAAAATAAATTTGGCAAGTCAATTTTGACCTGGTATTTCTCCAAGGATTGTTGCTTAAAGGGCTTGTTTTCCTTGCGATAGTTCCACCGCAGCTTCGTAGACATACAGCGTAGACTCGTTATCGTCTGGGAGAAAATAGGCTCGCACTCGATTTGGGGCTACGGCTTCCAAAAAGCAAGGATTTTGAGTCATCACTCTGCCTGTTTTCGGTGACCAGAGGGGTATTGGAACCTGATGAACAACTTGACCTTGGAGTACATCCCAGATTTCCAGTCCCCCAAGCGAAAAGACAGGCTCTCCCGGTTTTTTATAGGTTGCCACCCCTGAATAAAGCATTTCTCCTCCGCCTAGGTATTGGTTGTCTTGGTAGTCGATGTAGCTTGAGGAATTAAGTTGGCTGGTGGAGGGTATGGGTTCCGAGGAACCCTGGTTTTTTTCAATTGCTTTCCTATCCCATTGGTAAAGTCGGCGGGAACCCCAGCT
The DNA here is from genome assembly GCA_044353615.1 of Algoriphagus sp. GTDB lineage: Bacteria > Bacteroidota > Bacteroidia > Cytophagales > Cyclobacteriaceae > Algoriphagus. The sequence goes on along the minus strand of JBILBQ010000167.1, from coordinate 989 downwards.
GGCACCGTGCAAGATTTGGGTGTCCGGATTGAGTGCGATTGCCCCGAGGTGATCCTCCCATCTAAAAACCTCTTTTACGATCATTTGGAATGGGTCAACTTGGTAAATGATCGATTGGCTGTTGGGCTTATAGGCCGCAAGGGCTATCCAAATGTGTGAACCATCGAAGTCGATGCCACTGGGATGGTACAATGGTCCTTCCCCGAGTTCTAGGCTAGTTAAGAGTTGGCCTGTTGCACTTACCTGAAATAAATATCCTTTTCCGTGGGAACGATCTCCTGCAAATTCTGGGAGGACTTCCACCGAGCTGACCCAATAATTTTCCCCAATTTTTACCATGCCTTGGCAATGGTGACTGGGAAAAGAAAAGGGAATGGATGCCAGCTCTTTCCAAACCGTGTGCCGGGTCATGGACTTGAGGAGCTGGCTGAGCAGACTTTGGGAGGGAGGGGTGGTCGGATTAGCCTGAACTAGCGAAGGGACCAGGGTCCCTAGTGATAGTGTCAAAAGGCCTGATTTTAGGAAATTTCGTCTAGAAGCCATGTTATTGGAGTCAATAAAAGCAGGAACCTAAATATATAATAGAAAAACTGCTAGCAAGGGAGGTTATCCTTTTGTTTAGTTTAGGAAACTAGGCGAGGAAGCAAAAAAAAATGCGGTAAACCGCCTTAAGAATGAATAGCCCGTCATGAGGTAAAAGAGTAATTTTTGAATGCTTTTGGTCAATGGAATAAAAAAACGCTCCGGATTATTTCCGGAGCGTTTTTAATCCAATAGGATTAGGAATATTACTTTGGAAGTACCACGCTGTCGATCACGTGAATCACTCCGTTGGTTGCTTTCAAATCAGCTACAATTACATAAGCTGCATTTCCAGCTTCGTCAGTCAATTTCACTTTACCGTTATCCATAGAAGCAGTTAGTTTTCCACCGCTTACGGTAGTCAAGGTCACTGAACCTTTTCCGTTGGTGATGGCTGCTACTACTGC
>JBILBQ010000166.1:0-3612 GCA_044353615.1 Algoriphagus sp. | reverse complement strand
CCGAAATCAGAGCGGCTTCATGCCGAAAAAAGCATAAAGGAACTTTTCGAAAAAGGTTCCTCTTTTTTTTTGTACCCATTCAAGATTATATTTTGGGTTGGGGAAGGATTGGAAGATACTTCCAACGAGGTCCTCTTTTCTGTTTCCAAGAAGAAGATCAAAAAAGCGACGGGAAGGAATTACATCAAGCGCAGGTTGAAAGAAGCGTACCGATTGAATAAATCAATGCTTCCCCCTGCTGGGCTTCTTTTGGGCTTTATTTTTGTAGGAGAGGCGGGTATGTCCTTTTCAGAGCTTGAACCCAAAATGAAGTTGGTGCTTCAAAAATTACCAAATGAATTGTCTAAAAATTTAGGGAAACATGATTCAAAAAATTAAGCGTCCAGTAGTGCTTTGGCTTTCTGCCCTTTTAGTATTGGGTGGGATCGTAGCTTTCCAAGCGAAGAATGACCGGCTTTTTGCCATTGCCAAAAGCATTGACATTTTTGCTTCCCTGATTCGAGAGCTGGACACTTACTATGTGGACCAAATTGATCCCGAGCAATTGTTGACCGTGGGGATTCAAGCCATGTTGGAAGAGTTGGACCCCTACACGGAATACATTCCAGAGGAAGAGTCGGATGATTTCCGGATGCTCACCACCGGAGAATATGCTGGAGTGGGAGCTTTGATTGGCAATAGAGGGGAAGGAAATATCGTGATCATGCCTTACACGGGCTTCCCTGCGCAAAACGGAGGAATGCGGATTGGAGATCTTCTTTTGAAGGTGGACAGCATTTCCGTGCTGAAAAAAACTACATCAGAAGTATCCGAACTATTGAAAGGACCGGCGAATACCGGCGTGACGGTGACCGTGAAGCGGGGAGAAGATACGCTGCGATTTTCGTTGAATCGGAAAAAAATTAGCTTGAAAAATGTTCCTTTTTATGGAAAGTTGGATGAGAAGACGGGATACATCAAACTTTCCGATTTTACAACCAACGCCTCTGCGGAGGTTCGAAATGCCTTGGTGAGTTTGAAAGCCCAAGGGGCAACCCAGCTCGTCTTGGACTTAAGAGACAATCCAGGAGGACTGATCAATGAGGCGGTAGAAATCGTCAACCTATTTATTCCGAAAGGCAGAGAGGTCGTGAAGACGATCGGAAAATTGCAGCAGGTCAATTACACCTATAAAACGACCAAGACTCCAGTTGACACCAAAATCGAAATTATAGTGTTGATCAATGAGCGAAGTGCTTCTGCAGCCGAAATTGTGGCGGGTGCGCTTCAAGATTACGATCGGGCAGTATTGCTGGGACAGAAGTCCTTTGGCAAAGGTTTGGTGCAAACTACCTTGCCTTTAAGTTTCAATTCACAAATAAAGGTCACTACAGCCAAGTACTACATTCCAAGTGGTCGCTGTATCCAAGCCATTGATTATGCCAAATCGAGGGAGGACGGTTCCGCAGGAACTGTTCCAGATTCGTTGAGAAAGGCCTTCAAAACCGCCAATGGGAGGGTTGTCTTGGATGGAGCGGGCATAGAGCCGGACGAAAAGGTAACTGAAAAAGGATATGCTCCTATTTCTTACACCTTGGTGGCGGGCAATCATGTGTTTGATTATGCGACCACGTATTTTTACAAGCATCCGACTTTAGCGAGTCCAAGCGCCTACCAGGTGACTGAGGAGGTATATGCGGACTTCAAAAAGTTTTTGGAGGGAAAAGAATACGATTACACTACTTATTCCGAGAAGTCTGTTCAGGACATGGAGAAATATTTGGCGAAGGAATCCTATTTTGACGAAGTAAAAGATCAGTTGGAACAAATCAAATCCAGGGTCAATCACAGTAAAGAAAATGACTTGGATACGCATCAAAAAGAGATCAAAAAGATCCTTAGTGAAGAAATTGTGTCACGCTATTATTTCCAAGAGGGAATGATTGAGGCAGGTCTTCAAGGAGATCCGGTGATCGAATTGGCGAAGGAGTATTTTGCTACGCCTACACGGATGGCCAAGGCATTGTCAGGACCAGGTAAGTAATTGATCATGGCTCGGATACTTTCCCTTGAGACTTCTACATCCATTTGTTCGGTGGCGATACATGAGCGGGGGGAGTTGCTTGCTGTATCAGAAATCAATGAGCCGGGGGCACATGCAGAAAAATTGTTGGACTTGGTAGACGCAGCGATGAAGCAGGCGGAGTTACGTTTGTCTGACCTAGACGCAGTTGCCGTTTCCCAGGGGCCGGGTTCGTATACCGGACTACGGATTGGAGTTTCTACTGCCAAAGGAATCGCGTATGCCTTGGAGATCCCTTTGATTGGGATCAATACCTTGCAAGCTATGGCTGCCAGCCAGAAGATAATATCTGGGGAGTTTGTGGTAGCGGTTTTGGATGCGCGAAGAAAGGAAGTGTATACGCAAACTTTTGGGGATTCCATTCAAGAAATCAGCTCGATTGAAGCGGTGATTTTGGAGGAAGGAGTCTTTGCTTCCGTTTTGGAAAAAGGGAAGGTATATTTTGTTGGGGATGGCGTGGAAAAGGTCAAAGAAGAAGTTCAGCATGTCAATGCTCTGTTTGTAGAAGGTTGGGAGAGTTCCCTTTCGGCAAAAAATATGGGGGTGCTTGCTTTTGAGAAATTTGCCCGCCAAGAATGGGAGGATCTCGCTTATTTCGTTCCCAACTACTTAAAGGAGTTTAAGGCATTGCAATCCACTAAGAATCCGTTACTAAAGCTATGAGTGAATTAATCAATCGAGTTGCTGCCAGTGCGATCGTATCCTTGAATATGGAGGAATTTTATCCGCAGGAGGAACGAATGGGTTTTGATCTCTCGGATTATTTGGAGCAGGGCTTGGTGCTCCGCGAAAAAGAGTTTCGTGCTGCCTTGAAATCCATGGATTGGAATTCCTATCAGGGCAAGTGGGTGGCAGTTACCTCTAGTGCGGATGCCATTGTGCCTACCTGGGCTTTTATGCTCGTTTGCACTTATTTGGAGGGCGTGGCCAAGGGCTATTGTGTTGGGGATTTGATGGCTTTGGAGCAGTACATCGTGGAAGACACCCTATCTAAGCTTCCCTTGGAGACCTTTAAAGACCGTACGGTAGTGGTAAAAGGATGCAGCAAGGTGGCTATTCCGCTTTTTGCTTATGGTCGTTTGGTGTCCTTAATCCAGCGAGAGGCGAAGAGCCTGATGTTTGGGGAGCCTTGCAGTACGGTACCCTTATTTAAAAAAGGAAAGTCCTGATTTTTAGTGGGTAAATTCTGACCTAGGGAAAGATTACGATTTTTGTTGCTGAAATTCTTGCGTAATCTATTTGGGTGCGCTATGTTTGCACTCCCGTTCAAGAATATGTCTTGGGAGTCGGGAAGTTTTGAGTGTTGATTTCGTGATTTTTCTATTTTTTTCAAGACTGGGTTTTGTAAAGAAGAAACTAAATCCGATCTTTGCACTCGCATTTGGGGCCAGGGTCTCGCTATTTTCCAAATTCGTTGGAAAAAAAGTTCTTTGAAGTGATGTAAGGCAAAAAAGATTAACCTGAGAATGGGGTGGTTTACGGGTATAATTTACCTGTAGACTGACTTATAATAATAGACAACATACAATGGAGAGTTTGATCCTGGCTCA